>NZ_WBKR01000317.1 GCF_008868155.1 Micromonospora sp. ALFpr18c
GACCACGTACGGGCTGCCGGTGGGCACCGCCACCGGGGCCGTCAGGGGCGCGGGTGCCGGGCGCGAGGCCGGTGGGGCCGGGGCGGGGCGAGCGGCCGGCGGCGAGGTGCGCGGCCGGGAGAGCTCGGCCACCAAGCCGGCGAGGGTAGACAGCGCGGGCAGGTAGCCGGCGGCGGGCGCGAACCCCATGACCCCGCTACAGCCGAAGTCGGCCGCGCAAGCGACATCAGATCCGGAGCTGGCAGCGCGGGCTGGTGCTGAGTTCGGGCTGCGCATCGGCAAGCGTCGGCTGGCGAGCGGAGCGCCCGTGCGCAATGTGTTCGTCTCCGCGGTCGAGGGGGAGCTGCCGCCGCTCGCCGCACTGCTGCGCGGCGGCAGTCCGGGCGGCGCCGGCGGCGGCCGTGGCGGCATCGTCCGAGTCACGCCGTCGACCGGATCGTGCAGCAGCCGCCACTCCCCCACCGGCCCGGACTCGACCGCCGCGGCGGTGGGGTCGCCGGCGTGCACCGCGAGGTACGCCGGCCGGCCGGGCACGAGCTGCCCCTCAGCCCAGGCGGTGACCTCGATGCCATACCGGTCGGCCAGACCCTCGGCCGCCCACGCCTGGGCGACCCCGACGCCGTCAGGGTCGCCGAGGTGCTCGGCGTACGCGGCCGGCTCGTCCTGCCCGTCGTAGTGCAGCAACCAGCAGCACGCGTCGACGTCGTCGAAGGACAGCGAGATGCGCTGCGGACCGGCCGAGCTGGCCGGCTCGCTCTCGGGCGGGTTGATGGCATCGAGGCGGGCCTGCTCCCACGCGCTGGGGGTGTAGCCGGCGTGCTCGACCAGGCGGGCCAGCCAACTGGCGTCGTCGTGCGTCCAGGTCCGGTGGGTGGCACGTGCTTGGACTTCGCGGCGGGCCAGGCCGAGGGCGTGCGCGGCGTGCACCCGGGTGTGCCAGCCGGAGCGGCGGACCTTCTCCCACCACTGGTAGCTCGGCAGGGCCGGATCCGGGCCGACCTCGGCGGCGAGCAGCCACTTGTGGGCGAGCTGCGCACAATCACTGCCTGGTGCCCACAGCCACGCGTCCACGATGTCCGCCGCCGACGGCGGCAGCTTCGGGGCCGTCGCGGCCAGCACGGCGGCGGCCTCGGACCGGGCGGTCATCGCCTTGCGGCGCTCCCGCTCGTCAGTGATGCGCTGCTGCTCGGCCGCGCTGCGGTTGTCCGCCTTCCGCGGCTTCCCGGCGGTCGAGTAGTAGGTGACGCTGCCCCACGAGTCGACCCCGGCGGCCAGAGCGCCGGCCTTGCGGGCCGCCGCTACGGCTTTGGCCCCCTCCAGCCGGTACTGCCAGTAGTCCTGGCCGAACCGCTGAATCGGCTCGATGACCGGAACACCCTCGGCGGCCAACTTCTTACCCGCGGCGTCGATGACCGCTTGCCGCTCCCGCTGACGGCGCACCTCCGACACCAAGCTCGCGGCAGACCAGTGGTGATACCGGCTGTCCTGACTCAACCCGTAGGCGGCCAGCACCACCTCCTGGTCGTCGCCGGCAGCGTCGACGAGCGCCAACGCGTCCTTAATCTGCAGGGCCTGCTTCTTCTTCGCCCGGCCGGCCGGCTCCAGGTCCTCGTCCTCGGAGGCCCGGCCGGTTTCGAGCTCGGCCAGCAGCACCTCGGGCAACCTGAGCAGCTTCAGGCACTTCGAAACGTACGACTGCGAGCAGCCCACCCGATCGGCGATCTCCCTCTGCTTACGCCCGGCGGCCTCAACGCGCCGCGCGAGAACTCGCGGCCAGCGCAAGGCCGCGCAGCGCCGCGAGGGAGACGGGGCCGGTGGGAGCCTTCTGATCACGTTCGCCCAGCGGGGCCGCCAGCGAAATCAAGATCATCTTTAACGTTAATTCCTGTACCGACCTTCCTCAGCCCCGGAGGCGTTCATTGGAGACCTGGCACCGCCGCTGCCGGCCCGCCGGCACGCCGAGCACCGCCGCCGGGTGGCGACCGAGGCCGCAGGCACGGCCGCCGGAGGGCTGGCTACCGCCCGCGACGGGTGGGACGACCGCGACGAGGCTGCGCGAGCGGAGCCGCCAAGGCCCGGCGACGGCCGACGTCGGGCCTTGGCGGCGGCGGGCGCGGCCTTCCGGGGTGACCACGCCGCCGCCCGCGCCATCGCCGCGGCCGAGGACTGGCCCGAGGTGGCGCAGCACTCACGGGAACTTGATCAGGCCCTGGTTGAACCAGACACCCGCCTTCCCCCGTTTCTAAGTTCGAAAGCGTGACCGCCCCGGTTGGCAACGTTGAGCTTGTCTCGGCGTGCCTGGGTGGGGGGCAGGGCATTCGCAAGATCGAGCTATGACCGGATATTCGGTTATGTGATAGTCACGCCGGTTCCGGTGGGTACGTAGAAGAGCGCGGCCTTCTGGCGATCATGCAGGTGTCTAGGCTGACGCCCTTTGACCACTCTGCGCAACACCGCGATCAGCCTGCTCCGCCTGGCCGGCGTCGCATCCATCGCGCCAGCCCTACGAAAGAACAGCCGAAACCCGCGCCGATCCCTACAACTACCAGGAATCACCTAGAACGGACATATCTCTACCTTGCGAACGCCCTGGGGTGGGGGGTCAGGGACCCCCAGGGCTATTGCATAGTCCGTTTGCGCAGGTCAGCATCAGCGCAGCCCCCGTCGTGGCGGTCCCGGTCCGCTGATCGGTGTGCTGGCCGTGCACGCGGATCATGTTGGAGTGTCGCTGCCTGCGGCTGCGTTCATTTCGCACATATTTTTATAAGGAGAATGGCTAATGTCTGGCCAGTATATAACGCACCCCAGCCAAGCGACGCTGCCACTGACTGCAGGTCCCTCTTATGCTGCGTTCGAAGATCAGCAATTATCCTGGCGCGCGGTGCGCGGGTACGACTTCGCCCTTTTGGAGTCCATTCTTAGGGATGGCATGCGGCCGGAGCCCAATCTGCCGTACAATGCGGTGTGCATGTCCGCGTCCCCTGCACGCAGTATCGCCCATGGCAAGTGTCCAGATAGCTTTCTAGAATACACCCTGTTTGGGCCGGGATTCAGCTTTGGAGTCAGAGCTATAGCACCCCTCGGGCGTTATGGTGAGTTCGCAGATGAGATCCGTTTTTTGGAGGTCCCAGCTGGGCTGGTGGAGTACGTGACGCTGCCCGACGGTTGGCTCACCGTACCGCTGAAAAGGTTGGCCGTGCTTGATCAGCAATCAGCTCGCCTTCCCCAACAGTGGATCCATTACATCGAACGCACCGAACAGCACGTTCGTGACCTCGGTGGCAAGTTGCCGCCCGGGACCCAAGACGCCATGACCAGTCTGAATAGTTTGTGCAGTGAATCGCCCCACCTAGTAACCTTGCATGGGGTACCGGACGCTCTTCTAAAGAGGTTAGAGGCCGGGTTTATGGCTGGTTACGTCGATGCGCTGCGCCGTGCCGGTGTGGGCTCCGATCCGACCGTGGCGGATCTGATGAAATTCATCTTCGCCAGAGTCGGCACCGCCCCCAAAGTCGTGGTCTGGACCCCTCTACAAAAGTGGGGACTGGAGAAGTGCAGCGAGGCCATGACTCTTGGGCAGAATGCTCAGGCGCAATCACAGTCAGCCGGGAACCCCGCCCAGAACTGGGGTCAGCAACCTCCCCCAGCAACGCGGCAAACCCTCGCCGTCACAGGGATGCCCACGCTGCCCCGGGCCACGCCTGTTCCGCATTCCGACACCACACCGCTGTACTCCTACCCGACGCTGGACTCCTACCAGCCCGCGACGGCCCTCAGTCCGGGTCACGGCCCCGGCGTTGTTCCGGCTTGAGATGTTCTGTCCAGGTTCAGGATGGGTCCAAGGTAGTTGTGGGACGAGCGCGACTCTGATGATCTTTCGGGTGTCTAGACCTAAAGATCGTTCCAGGAGCCGCGCTCGTGTCCTCATCTTCCCCGATCCACCCTGTTGTTGACCACCTCGCCGATCTGGCC
>NZ_WBKR01000318.1 GCF_008868155.1 Micromonospora sp. ALFpr18c
GGGGGCAGCGCGGGACTCAGGGCACCTGGTCGGGGGTGCGGGTGTGGACGAAGGTGGCAATGTCCAGGGCGACTGCCCGGCCGTGGCCGTCGCGCAGCACGCGGAGGATCTCGCCATTCTCGTCGCCGGCGTGGCCCCGCCACCGGTCCGGCCCCTCGGCCACGAAGCGCAGATTCGGCGCACCGACGGGGCCGGCGCGCAGTTCGCCGGCGGCATCGACGGACACCTCGATCTCGCTGCCCATCCACCACCAGCGGCCGGTGAGCTCGGCCAGTTCGGCCGGTGGCGCGGCGGCGGCCGGCAGCCAGGGCGTGACCGGCGCGGGCTCGGCGTCCAGCACCAGGGTGAGGAGCTGCCGGCCGAGCGCGCCGATGTGCCCGGTGCGCAGGCCGTACGAGTTGGCGAAGCCGACCACCGCGGTACGGCTGGGTCGGTGTACGGCCAACGAGGCGACGTAGCCGGGCATCGAGCCGCCGTGCCCGACGTACACCCGGTCGCCTTCCCGGAAGAGCTCCAGCCCGAGGCCGTGCCCGCTCTTCCACGCCTCCAGGTCGCTGATCACCACGGGTGAGCACATCTCGGTTAACGTGGTGGCGGCCAGCACCGACGGGTCGGGGTCGGCGAGGAACGCGGCCCAGCGGCCCAGGTCCTCGATCGTCGACCAGAGTTGCCCGGCCGGGGCCATCGCGCCGGTGTCGGTACGTGGCTCCTCGCGCAGGGTGTCGTGCCAGGGGTGTACGACGTAGCCGCGGGCGAACGGCTCGGTCTCGGTGTACGTGGTGCGGCGCATGCGCAACGGGGTGAGGATCCGCTCGTCGAGCAGGTCGATCCAGGGCGTCCCGGTGAGTCGTTCGAGCACGCCGCCGAGGAGCCCGTACGCCAGGTTGGAGTAGTGGTACGTGGCGTGCGGCGGGTAGGCGATCTTGTCGGCGGTGAGCCCGGCGAGCAGGGTGGTCAGGTCGACCCCGGCGGTCCGCTCCCACCAGTCGCCCTCGGGTTCGCGCTGGATGCCGCTGGCGTGCCCGAGGAGTTGGCGCAGGGTGAGCGTGCCGACGCCGGTACCCGGGAGGTGCTCCTCCAGCGGGTCGTCGACGGCGAGCCGGCCGGCGTCGCGTAACTGCATGATCAGGGTGGCGGTCATCGTCTTGCTGATCGAGCCCAGCCGGTACTGCAGGTCGACGCCCGGGCGGGGGTGCTCGCCGGCGGTGGCCACGTGCGCCAGTGTGCCGTCGCGGACCACGCCCAGTACCAGCGAGGGGGCGTGACCGTCGGCCTGTGCCTGGGCGACCCGGGTGTCGATCTGTCGGGCGGTCTCGGGCAGCAGGGTCACGGGGGTCTCCTCGGATCGGCGCCGCTGATTTCAGGTGTTTTGGTCGGCCGGAAATGGCTTCGCCGAGCCTACTGATCTTCCCGGGAAGGTCGCGCGTGCATGTGCGTGTCACGATCGTGGTGTGGACGCCGTGGTGTGGATCGTGTTGGGTGTGGTGCTGGCGGTCGCCGAGATCTTCACGACGACGCTTTTCCTGATTCTGTTCGGGGTCGGTGCGTTCGCCGCCGCGGGCGCTGCCGCTCTGGGCGCGCCGGTGGCCGTGCAGGCGCTGGTCTTCGCGGTGGTGTCGGCGTTGAGTCTGGTGGTGGCCCGCCCGGTCATGCGACGGCATCGCCGTTCCGCGCTGGACAGCGGCGAGCAGCCGTTCGGTGTGGAGGCGATCGAGGGCTCCACGGCGATGGTGCTGGAACGGGTGGACGCCGAGCACGGCCTCGTCAAGATTGACGGCGAGCTCTGGAGCGCCCGCTCGTACGACACGACGCAGGTTTACGACCCTGGTCAACGGGTTCGGGTGATTAAGGTCCGGGGCGCGACCGCCCTGGTCTGGCAGGACGACGTTTCTTCCGCCGGCGAGCTGCCGGAAGCGAGAGGGTGAACGGGATGACGGTAATCGGGGTGCTGGTGATCGCGGTGGCGCTGATCGCCGTGATAACGCTGGCGAAGGCGGTGCGGATCGTGCCGCAGCAGCGCCAGGACGTGGTGGAACGGCTCGGCAAGTACAAGCGCACCCTCAACCCCGGCCTCAACCTGCTGGTGCCGTTCATCGACGCGGTCCGCACCAAGGTCGACATGCGGGAGCAGGTGGTCAGCTTCCCGCCGCAGCCGGTGATCACCTCGGACAACCTGGTGGTCTCGATCGACACCGTCCTCTACTTCAAGGTGGTCGACTCGGTCCGCGCGACCTACGAGATCTCCAGCTTCCTGCAGGCCATCGAGCAGCTCACCGTCACGACGCTGCGTAACGTGATCGGCTCGCTGGACCTGGAGCGGGCGCTGACCAGCCGCGACGAGATCAACCGGCACCTCTCCGGCGTGCTGGACGAGACGACCGGCCGCTGGGGCATCAAGGTGACCCGGGTGGAGATCAAGGCGATCGAGCCGCCGGCCAGCATCCGCGACTCGATGGAGAAGCAGATGCGCGCTGAGCGGGACCGCCGCGCGGCGATCCTCACGGCCGAGGGCCACAAGCAGTCGGTGATCCTCACCGCCGAGGGTGACAAGCAGTCCGCGGTGCTGCGGGCCGACGGTGACCGGCAGGCCCGGATCCTGCAGGCCGAGGGTCAGGCGAAGGCGATCCGGACGGTCTTCGACGCGATCCACCAGGCGAACCCGAGCCAGAAGGTGCTCGCCTACCAGTACCTGCAGGCCCTGCCGCAGATCGCCCAGGGCAGCGCCAACAAGGTCTGGATCGTCCCGGCCGAGCTGACCAAGGCTCTGGAGGGGATGGGTGGCGCGCTCGGCGGGCTGAGCCAGATGGTGGGGGACCTGCCCGCACCGGAGGCCGCGGACCAGGCGAGCCAGGTCGAGCGCGAGGCCGCGGAGGCCGCGCAGGCCGCGGCGGCCGCCGCTCAGCAGATCCACGATGAGGTACGCGTCGCCGAGGCGCAGGCCACCGGCGGCAAGGGTCAGCAGGGGCTGCCCGCCCCGGAGCCGGTGTCGCCGGCCAGCCTCGTCGAGGACCCGGCCGACCAGCGCGAGCGCGGCTGATCCAGTCTGCCGGCCACCAGGCCGGGTAAATGCGAGAAAGACTCATGGGGCGCTCCGACGCCTGCCACGATCGGTCCTAGGACGGGTGGTGACCAGGCAATCGGGGCGCCCCGGCGCGTCGGTGCACCGCTCGACGACGAGCGAGGTGACGCATGAAGGATCCGGCGAATCGGATGTGGTCCTCGACCCCCGTGCCCGGCGCGCACGACCCGGCGGCTCCGCTGGGCTCCCGGCGCACCGGTGGCGGGTTCGGCGTACTGCCGTTCGTCGGTGAGCCCACCCCGGCCGGCCCGGCCACGAACGCCAGTTGGGCCTGGTCGGTGCGCCGCTTCGCGCGGGCCGCGGTGTGGCTGCTGCCCGCGTACGCCATCCTCTACGGCGCGGTGGCGATGGCCAGTGACGGAGGGGTGGGCAACGACCCGTATCCGGCCGACGGCCGCGCGGTGTACCTGATCGGCTGGGTGGCCGCGGTCTGGCTCGGCCTGCTCGCCCTGCTGGCGCTCACCGGGCTGCTGGCCGCGACCCGCAGCCGCCGGGTGGCCGCCGCCGGCCTGCTGGTCAGCATCGCCGGCACCGTGCTGATGCTGCCGTTCGCCGGGCTGGAGGAGCAGACGCCGGTCTTCGGCACCTCCGCCCGGTCGCTGGTCCTGCTCGGCGCGACGTTCTACAGCGTGGGCTGGTTCCTGACCGGTTGGGCGGTGGCCCGCTCGGGCTCGTTCAGCCTCGGCGACGGCGTCATGCTGATCATCGCCGCGCCCCTTCTCGGCCTGGGCGGTGCCCTGATCGGCTCGCTGCAGACCTTCGGCGCGATCTTCGTGCTGATCGCCGGCATCGGCATCGGCTACCGCTCCGGCCGACTGATGCCCCGCGAAACCGCCCGAGACGCCGCCGCCGCAAGCGTCAGCACCCCCAC
>NZ_WBKR01000319.1 GCF_008868155.1 Micromonospora sp. ALFpr18c
ACCGAAACACGTCGAAGGCACCCGCGCGAAGCTGAAACGCATGGTCAACCGCCAGGTCCTCACCGAAGACGAGCCCGGAGTATTCACCCTCGCCCAGAAACGGACCTAACACTCCGAACCACCCTCTGAGAAACCGCCTGACGGCCATCGACTCACAGACAGCCGGAGCACCTTGACTGAGAAAACCTGCCAGTCGGAGCAGAAACATTGAGAAAAGAGCAGGTCAGATGAGAAAGGACAGGCCAGCCGAGCGGACAGGAATCGGTTGTCAGACATTCGTGAGATCGCTATGTGTTCGCCACAGCTCACAAACACCGGTTTGAGGGTGTCAGCGCACCACGGCGCGGCGCGGAGCCGACACCACATGAGCGAGCACACGCCGCAGCACCACAACCCGCAGCACGATCCCATCGTCGACACCGGCCTCCTGGCCGGGGTCGACCCGACACCGACCGACCTGGTCGCCGGCGACCCGCCGGTACCGCTCACCGTCTGGCGCACCGCCCGCACCCCGGGCGACGCCGGACGCAGCATCGGCACCCGACTGGCCGACCGCCTCATCGCCGCCTACAGCCGCCCCGGCGAGGCGGTCGTCGACCTCACCACCGACCACGCCCTCACCTCCACCTGTGCGGCCGGGGCCCGCCGGCACCACCCGGCGTGGTTCACCGACGCGTCCAGCCTCATCATCGGCCCGGCCACTCCCGTCCCGCTCGCCAGCGGGATCACCGGCGACGCGGACGAGGAGGAGGACCTGCCGGAGATGGGCGCCTGGTTCGGGGACGACCTCACCGACCCGGACCTGCACCCACCGGCCGACACGGTCGCCGGCCTGCCGTCCGGCGGCTCCCTGCAGCAGGCAACCAGTCTCGTGGTCGCCTGCTGGCCCCTCGACCCCAACGCCGCTACCAACCGGGTCCGGTTGGCGTGGCTGCTGGCCGCCTGCGCCCAGCTGCTGCAGCCGGGCGGCTGCCTGATCCTCGTCGTCACCGTCCCGGCCGGCACCACCGCCGGCCCGGAGGACTTCTCCGGCGTGGTCCAAGCCGCCGCTGGCCTCGGACTGGGCTACCTGCAGCACCTTGTCGCGGTCACCGCCGACACCGACGGGGACGCGTTCGTCTACCACGTCACCGACGAGGAACTGCTCACCCTCACCACCGCCGTGAGCGACCGGTGGCGGGTGGCGCACCTGCGGATCCACGCGGACCTGATGGTGTTCAGCCAGACCCAGCGCCCGGCCCCCCGCCGGAACGGACGCGAGGGCGGTGGTCGCCGTGGCTAGGCACCGCGCACACACCCCCGAACCGTCCCACGAGCAGACCACGACCACTGCCGCCACGAGCCCCGACCCGATCGGACGCCACCGGGCTACTCCCGGCCCGGAGGGCCTGTCGGTGTGGGCGACCGCCCAGTCCACCGGCCCCGTCCAGCGCCGCGGCCGGTACGTCCGCGAGTCCGTGCAGCACCCGGCACGGATGCTCCCCGCGATCGCCGCGCACGCCGTCACCGCCTACACCAAGCCCGGGGACCTGGTGCTGGACCCCATGTGTGGGATCGGCACCACCCTGGTCGAGGCGATCCACGCCGGCCGCGACGCGATCGGGGTGGAGTACGAGTCACGCTGGTCCGACATCGCCGACGCCAACATCAAGCACGCCCACACCCAGGGCGCGACCGGCCGCGCCGGCGTCATCCGCGGCGACGCCACCAGCATCCTGTCGCTGGTGCCGGCGGCCCTGACCGGGCAGGTCGCCCTCGTGGTGACCTCGCCGCCGTACGGGCCGACCGTGCACGGCCTCGTCCGGCCCGGCGCCGACGGGGTGGCCAAGTTCGACAACGCCTACAACGACGGCACCGACCGCGGGAACCTCGCCTACCGCGACCTCACCGGACTCGCCGACGGGTTCGCCCAGATCCTCGCCGGCTGCCACACCCTCCTGCGCCCCGGTGGCGTCGTCGTCGTGACCGCCCGACCGTGGCGCAAGCACGGCGAACTGGTCGACCTGCCGTCGGCCGTCATCGGCGCCGGCATCCGCGCCGGCCTCACCCCTGTGGATCGGTGCGTGGCGCTGCTCGCCGCCGTCCGCGACGGCGGTCTCGTCGCCCGCCCGTCGTTCTTCCAACTCCAGGCCGTCCGCAAGGCGCGGGCCGCTGGCACCCCGATGCACCTGATCGCGCACGAGGACGTCCTCGTGTTCATCAAGAGCCAGACCGACTCGGGTTCAGGAAGCCTGGGGGACACCCTCGGGGGAGGGGTGGTCGCGTGAGTGCGCCTGCCCACCGCCACCCGAGCCGCGCGGCGGGAGTGCACAGCTGCTGCCTTCTGCGGTTGGCCGCGCGCGGTGAGACTCCGACGCTCGACGCCGGGGAGGTGCGTGATTGACCATCGACCCGCACCGCGCATCGGATCGCTGTGCACCGGCTACGGCGGTCTCGACATGGCCGTCGAGCTGGTGCTCGGCGGCCACCTCACCTGGTACGCCGAAACCGATCGGCACGCCCGCACCGTCTGTGCCCACCACTGGCCCGGCGTGCCCAACCTCGGTGACATCCGCGCCGTCGACTGGACCCGCGTTGGACCGGTCGACGTTCTCACGGCCGGGTTCCCGTGTCAGGACATCTCCAACGCGGGCAAGCGTGCTGGCATCACCGGAGAGCACTCCAGCCTGTGGAGTGCTGTCGCCGACGCCGTTCGCGTGCTTCGACCGCCGCTCGTGTTCGTGGAGAACGTCGCCGCGCTCCTGCGGCGAGGTTTCGACGTTGTCGAAGCCGACCTGGCCGCGATCGGGTACGACACGAGGTGGACGTGCCTACGGGCGTCCGACATCGGCGCCGCCCACCGCCGGGACAGGCTGTTCCTGTTGGCCGCGCCTGCCGGACGACTGGGAGGGGGTGCGGACGCTGCCGACACCGTGCGCCCGTGACGGCAAAGGCCCCGGCCACCAGCACGGGCTGCCCGATCTCATCGAACCGTCAGGCTCCACCCACGGCCTCCTGCTCACCCCCACCGCGGGGCGCATCGCTCCCGCCGGTCACCACGGGCATACGCGGGCCGGTGCCGCGCGGCTGCTGCCCACTCCCAGGGCGAGTGACACCGGTACTCCCGGACGACGCGCGGGGGCCGGGTTCCGGCCCCCGCTGTCGCAGGTGCTGCTGCCCACCCCACGGGCCACCGACGGCGCGAAAGGCTGCCCAGGGCAGCGCGGCTCGCACGGCGACCTCACCCTCCCTTCCGCGGCGGTGCGGGTCCCGGCCCGTACCCTGCCCACCCCGCGCGCGTCCGACGGGCGCGGTCCCGGGCGGCACGGCGACGGCGGCGCGGATCTGCGCACCACCATCGCCGGGCTCGGGCGGCCCGACGAGCAGCGGTGGGGCGGCTACGCCGACGCGGTCGCGCGCTGGGAGCGGCTGCTCGGCCGGCCCGCACCGGAACCCACGCAGATCGGCCGGCACGGCAAACCCGTCCTCGCACCCCGGTTCGTGGAGTGGCTCATGGGCCTCGACCCAGGCCACGTCACCGAACCTCACCTGGGGCTGCCGCGCACTCGCGCGCTGCGGATCCTCGGCAACGGCGTCGTCCCCCAACAGGCAGCCGCCGCCCTGCGGCTGCTGCTGTGCCCGTACAGGTGGTAGCGGGAGAAGGCCCCTTGGTCTATCGACGTGGCCAGTGATGGCGCGCCGGCTGAGGCCAGGGTGCCAGTGAGTTCCCGCTAACCGGCATCGGCGTGCTCCGTGCCTCCACGGCCTCGCTCCGCAGGCGGCACCGCCAGTCCGACGTGACGGCGGTGCCGCCTGCGGAGAGCCAGCCCTCATCTGAAACCCAGGACCCCACCGCCCCTGCGGCTGGCGGTCCGAGACTAGGAGTCAAGCCCATGCGATCAGCACGACGAACCCGCAACCCCGCCCCCGCCGCCAACCCCCACAGCGACGACGC
>NZ_WBKR01000320.1 GCF_008868155.1 Micromonospora sp. ALFpr18c
TGGCACCGACCGAAACCCACCGACCACGACACCCACTGGCGCAACTGGCGACGCCGCCACCAAGCCCGAGCACGCTGGTTCCACCAACGCACCCGACTCAACCGAGACTATGCCCTGGCCAACTAGCAAATGGCGGCTGCCGTACTCGGCCCCCTCGCCCTGGACTTCCCGCACGCCAGCCAGGCCCTACGGATCCGCCGCCGCCGCTACAACCCGGCCACCGATCGCTGGTCCACCGTCACCGTCTACGCCATCACCAACCTCACCGCCGAGCAAGCCGGACCCGCTGAGCTGGCCGACTGGCTCCGCGGTCACTGGTCCATCGAGGTCCTACACCACATCCGCGACACCACCTACCGCGAAGACGCCAGCCGCCTACAGGCCGGCAACGCACCCCGCGCCCTGGCCACCCTCCGCAACACCGCGATCAGCCTGCTCCGCCTGGCCGGCATCACCTCCATCGCGCAAACCCTACGACGAAACAGCCGGAACCCGCACCGATCCCTACAACTACTCGGAATCGACTAAACGGGCATACCTCCACCTTGCGAACGCCCTGCACCTCCATGGCCCTGTTCGTGAACCCGACTGCTTCTCCCTACGTTCTACACACTGGGGACTCGGCGTGTCGCCGCGTCAATCTTTGGCAGCTATTCACCGCATCTCTCGTGTGCTCGACGCTGCCAACTGACCGAGGATGATCGATTGTCTAAACAACAGAACGACAAAACCGGAAGATTGGTTTCCGCAACTCTGGGGTCAGGCCTGCTTGCAGCTGGCGCCGCGCTCAGTGAGATTCCGAGTGTCGACGCACAAATTGCCTCGGGCCCCCTGGTGCTGGGGGGGACATTCCTATTAGCTAGAGCCGCAGGCATTACCGGGCAGAGGCCTGGGCAGCGGGTGGACCGTGCGGTGGCCCCGGTGGCCTCGGCCGCTACAGCTCCTCAGCCTGCACCTGCAGCTTCTCGGCCTGCGTCGCAACGCTAACCTTTAAGCCGCCGCCGTCGTCGGGTGGTCTCGCGAAGCCGCCGCCGCGTTCGTCTCGGTGGTCGTCTGGGGCCGCGCCGGGCAAGCTAGTCCTCTCCGGGTACCCGCCTGGCACCACGGCCGCTGACGATCAACGGCGGGGTGATCCCTCATTACGGATCCCCCCGCCGTTGCGCTGCCGGACTCCAACCCCATCAGCCGTCCTTGGCATCGGGGTCACGCAGGGGACGGATGCGCTGTTCGGCCGACGGGGCGGGGAAGTTGTAGCGGCCCAGCATGTTGATGTACGCGTACCCCAGCGGCGACAGCCGGGCGGCGTCCTCGTCGCGCACCGGGTAGCCCTGCCCGCGCAGCACGTTATTAATAACCGCGAGGTCGATGTAGCGCGAGTTCCAGAGCACCACGG
The DNA here is from genome assembly GCF_008868155.1 of Micromonospora sp. ALFpr18c. Classification (GTDB taxonomy): domain Bacteria; phylum Actinomycetota; class Actinomycetes; order Mycobacteriales; family Micromonosporaceae; genus Micromonospora. The sequence goes on from NZ_WBKR01000320.1 coordinate 1,394, forward strand.
CGTTGAGGACCAGGCCGAGGGCGCCGAGCTGGTCTTCCTGGCCGGCCCGGTAGGGCTGCATGATGTCGCCGCGGTGCCCGTGCAGGATCTTGCGCGCGAGGGCGTGGCGGGACTCGCCGATGTTCAGCTGCCGGGTCACGGTGCGCCGGTAGGTCTCGTCGACCGGGTCGACCATCGCGAGCAGGTGCAGGGTCTTCGGGATGCGTCCGTACTCGGCCAGGGCCTGCCCGAGTGGGGTGGGGTGCCCGTCGCGGGCCAGCATCCGCAGCAGGTCGTAGGCGCGGACCTGGTTGGTGATCAGGGAGCCGGCCACCCGCAACATGTCCGGCCAGTGCGTGACGATCCGGTCCAGGTTGACCTTGCTGCGGGCGATCGCGGAAAGCGGCCCGTAGTCCCCGGCCGGCTGCCCGGGCACATCCGTCCGCCAGAAGCCGGTACCGCCCACGTCGGCGATGCGTGGGGAGAACCGGTAGCCCAGCAGCCGGAACAGGCCGAACACGATGTCGGAGTAGGAGGCGGTGTCGGTGGCCACCATCTCCGGCTTGGGTCCGGCGTCGAGGTTGAGCAGGGTGTCGAGGATGTAGAGGCTGTCGCGCACGGTGCCGGTGACGATGATCGCGCCGAGGCCGGCGAACCGGTCGTTGACCGCGTTGAGCCAGGTGATGCCGCGTTTGTAGCCGAAGAACCTCGGGCTGGAGCCGACCTGGATGGTCTGCACCGGTACCCGGAAGCGCAGCCCGTCGACGGAGGCGACCAGACCGCCGCCCCACAAGTCGGTGATGCCGATGCGGGCCTGGTAGTCCACCAGCCGGGCGTTGGCGACGGCGTGCGTGTCGGCGCGTACGTAGTTCTGGTCGACGTGGGAGAGCCGGTCGCGAGACAGGGCCGGGTCGCCGGGGCGGGTGACCGGGACCAGGCCGACGTTGCAGGCGTCGGCGACCAGTAGCGCGGCCACGGTGACGGGGAGCTGGTCCATGCTGGTGTTCAGGCTGCCGACGTGGGTGTAGGCGTCGAGCATCCCGGTCCAGGAGTGCACGTCCATCAGCAGCTCGGGCAGGTCGACGACCGGCAGCATCGCGGCGACCCGCTTGCGCAGGTCGACCAACGACGGCGGATCGCCGAGCTTCTCCAGCCGCTGTACCGACAGCCGCATCCGGGCCGCCTCGCCGGGCATCACCCGCACGCTGGCGTCCGGGCCGGCCTCCTCGATGCGCTGCGCGAGCTGCCTCCAGGCCGCGTCCAGCGCGATGGCGCACTCCGCGAGGTGCTGCTCGACCGGGGTGGTCAGGCCGAGGCCGGCCAGCACGTCCTCGCGGACCGCGGCCCAGTCCGGGCCGTCCAGCAGCCTCGCTCGCGGGTCCGTCCAGCGCTGAGACGGTTCGGCGAAGATGTCCCGGCGGCGCAGCGCGCCGTGCAACTGGGTGAGCAGGCACATCACGTAGGCGTCCCGGTCGGCCGCCCCGTCAAGGGCCGGGTTGTCCAATACCGCGCGGCGCCACATCGGCGGGACCAGGGCCATGTTCAGGTCCGCTGTGGTCAACGGCTTGCGGCTGATCTGGCGGCGCAGCAGGGTCGGCAGGCCGCCGCGGATCTCGGTCAGCAGCGTCACTCCGGCCGGCGCGGCGTGCAGCGGCAGTGTCTCGGCCAACAACCGGACGAACGGCCGGACCACGCCGTAGCGGGCGGCGATGGCCTGCCGGTTGTCCGCCTCCCACGAGTCCTCGTCGGGCACCAGTTCCGCCACGGTGGCCACCGCGCCGGCGACCTGTTCCCGAGGCCCGGCCGCGGAGTCCAGCAGTTCCAGCACGGTGCGGGTCACCGCGACCAGCGTTGCGGACGCCTTCTCCAGCCGGGGCATGGCCGCCAGCCGCGCCTTGTCCATGGCCCGCCGGGCCGGGCTGATCAGCCGGGTGGCCATCAGCGAGTCGAACAGGTCCAGCGCGTCATCGACCGCGGCGGCCTCCAACCGCCGAACGGTGGCCAGTAGCGTGGCCGTCTTTCGCGGCTCGGCCAGGTTCTTCAGCAGCGGCGCCTTGCCGGCCATGCCATAGCGGGCCAGGGCCGCGATCCGGTTGGCCGGCACCGCCTGGACCTGCGCCGCGCCGGCGCCGACGCCCAGCACTTCGTCGACCCGGCCCAGGGCTGGCTCATCGCGAGGCCGGAGTCCCGCCGGGGACCCTTGCGCAGCCGCTCCAGTTCGGAGAACCGCTTGCCCTCGGGCACTTCCAGCAGATCGCGCAGCCTCAGCGGCAGCTCCACGTCGGCGCCGGCCGCGGCCTCCGCGAGGGCGCGGTACATGCGCTGGTCGGTCTCCTCCCGCACCGTGGCCACCAGCCGCGCCAGCACGCTGACCCCTGGCAGCAGCACCCGCCCGCGGCGCAGCCACGCCTTGGCCTGCTCGAACAGCGCCACCGCGCCCTCGGCGTGGATCCAGGCCCGGGCGGACACGAACTCCACGAGCGGGTCGTGTACCCCCGGGTCGGCGAAGTCGCGGTACCCGAACGCCGCCCGGATCTCCCAC
>NZ_WBKR01000321.1 GCF_008868155.1 Micromonospora sp. ALFpr18c
CCGGCAGCGGCCCAGCAACCCCGCCCAGCCCAACGCCCTCGGGGCTTGCTTGAGCCGTGTGCGGTGAAAGTCGCACGCACGGTTCTGAGGGGGCCCCGGCGCAGCAATGCGCCGGGGCTACCCGACCAGCGCTCGGACCTTGGCGATCGTCTCCTGGACGTGCTGCTTGGCCGGCTCGCCGCCCTGGGATGCCTGCGCGAGAGCCTGCCGGTACGCGTCGATCATGCCGATGAGAGGGCCGGCGGCCACACCCTCCAACGCGCCCGCGACGAGTGCCCGAGCTTCGGCCGCGTCCTGCGCTGCCGCTGCGATCTTGGCCTTCGCCTCGTCGAGCTTCTGCGACGCCGCCGCCAACCTCGCGATGATCTGTGCTGCGCTCACGCGCACCCTCCCCGTGGTCGACCATCGCCTCCACCACCGCACCGGCGGAGACCACATGGGAGCGTACGAGATCCGCGCACCCAGCGCGACCGGGTGATTGCCCAGCCGTGACCTCGAATTCCGCTGATCTTGGACACTGTCCGTTCACGTCGAACGGAAACGGGTCCAAAATCTCATGTAGTCGACGGCAACTCGCGAGGCTCAGCGCTCGGCGACGAACACTCCGACGCCACCGACACCCTCCACCAAGCCCTCGATCTTGAGCGCGTTGATGGCCTGACGAACGACAATCGCCGAGACGTCGTGCCGACGGCACAACTCGGAGGTCGAGGGCAGCTTGTCGCCGGGCGCGAGTTCGCCGGACTTGATCTGAGCGCGGATGCCGTCGGCGATCAGCGCCCACTTGGCCTTGGCGGGCATTGGTGTCTCCCAGGTCTGCCCCGCCATTCGATCACGAGCAACTTTGTATAGCAAGCAATGTGCGGAGAGTGCTTGCGTGTACATGACCTGTTATATAAGCTCTCTTCAGCCGGCTCCCAGGTCTGCAAACCCGGAGTTGGTTCTTCCCCACCGCGCAGAGAGCGCCCGGCTGGTCGGTCCCCCCGTCCGGCCGGGCGTGCCGGGGCGTGCCCGCACGCCGCCCCGACCCACGAACCTCAGCAAGGAGACCGACCCGACGGGAGCCCTCGATGCCCGATCGACCCGACGAACGCCCGAGCGAACCCCCAGCCCAACCCGAACAACACCACCGCCTCGTGTCCGATCAGGACGTCGAGGATGCCGACGACACCCTGTTCGCCCATCCACCCCGCGTGGTGCGCCGGTGGGTCTGCGGGTGCGGCGCGGACTACCCCTGCACCGATGTGCGCTTCGCCCTCCTGGTCAAGTCCACGGCGGAGGCTGGCGAATGACCGCCGACACAGTGGACGACCTGCGCGACGCGTGGCTGGCCACGATCGCCGCAGCCGACCGGGCCGGCGCGCAGTTGCATGGGGCGGGGTCGCCCGGGCGACGGCTGCCCTGGCAGGACGCGGTCACCGAGTGCTGGCGGGCGTTGAGCCTGGTCTATGCCGGACTGGCCACGGATCGGGAGGCAGGTCGGCCCGCCAACGGCACGCCGCAAAGCTCGGCCGGGGAACTGCTCGCCGGCCTGCGGGCCGCACGCGTTGACGCGGATCGGGCCGCCGCACTGGCCGCCCGTGTCCGCTGGCGGTTGGGGGCGGCCGAGGACCGGCTGCGACGTACCCGAATCGTGGCGGACGCGGTCGCGGCCCGACACTTCGCGGCGGCGATCACCCGGTTGAACCTGGTCGTCGCCCGACTCGCGGTCGGTGGCTGCCGCATCGACCGTTCGGTGGCGGCGTTGGTCGGCGAGCCGGCGGCAGCGCCCGCACCCCGCCGGGCCGCCAGCACCAGCACCAGCACCGACGACATCGCCCGAGGTAGCCACCTGGCGAGCGCCCTGGTGGCCCGCCGACGCCACCGAAAGATGAGCCGACGACAGCGCATCAGGGAGACACGATGGTGACCGACCCGCACGCAGCCCTGCGCGGCCTCCTGACCGGGCGGCTGCGCGGTCACGAACGGCGACTGCACCGGTTCGCCGAGGCGGACTGGCGGCGGTACGCCGACCTGCTCGCCGGGGCGTTGCTGGTGGCGGTCCGGCGGCGGTTCGTCGCCGGACAGGATCGGGCGCCGGTGATCCGATTCGTGGCGTCCGTCCGCGAGCGCTTCGACGCGACCGGGCGCGACGTCGACCCGGTGCTGGCCGAGGCGCTGGTCTGGGCGGCACTCGGGGAGCGCCCACCGGTGCCCGACAGTGCGGCGGTGATCGTCGCGCGGACGGTGTTGCTGCTGGGCCTGCTGGAGGACGAAGGTCTCACCGACAGCGAACGCGACGAGATCCTCACTGCCGCCGCGCACGCCGCCAACACCTCGACGCAGGACGCGGATCGGCAGCGGGCAGGCGCGCCGGCCCCGGGGAGTGCCCGGACTGCGCTCTAGGCCGACGGCGGCCCGTTCTGCGCCCGGTTGATCAGGTCGTGCACCGGTTTGGTGCCGCTGCCGACCATCACACCGGTCACAATGGCGTCGACCCAGACCGCCACCCCGTTCCAGTTGGAACCCGCGACCGCGTGCAGCACGTAGAACCCGCCGGCGCTGGACGCTACGGTTGCCAGTCCACTCGCGAGCCCCCACGCGACGATCGTGCGGTTGGCCTTCGCCTGCGCCACCGCCGCCGTGGCCGTGGTGACCGCCGCACGGTCGGCCTCCGTCGGGCCGTCGACGCGGCCGTTCACGTCGGTCACCGTCTGCGCCAACGCGGCTTCGGCGGCGCGTCCCGGCAGCCACCGCGAGAACGGTTCCAGGATCCGCTCGACCGCCGCGGCGAACACCAGCAGGGTGAGGAAGACGGCCGTGGTGTCCTTGGGTTGGATCTTGGCCGCGGCGGCGCCGCTCCGCCAGATCATCCAGCCGGCGACGGCGCCGGCGGCGATCAGCCCGAACCCCGCGGCCACCGCGCCGGGGCCGGCCTGCCGTGACGCCGCGACGACCGACAGCCCCGACTCCTGATCGGAGCGGGATGTAGCCGCCCCCGCGGCAGCGTCGGCGCGTGCCGGCGAGCCGGCCGCCCGGTCCCACGCCGACGGCGGCTCAACGGTGCTAGTCGTCTGTCCCTGCAATTCTCTGACCAACCTTTCGACCTGCCGCTCGCGAGACATCGAGGTCCGAGGTTCCCGAGCATCGGCCACCCGAGGACGGAGTGCGAATCGGTACCGCTCGGGACGCGAGACTACGGCACGCGAGTGAGCACAGTGGAGCGAGTCCGGTGCCGGGCGTGCCGCCGGTCAGTGGCAGTGCTGCTGCTGCTCGCCGACCGGCCCGGCTCCGGTCGCGAGCGACGACCGGAGGGGCGGGGGTCGTGGTGTGGATGGTGGTCATGACACTCTCCTCAGCAGGATTCCCCGGTCAGCGCAGGCCGCGGACCAGTAGCAGATAGGCGCAGTACGCCATCGGAACCAGCAGGAAACAGATCAGGAACCCGAGCGGCAGGTACCGCGGCGGGGTGCCGGCGACGATGGCGGGTCGGCCCCAGCGGCCCAGCACCAGGTAACCACCGAAGAACGCCACCGCCGGCAACCCCGCGCAGATCCACGCGCCGAGCGTGAAGCCGTCGACCAGCCCCACCCCGGACGCGAGCACCAAGGTCAGCACGAGCACCCCGCCGGCGGCCCCGCACCCGGCGTACACGGCGACCGCACGGGCCAGCGGCGACCACGTGGGCAGCAGCGCGGGCCGCTGGGCCAGCAGCTCCGCCTGATGCCCGTGCCGGTCGGCCTCGTCGGCCATCCGGCGGGCCAGCTCCAGCTCCACCGCCGGATCGACCGCCACCGCGCGCTGCGCCGGCACCCCGGCGCCCGCCGGG
>NZ_WBKR01000322.1 GCF_008868155.1 Micromonospora sp. ALFpr18c
TCCCCGGCCGCATCCCCCAGCGCCAGCGCCTCGCCGAGCGTGACGGCCAGCCCGTCGGCCAGCCGGTCGGCGCAGGCCGCCTCCCGGGCCAAGGCCCGCACCGCGTCGCCGAAGCCGAGCCCGACCGCGAAGAAGACCACCGCGGCGGCGAAGGTGCTCGACAGCGGCTCGTGCGGTGCCTCGTTCTACTCCGACGGGCAGCTCACCGCGAACGGTGAGTCGTTCAACCCGGACGCACTGACCGCCGCGCACAAGACGCTGCCCTTCAACACCAAGGTCCGGGTGACCAACCCGGCCAACGGCAAGTCGGTCGTGGTACGGATCAACGACCGTGGCCCGTTCATCGACGGGCGCTGTCTGGACCTCTCCCGGGCCGCGTTCGCCAGCATCGCGTCGGTCGACGTCGGCGCGCTCACCGTGCGCTACGAGGTGCTCGGCTGAGCGGTCCGGTTCCCGCCGATCCGGCCGGACACCCGAGCCGGCCGGTCAGAACCTTCTCGGACGACGGGCCAGGTTCATTCACCCGCTCACGCGGATCAGGCATGCTGTCCCTCGTACCCACGCGACTCCTCCAGTCGGGCCGCCGCCCACTGAGCCCCGGATCCCGCGCCGGCCTCGGCGCGGCCGTTGCGCTGCTCCTGATCGTCTCGGCGGTCGAGGCGGCGGACGGCCGTCCCGCGCACTACATCGCCCTGCTGGCGGCCGCACCGGTCCTGGCCGCCGCCCTGGCGTCCTGGCAGGTGGTGCTGGGGGTGGGTGTCGCGGCGACGGTGATCGGGGCCGGCTTCGCCGTCATCGAGCCGAAGATGGCGCTGGTCACCTCGGTCAACGTTGTCGGGGTCGCGTTGGCCACCGGCCTGGCCGTGGCGGTGGCGGCGGTACGACAGCGGCAGGCCGAGCACATCGCCGAGCTGTCGAAGCTCGCCTCGGTGGCCCAGCAGGCGGTGCTGCGTCCGCTCGGCCCGCAGGTCGGCACGCTCTCGGTCGCCGGGCGCTATATCTCCTCCACGGCGACCGCCGAGATCGGCGGCGACCTGTACGAGGCGATCGACACGCCCTACGGGGTGCGCATGATCATCGGCGACGTACGCGGCAAGGGCCTGGACGCGGTCCGGCTGGCCAGCATCGTCCTCGGCTCGTACCGGCACGTGGCCTACGAGCGGGCGGACCTGCGCGCGGTCGTCGCCGACCTGGATCGTGCGGTGGCCCGCAACGTCGGCGACGAGGACTTCGTGACGGCGGCACTGGTCGAGGAGCGGGGCGGCACGCTCACCATCGTCAACTGCGGGCACCCGCCACCGCTGCTCCTGCGTCGAGGTGCGGTGATTCCACTGGAGCCGCCGGCGCCGGCGCCCCCGCTCGGGTTCATGCCGGTGGTCCGCCCCCGGGTGGAGCGCCTGGAGCCCGGTGACCGGCTGCTGCTGTTCACCGACGGCCTCGGTGAGGCCCGGCGGGACGGCGAGTTCTTCCCCACTGCCGACCGGGCCTGGCGGCTGCTCGGGCACGGCACGGTCGCCGACGGGTTGGCTTCGCTGGAGACCGCCCTGGTGGAGTGGGTGCACGGTCGCCTCGACGACGACATCGCGCTGGTCCTCATGGAGTACGTGGGCGCCCGTACCGGGGCCGCCGCGGCCGTACCGAGCTGGGAGGTCGGCGCGGCCGAGAACTGACCGGCGTTTGTCACAAGCGTGTGTGTAATCGCCGTCACTTGGGTGATCCGCTTGTCGCTGCCTACCCGCGAGTAATACAGTCGGGGTTACTGATCGGTAACACCTGTCCGGAAGCGGGGCCAGTGAGCATGACCCACTACAAGAGCAACCTCCGGGATCTCGAGTTCAACCTGTTCGAGGTCTTCGGGGCGGACCGGGCGTTCGGCCAGGAGCCGTACTCGGATCTCGACACCGACACCGCCCGGAGCTTCCTCGCCGAGGTCGACCGCCTCGCCCGCGAGGATCTGGCCGCCAGCTACACGGACAGCGACCGCAACCCACCGGTCTTCGACCCGGCCACGCACACCGCGCCGCTGCCGGAGTCGTTCAAGAAGTCCTACCAGGCATTCATGGACTCCGAGTTCTGGCGCCTGGATCTGCCGCCCGCGCTGGGTGGCACCAACGCGCCGCGCGCCCTCTGGTGGGCGCTCGCCGAGCTGGTGCTCGGCTCGAACGCCCCGGTCTGGATGTACGCCTCCGGCCCGTCCTTCGCGCACGTGCTGCACGTCGAGGGCACCGAACGGCAGAAGGCGTGGGCGAAGCTCTTCATCGACAAGCAGTGGGGCTCGACCATGGTGCTCACCGAGCCGGACGCCGGCTCGGACGTCGGCGCCGGCCGCACCCGGGCCGTCCAGCAGCCGGACGGCACCTGGCACGTCGAGGGCGTCAAGCGCTTCATCACCTCGGGTGAGCACGACCTGAGCGACAACATCGTGCACTTCGTGCTGGCCCGCCCGGTGGGCGTGGAGGGTGTCGGCGGTCCGGGCACCAAGGGGCTGTCGTTGTTCGTGGTGCCGAAGTTCCACTTCGACGAGACCACCGGCGAGTTGGGCGAGCGCAACGGCGTCTACGCCACGAACGTCGAGCACAAGATGGGCCTGAAGGTCTCCAACACCTGCGAGGTGACCTTCGGCGAGCACGGCGTACCGGCCAAGGGTTGGCTGCTGGGCGACAAGCACGACGGCATCCGGCAGATGTTCATGATCATCGAGTACGCCCGGATGATGGTCGGCACGAAGGCCATCGCCACCCTCTCCACCGGCTACCTCAACGCCCTGGAGTACGCGAAGAACCGGGTGCAGGGCGCCGACCTCATCCAGCAGGCGGACAAGACCGCCCCGCGGGTCACCATCACCCACCACCCGGACGTGCGCCGCTCGCTGCTGCTGCAGAAGTCGTACGCCGAGGGTCTGCGCGCCCTGGTCCTCTACACCGCCACCTGGCAGGACAAGGTCGCCATCGCCGAGGCGGCCGGCGACGAGAAGGCCACCACGCTGGCGAAGCGGGTCAACGACCTGCTGCTGCCGCTGGTCAAGGGCGTCGGTTCGGAGCGGGCGTACGAGCTGCTCGGGCACGAGGCCCTGCAGACCTTCGGTGGTTCCGGCTTCCTCCAGGACTACCCCCTGGAGCAGTACGTCCGGGACGCCAAGATCGACACTCTGTACGAGGGCACCACGGCCATCCAGAGCCTGGACCTGATCTTCCGCAAGATCGTCCGGGACAACGGCAAGGCGCTGATGGCGGTCGCCGGCGAGATCCAGGAGTTCATCTCCTCCGAGGCGGGCAACGGCCAGCTCAAGGAGGAGCGGCAGGCGCTCGGCAAGGCGCTCGCCGAGATCCAGACCATCCTCGGCGTGCTGACCGGGTGGCTGGGCGAGGCGCAGGGCGGCGACACCCGCGCGCTCTACAAGGTCGGGCTGAGCAGCCGACGTTTCCTGCTGGCCATCGGTGACCTGGTGGTCGGCTGGCTGCTCCAGAAGCAGGCCGACGTGGCGCTGAAGGCCCTCGCGGGCGACGTCTCCGCCAGCGACAAGGCGTTCTACACCGGCAAGGTGGCCGCCGCGCGCTTCTTCGCCCGCGAGGTGCTGCCGCGCATCGGTGCCGACCGGCGGATCATCGAGGGTGCCGACCTCGACATCATGGACCTCCCGGAGGAGGCCTTCTGACCGTGCCACGGCACGCCTGACGGTCCCGGGTCGCACCACCCGGCAGCCACGGCCGGCGAGGGCATCCGCCCCGCCGGCCGTCGCCGTATCCGCGACCCGGGTCCGCGCCGGCGGGTCGGTCCGTCGCCCCGGCAGCGATCCGGCCCGGCCCG
>NZ_WBKR01000323.1 GCF_008868155.1 Micromonospora sp. ALFpr18c
AGGGCGGGAGCGGCGGGGTGGTGGGTCCGCTGCACATTGGCGGGGTGTGATCCGGCAGGATCGACGGTGACCGGACACATCACCCAACACGGCAGGAGATCCCCGCATGAACCAGGCAGCAGGCGCCCGTTCGGGCAAGCCCGAGGTGGGTCCGATCGAGGGTGCGCCGCCGGCCGACCTCGTGATCGAGGACATCGCCGTGGGCGAGGGCCCGCAGGCGCAGCCGGGTCAGCTCGCCAGCGTGCACTACGTCGGCGTGTCGCACTCCAGCGGCAACGAGTTCGACTCGTCGTGGAACCGTGGCGAGGCGTTCGAGTTTCCGCTCGGCGGCGGCCAGGTCATCGCCGGCTGGGACCAGGGCGTGGTGGGCATGCGTGTCGGCGGCCGGCGTCGCCTCACCATTCCGCCGCACCTCGGGTACGGCGACCGCGGCGCGGGCGGCGTCATCAAGCCGGGCGAGACCCTGGTCTTCGTCGTCGACCTGCTCGACGTGCGCTGACCGACTCTCCAGAGGGGGTCGCCGGCCGACGCCGGCGGCCCCCGCACCGCCTCACGGACAGACGTGCGAGGAGCCGCGGTCAGGCGGCCAGCATCAGGTCTGCGGTCGGGGTGGCCGGAAGACGGGCGGCCTCGACGACGCGGGTCGGCTCCAGCACCGTCATGACCCGGTGCAGGCCGGTGGCGCGCAGCACCCGGGCGACCACCGGCGTCGGGTCGACGAGGATCAGCTCCCCGCCACAGGCCCGGACGCGCAGGTGCGCGGCGAGCAGCGTGCGCACACCGGCGGCGGAGAGCAGCCGAAGGCCGGACATGTCGAGCTGAAGCACCGAGCCCGCCGGAGCGGACCACAGCGCGGATCGGAACGCGGCCACGGTGGCGATGTCGACCTCGCCGGCCACTCGCACCTGGACCACCCGGTCACCCACGTTGACCTGCACGTCCAACCGGTCGCTGCGCTCTCCCATGCCCAGAAACCTATCCCCCACCACCGACACTTTCGCCCCTCGCCGGAGTGATTCCGGGTACGTCCAGGGTCATCCCCGGAGGCACCCCGGGTCCCTCTCGGGGTGGAGGCCCGGGGTGCGGTGCGCTGGGTCACCCGCCCTGGCCGATCGCCCCGGCGGGCGCCCCGACTCCCTCGGAGTCGACCATGGCGGCGGCGCGCGGCGGGTGCGGAGATGCGGGAACGGCTGACATCGGCGGGTGACAATGGACCGATGGTGATCCCCCGGCCCCGGCCGCCCCGGCTGATCCGGCCCGTACGCGAGCCCGCCACCGTGCCTCCCCCGCTCACCGGGGCGTGGGCCGCCACCGACAGCCGCCTCGACCGGGCCGACCTGCTGCCGCTGCCCGACGGCGCGGTCGGCCCGGAGGACGTGCTGGTCGACCCGGCTGGGCGGGTGATCAGCGGTGACGAGGACGGCCGGCTCTGGTGGTGGCCGGCCGACGCGCCCGCCGGCACCGAGCCCCGGCTGCTGGCCGAGACCGGCGGCCGGCCGCTCGGCATCGAGTCGGACCCGTCCGGGGAGGCGCTGATCGTCTGCGACGCGTACCGGGGGGTGCTGCGGGTCACGCCGGACGGGGCGGTACGCGAGCTGACCGGGACGGCGCCGCCGGTGCACCTGGCCAACAACGCGGCGGTGGCCCGCGACGGCACCATCTACTTCACCGACTCCTCGGACCGGTTCCCGGTCTCGCACTGGAAGCGGGACCTGCTGGAGCACCGCCCCAACGGCCGGGTGCTGGCGTACCACCCGGGCAGCGGACGCACCGACGTGGTGGCCGACGGGTTGTACTTCCCGAACGGGATCGCGCTGACTCCCGACGAGTCGGCGTTGATGCTGGTGGAGACCACCACCCACCGGCTGCTGCGCGTCGAGTTGGGCGGTGGGGTGCGGGTGCTGGCCGACCTGCCCGCATACCCGGACAATCTCTCCGCGGTGGGCGACGGGACGTACTGGATCGCGTTGCCCAGCCCCCGGGTGCCGATCGCCGAGCGGTTGCTGCCGCATCCGCGACTGCGTCAGATCGCCGCGCTGCTGCCCGACGCGATGCAGCCGCAACCGCGCCGCTACGGGCTGGTCGCGCTGGTCGACGGAGACGGAACGGTCCGCCGGACGCTGCACGGTCCGGCCGGGCACTACTGGATGATCACCGGGGTACGCCAGCACGGCGCCCACCTCTGGTTGGGCAGCCTGATCGGGCCGGGTGTGGCCCGCGTACCCCTGAACTGATGACGCGGGGTCGGCCCGCCGCGTTGGCGGGCCGACCCCGACGGCCGTCGGCGGTGTCTCAGCGACCGCTGACCGAGGGTGCCGGGGCGGGTGATCCCCCGGCCACCGCGCCCGGGTGCGCCGGTGCGGGCGGCGCGGGCTTCAGCCCGGACGGCACGGGCAGGGCGCTGCCCCGGACGAACTCGTCCCAGCTCACGTTCCACGCGGTCCAGCCGTTGCCCGGCTGCAACTCCACCTCGGTGCCCTTGACGGTGATCAGGTCACCGACCTGGGTCACACCCATCAGCCAGTCGGCCGCGGTGGCGGAGACGTTGGCGCAGCCGTGGGAGACGTTGGTGTTGCCCTGGTCCCCCTCCGACCACGGGGCCGAGTGGATGAACTCGCCACCCCAGGTGTAGCGCTGGGCGTCGTCGACGTCGACCACGTAGCCGCCGTTGGGTTCACCTCGGGTGTCGAAGGTGGTCCGCTCGTGCTTCTCCATGATCACCATCTTGCCGCTGGAGCTGGGTGTGCTCGGCTTGCCGAGGCTGACCGGGATCTGCCGGAGTTGCTTGCCGTCGCGCAGCACGGTCATCTGCTTGGTCGCGTTGTCGATCTCCAGCGCGAGTTGCCGGCCGATCTTCGAGGTCGCGGTGCGCTCGGCGTCGCCGACCCGGTCCTTGCCGATGGGCAGGCCCTCCAGGCCGGCCCGCACGCTGATGGTCGTCCCCGGCTTCCAGAAATCGGGGGCTCGGTAATAGACCTGCGATCCGTCGTCGAGCCACGACCACGTACCCGGTTGCGGCGGATTCGTCTTTACGAACAACCGCCGTTGGACATCTGCTCTGGCCTCTTTCGGAATTCCCGGGTCGAACGCCACGGTTACCGGCATCGCCGTGCCGTACGTCCGGTTGCCGACGAAATAGAGGGTGCTGGCGATCTGCGGCTTGGTGGACTTGGCCATCGTGGTGAACGTGGTGGTGCGCGTGGTGGTGGCGCCCGAGTCGCCGGTCGCGGTCACCTCGGCGGTGTACGTCCGCTTGGGCGCCAGCGGCACGCTCGGCACCCAGCCCGAGCCGTCCTCGCGCGGTTCGGCCTTGACCTGCGCGCCCTTGTCATCGGTGAGCCGCACGCCGGTGACCCGGCCACCCTTGACCGTGGTGCCCACCTCCGCGCTGACCGGGACCTCCCGGGCCTTGTCCCCCGGCGTCACGGTGAGTTCCGGTGGGGCGGCGTGCCCCTTGGCCGACCCGGTCGCCGCGTCCCGGTCGGCGGTACACCCACCCAGGACGAGTGGTGCGGCTGCGATGGTTACCGCCAACAGCGTCAGTCGCCGCCTCGACGTCATGTTCTGTCCCCCCGTTTTTGGCTTCCCTCTGTCACATTCTTGCCGCCTCGCCGGGAGCGTCCACGCCATTCACGAATAATCGGCGGCGCATTTATCGGCGCATTTTCCGGCGCTGCGCCAGTTGGCGGAGCAAAGGCCCGCCCGACCGTCGTGGCGTCCTTTGCTCCGCTTCAGCGGGCGCGGCACCGGGTGTCCGGATAGCCGGCGGGCCGTCCCGGCCGGGGCGGCCCGCCGGCTATCCGGAC
>NZ_WBKR01000324.1 GCF_008868155.1 Micromonospora sp. ALFpr18c
TGACGTTCCGTGAAGATCTTCACCAGGCCCGCACCGGCACCGGACCCGCCGTCATGGCCACCCTGCGTAACACCGCAATCGGCTGGCACCACATCCACGGCGAACCCAACATCGCCCGCGCCAACCGCCGCGCCGACCGTCGCTCACACGACCTCATAACCGCTGTGACCAGCAGTTACCCCAGAACGCAATAGCCCTGCCAGACCCGGCGGAAGCCAAAGACCGAAGGGCTCCGGCGGGATGGCGGTGCTCCCTTTTCCAACCTGGCCGTCAGCGCCGCTGACCGAGTCCGGCGGGGCGTCCGAGCCACCGTAACCGCGGCTGGAGATCTGCTGGTCGAGACTTGGTTTCGGACCGGCGTGTTCAGTCGCCAGCAGGCCGCTGACCAGCACAGACGCGAGGTTGGAAAAAGCTCTCGGGCTCGCTTAGCGCGCTGTGGGATTTGACATCCACAAAATCCTTTTTCATGCCTGCACTTTCTCCTCAATAGACCTATCCCAAAGCAAACTTGGCGACCCACGAAAGCAGGAAAAAAAGACCCATACAGTTCCTCTACTGAAATTTACGCGAATTAGTGCGATCCGCTTCAGGGACGTGTCCCGTCCAGCTTAGCGATGCGAGAGGGGTGACGTTTCGACTCATTTCGGCAGTGGTCCGCATTGCGGCAGCCGCGGCCAGCGTTCTCTGGTTATTGAAGTGTGATTTATTGAGCTCTGCCAAAAGTGCTCGATCGACTGTCCTTTGGGGCGCCGAGCGGGCAGGGAGAGGACCACCGAGTGCTCGATACAGCTCCCCCTGCTCTGGACGTATCGTGCATTTGAGTGTTGCGGCGGTAAAAACTTCGGCCGTAAATTCATGCGGATTTCTCGCAGCATAGCCGCTGATGTCACTAGCGGCTCGCTGGTACCTTGGGGAGAGTTTGGTGTGAAACAAGTCGACGAAGCGCTCCGGGGCGTGCGCGAAGTGCAGGCAGTGGCCAATCTCATGAATGATCGCCGCGGATGGGCTACCGAGTTCCAGTGCGACCGAGTCAGGTGCGCCATTGGGGGGTGATGTACTTAGAAGTTGCGGTGAAAGCATGATTTTGTTTGGGGCGTAAAAATCCGCAAACGAGTTCCACGGGTCGACTACTCTCAAAGAGGGAAGGTGGATACCTCTGGAGTACTTAGGGAGATAAAATTCTAGCGGCGAGGGGATCGAGAAGCCTGCTTTGGTCACGCGAGACACTGCATCAGTGATTTGCTCCACTCTCCGGTCCCGCAGGGTAGCCGGCTCGGTGCTGTCAGCAAATATCACCAGCTGGACTGCTTCTGTCTCTATTACTATCCTAAGAGCTCTCGAGGGATGCGAATTTGTATCATGACTCTTGCGTCTATCGCTTCGATTGAGGAAAGATTCGATCTCAGGAAAGTCCGCAGAGATTCCCGGTCGCGCCAGTCCCTCTTCACCCATTTCGGTGAACACCCCCCCTTCCCTCTGAATACTATTTACGTGCTCCAGGAATAGTTCACTGGCATGTTTGACGCCAACATCTCGCGCACTCTTTAAAGTGCCGTCTTGGTTTCGACTGTACAGGTATGCTTGAGATATTGGGTTTTCGAGGTCTAGCCGCTTGGGGTATTGTCGAATGACATACGGCGCCAGATTCGAGCTTACTCTCTCAAAAGCTTTCTTCTGTTCTGGTGTCATCGCGGGATGCCTCAATTATCTGGTTGTGCGCCAGGGCTTTGGAATAGCCCGGGAGTGGCGGGTGCCTGAAGGAAGAGCGTCGCGATCGGGTGCAGGGCTTGAATCCAGGACCCTTGAAAAGTCGCGGAATGCCTGGGTTGTTCTATCGGCCCGTGCGGTGAGATCGAAGCCGAGCGCTGCAAAGCGGCCTCGGCCAGTAGCTCAGGGCTGTTGCGTTCTCGTTCGGTAAGCTGGTGAGCTGGGATGATGCTGGGTGATTGGCCTATGTGGAGGCGGTTGGAGCGGGTGAAGCCCTCAGGGTGATCATGGAGTTTCCCTAGTACGGCAGCCGCCGTTTGAGATGTCGCTGGTGGGGGCCGGTTAGACGAGGTGCGGCCACCGCGTGATCGTCTGTATGTTGTGGACAAACTTTCAGATCTGGCGGTGGCCGCGTGCCACAGCGTAAACCCTTCCCGGTGGCGGCAGGTCCTGGCCGGTGTGTGTGATGCGTTCGCGGGACGGTTCGGGCGGGTCGAGCCACGGCGGGCGGCTGCGGCGTTCGTGACCGGCCTGCTGGCTGATATCGAGGTCAAGACGTGTTGGCAGTTGGCGGAGCAGGCCGGGCACGCCCGCCCGGATGCGATGCAACGGTTGTTGTTTCGGGCGATGTGGGACGCCGACGCGGTCCGCGATGATGTGCGGTCGGTGGTCGTGGCCCGGTTCGGTGACCCGGACGCGGTGCTGGTCGTCGACGAGACCGGCGATGTGAAGAAGGGCGTGCACACGGTCGGGGTGCAACGCCAGTACACCGGCACCGCCGGCAGGATCGAGAACGCCCAGGTCGGGGTGTTCTGCGGCTACGCCAGCCGGCACGGGCACACACTGATCGACCGCAGGATCTACCTGCCGGTGTCCTGGACCAATGACCGGGACCGATGCCACGCCGCCGGGGTCCCCGACGAGGTCGCCTTCGCCACCAAGCCCGAGCTGGCCGCCGACATGATCACAGCAGCCCTCGACGCCGGCGTTCCGGCCGGGTGGGCGGCCGCGGACGAGGCCTATGGCAACAGCAGCGTCTTCCGCGCCCACCTGCGCCACCACCAGTTGGGCTACGTCCTGGCCGTGTCCCGCAGCCACCTGATCCCCCTCGACCGCGGCAAAACCCGGGTTCGCGCTGACCGGGTCGCCGCCGAGCTACCAGCCTCGGCGTGGCAACGCCGCAGCGCGGGAGCCGGATCCAAGGGCCCGCGTTTCTACGACTGGGCCTGGCTCGACGACGTCTGCACCGACGCCGACCCCGATGACGGAGGCCACCACAGCCTGCTGATCCGCCGCAACACCACCACCGGTGAACTGGCCTTCTACCGCTGCTGGACCCCACGCCCGGGCACCCTGGCCCAACTCGTGCGAGTCGCGGGCACCCGTTGGACAGTTGAGGAAGGCTTCCAGGCCGCCAAGGGCCAGGTCGGCCTCGACCAGCACCAGGTCCGCCGCTGGGACTCCTGGCACCGCTTCACCACCCTCGCCCTGGCCGCCCTCGCCGTCCTGGCGATCTGCGCCGCCGACGCCGCCGACGAACCCACCGACACAACAATGATCAAACTGACCGTCAACGAGACCCGCCGGCTCATCAACACCCTCGTCCTCACACCGATCCGCGACCTCACCCACCGTCTGCGCTGGTCAGACTGGCGCCGCCGCCATCAAGCCCGAGCCCGACAAGCCCACTACACCCGACGCCTCAACCTCGAACTCCAGCCATGATCCCGAACGGCGGCTGCCGTACTAGGACTGCACGACACCGAGGACTCCACCCGCAGATGTCATCATCTCTGATCTCCGTACTGACTGTGACAACCCCCAGCGGTGAGACGCCATCACCGCCGATCACCGAGGGTGAACGTCGTGGGCTCCTGGACGCTGTCAGCGTGATCCCGGACCCGCGTGATCCGCACGGAGTGCGGTATCCCCTGGCCGCGTTGCTGACCGTCGCGGTCTGCGCGGTCCTGGCCGGCGCCTCGTCGTTCGCCGCGATCGCCGACTGGCTGTACGACCTGGACGAGGCGGACCAGCAGCGGCTCGGGTTCACCCGGGGCG
>NZ_WBKR01000325.1 GCF_008868155.1 Micromonospora sp. ALFpr18c
CTCTGCTGGCAACGCCTGAACGCCCTACCCACACCCACCTGACCAGCAACAACCGTCCCAGCGAGCCGGAAAGGGCCGCACCCCGGGAATCGGAGACCCGGCACACCGTCGTGACAGACGACGCACACACCTCACACCATAAGGGACAAAACGGTCAAGCCGAAAGCCGTACCAAGGGATCAATACCCTCTGACGGATCGAGGTTGGCTGGGCAAAGTAGTCCCTAAGGCTAGGACGAATTGACGGCTCTAAGGTTGCGTCTTTCGATGCCCTCGAGCGCCCCCTCAGGCAGAATATCGAAAATGGAATCGATGTGTTTTGGTCTAGATATCATCTGCTCGATAACAAGGTTGAGTAAGCCGAATAGCGAACGAACGATTGATGCGTTTCCCTCGAGATCAATCTGACCAGGGTGGACTGCGTTGTTGCCAATTACGCGTAGCACGTCCATGGCTCGCTGGATTCGAGGATCCAATCCCTGGGCTACCAGCTTACCAATCTTGCCGTCGAGCGCGCCTGGTCCGGGGACCAATTCGTCGACCAGCATTTGGAGGGCAAGGCGAAGCAGGCCCGCAGCACTGCGGGGGGACAGCTCTGCCACGGATTGAGCTTCCTGATACACGGCAAGAATCTGAGCAGGCATATCGGGGTGGGCAGGTTGGCCGCTAATGCGAGGCGGGTGGACCAGTTTCCAGTCAGTCGCTGTTGCATCCTCTATCGCCCAGAGGGTAGGCCGAAAGCATCGTTGGCAACGCCGGGCCAGCCATTTGATTCCAATGGTCTTCAGGCTGAAAGTTACGGTCATCTCTTGCTGTTGAGTATAGGTAGCGCAGTTCGCAAAAGCGCAGTGGTAAGCGTCAAGGTCCGGCATGGGTTCGACGAAGTTTCCGTAGTCCCTGGCAGGTGGCGCAGTCATATCTTCCCCTAAGTAACCACAGGTGGGTGAGCGGCCATCCAACCCTTCGTCCTGCTCTCGGTCGGGCCGCTCATGCGGTATCAATGGTGGTGGAGGGACAGGCGCCGGCGCTCCGACTCTGCGATCTGGATATCCAGCGCGCAATGAAAAGCTGGATGGATGAAGAACTGGCAATCCGGGGTGAACTTCATGTCGTGATCCACGTAGTCTGGCTCATCGTGAGCGTATAAGGCTTCCGAGCTTCTTCCCTCCCTGCAGCCGATGAATCCAAAATTGAAGAAGAGGGCAATGAGGGGCTTGTAGACCTTGATCCACTCGAGCTTTCCATTTCCTGAGTTCCACATGTCCTTCGAGAGCAACTCGACCCACTCGACGCCTTCGAAATGCCTTTTTGCGGGCAGAAGCATGACCTCGTCGAGATAACTCTGAAACTCCAACTTGGTCATCGGGTACGGGCACCCCCGGAAGACCTCGAAGGCATCCATTATTCCCGGGTATGAAGGACCCCACTCGTCGCGAAGCGCTAATAGTCGGTCCGACGAGTAGGCCCTCTCCGCGCCGCTGATGTCCTCCCATGTGAGCCTGCTGCCACCGTCAATAGCCGAGCTGAAGCATTCGTTCAGGTAGGAGATGGCGTCACGGGGCCGGAGAAGGGTCCGGTCAAATATGTGATTTATGGGATCCCCGCGGCGAGTGTTGGTGTGAGGAATAACGTCCGAGATTGAATCGATTTCTAGGCCGGCTTCTCGGCCGGCCGCCCGCGCTCGTTCGTCGAGCATTTCACGCAGGTCTGATCGGGTCCACTTCATGTTTAGCACTAGCGAACGAAACTTCTCGCCCTGCGCCCCGCGCTGACCAAAGTCAATTTTTTCGAAGATATTAGTTCGAAGCGCCACGAGGACTTTCAGGTTTTGAACACGCTTCAAGCTGAGAACGGCGCTGAACAGGCATCGCACTAAATCGTTTGAAAGGCGCTCGTCCACCCATTGTGTATCGAGATCATCGATGATGACGTAAACCGCGTTCTGCGGGCTGTCGATGATGTCTTCGTTCAGGACTGAGATCATCTTATTCAAGCGGGCGAGCTGTGTTTCGTTGACAATCCGTTGATAATAGTCTGCTTCCTCGGCTCGGTCTTTGTCCAATGCAGCGGGCCGATTCCCGCCCAGGTCGCCAGCCCGCCGATTCCAGCCGAGATCGGTGCCCGCATTTCGCTCAACACTCCTCTCGAATTTATCGACAATCTCACGAACCCGTTGATCGGTTTCGCACCAGAACTTTCCCTCGAATTCTTCAAGATATTTTAGCGCCTCGCGCTTGCCTGGGTCGCGGCTAATCTTCTCCACTAGGGTTTGGAGAAAGTTCTGCTTTGCGACAGGGGAGTCGACGCTGTATCTGTGGCGAATGATCTCAACAAGCAGGACATGCTTCCATAGTGCCTCAAAGAAGAGATCCAAACGCACATTCAACTGATCCAGGTATTTGACGGCCTGGATATCGGTGATATACGGGAGTGATAAGTCTTGCGGGGCAATCCTGATGACCTTTCCCGGGAATTCTTCCTCAAGGTGGGTCAGGGCAGCTGATTTGCCAGCACCGGTACGTGCGACTACGAAGCAGCGAGGGTCTCGGCGCGATCGGATCGCCCGGTAATCGCCTGATTCATAGAAGGCTTCACTGAGAAGGGGGTCGGCTTCGGCCTGTCCAGCTCCCAAGTTGAAATCGCTCCGGAGTCGACGGGTCCTCGGCACGGCAACACATCCTCATCCTCTGGTCAGAAATGCATATTGCAAGGTAACAGATAGCACAAGGTCATTTGCGCCGCAACCCCCGAGGGTTTCTGCGAGATCCGTCATTACCGTAATATCGGCCCTAAAGTTGATATCTCGCTTGCAGACAAAAGGAGCCCTACCGCTGAGGGCTTGAGTGCTTACTTCCGCTATCGAACCGAACTGTCTCTGACTGTCTGAACAGCGCTGCCCTGGGATGCCGTGGCGTGGTGGCGTCGCCAGCGTCGCCCCCTCAGCTAGGTGCGGTTGCTTGCTCGTTGGATGGTCCAGGGAGCAAGGACAAGCTGAAAAAATTGTCATTCACGACCCGCCGTACTGTCCGATTTCGGACACGCCGAGCTTGTGGTGACAGTGCTGCGCCGATCTACGAAGCAGGTGATGCCTCCCTTCTGGGTCAGACGCACAAGCTTGCAGTCTTCTAAGGTCAGAGCGTTGACGTCACGTTGGCTTTTATAATCTAAGTCGTCGTGGGTTCGGTGATTTTTGGTGTGACACTCTTGATTGGATGTGAGGCTGAACTGACCCAATCAATCGGGTCAGTTGGCTTCGGTGTACATGTTGCCTGGTCAAGCTCGAGCCAGGCCAATGTTCGCGATTTGATGATCGACCAGTGCCGGCCTGAAAAAGTCCTGGCTGATGGCGGTTGGCGTGTTGCTAGGCGATTAACAGCAGGTCTTTATTTCCTGCTAATCGCCTGGCGGGCGTAGCCAGCTTCGACGCTAAGATGCGCCAATTGAGGCTGCGTGAACCGACCAGGGCTGTTGCGTTCTCGTTCGGTAAGCTGGTGAGCTGGGATGATGCTGGGTGATTGGCCTATGTGGAGGCGGTTGGAGCGGGTGAAGCCCTCAGGGTGATCATGGAGTTTCTCTAGGACTGCACGACACCGAGGACTCCACCCGCAGATGTCATCATCTCTGATCTCCGTACTGACTGTGACAACCCCCAGCGGTGAGACGCCATCACCGCCGATCACCGAGGGTGAACGTCGTGGGCT
>NZ_WBKR01000326.1 GCF_008868155.1 Micromonospora sp. ALFpr18c
CCGGCGACCCATCCCCGACGACCCCCACCCCGGGCGGCACCGTCTCCACGGACACTGACGCAGGAACCCCGTGGACCAGGCGTCCCACCGGCGTGCTCGGGGGGTCACCTACCGGACGTCTCACCCGGATCTCCGCAAACGAGAAGCCACGGGAGCGGCGTGCCCTGGAGTTGGAGAACGAGTGTGCCGACAGGGTCGCCGGCAAGGGGTACCGGGTTCACCAGAACCCAACGAGGCAGGAGGTCGCGGACGCGCTACGAGAAACTGGGGATTCTGAGAGGCCGGAAAAGGCACCCGACTTCCTCATCGAGGGGCATGTCTTCGACTGCTACGCGCCCACTCCTCCCGTGCCGGCCCGCGCCGTCTGGAGCGCGGTGTCCAGGAAGGTTGACACCGAGCAGACCCAACGCGTGATGTTGAACCTCCACGACTGGCGAGGAGACCTCGCCACCCTGCACAAGCAGTTCCACGACTGGCCCATCACAGGGCTCAAGGAACTGGCAGCGGTAACGCGCGACGGTGCGATCATTCAGATCATCCAGCGAGACTGATGAAGGGATGCAGATGGCTGTCGAGTACCGGCTGACGCTGGCAGGCAACATCCCACTCGAACAGGTAGCGGAGCTTGCTGCTCCCGGAGCGGTCGAGACGTCCACGGCGTCCGGCGGCAGGATGCTCAGCGCCGACCTGAACGACGAGCACGGGTACGTCGTGGACATCACCGGCGGCCGGCACGGCTACTACAGCGCTGAGGACGACGATGGCGCACTGTGGGAATGGGAGCCAGACACCTACGTCGACGTCAGCTTCTACATGCGCAAGGACACCCTGGTCGACAAGGGCAAACCCCACATGCTGGCGACCGTGGCCAGGATCCTCGCCGGCACGACGGAGGACTCCGCCCTGACCCTCAACGGCGACGTGCTCATGCTGACACGCGTCGTGGGCACCTTGCAGAAGCACAACACCGACGGGTGGTACGACGAAGACTACGACAGGATTCTGCACCCCTGACCGGCGTGCGTCCTCGGCTGGACCCACCACAGCCACTCGCCCAATACTGATACCCGACCGGAAGTTTCTCACCGCTGCTGCGGATCGGCGACATCCGACAGGCCAGTGGCATCCACGCCCGCCGCCCCGACCGAATCGTTGCCCTACGCCACGGCGTCTTGGTAGCTAGTGCCTCGTCTTTGAACGTTGATCGTGTAATCCGTCAGTTCTGAGGACGTGTCGGGCAGGCTGTCTCCCAACGAGTCTTGGGAGGTGGTGGCCAGTGGGTAGACGCCCGGAGGTGTTCGTCCGGCAGGTGTCGATGGCCGAGGGGCAGCGGTTGCAGCGCATCGGTCGGAGGGCGAAGGATTCGGTGAAGCTGCGGCGGGCGATCGTGGTGCTGATGTCCGCCCAGGGGCAGCCGGCGCCGGACATCGCCTACCTGCTCAAGGTGACCGAGGACGACGTGCGGGACGTGATCCACGCGTTCAATGAGCGGGGGTTCGACGCGCTGCACCCAAAATGGAGCGGGGGCGCACCGAGACGGATCGATGAGCAGACCCGAGACTGGATCTGCGTCATCGCCCGGTGCGACCCCCGCTTCCTCGGCCGGCCGTTCTCCTGCTGGTCACTTGCCAAGCTGCGCGACTACCTGATCGACACCGGCCGCGTGAGCACGATCAGCGTGGAGACCGTCCGGCGGATCCTGCACGAGCGCGGGGTGTCCTGGCAGGCCACGAAGACGTGGAAGGCCAGTACCGACCCCGACTTCACTACGAAGATGCGCCGCGTGTTGGACCTCTACGACCATCCACCTGCCGACGGGCGCGTGATCTGCGTTGATGGGTTCGGGCCGTTGAACCTGCAACCCCGCCCCGGCCGGGCCTGGCGACCGCAGGGCGAGCCGGTGCGGCTGCGGGCCACCTACACCCGCGACCAAGGAGTCCGGCACATGATCGCCGCCCTGGACCTGGGCACCGGCCGGCTGCATTACCGCATCCGCGACCGCAGACGGTGGCGCGAGTTCCTCAGCTTCCTCAAGACCCTGCGCCACCGCTTGCCCGACCAGACGCTGCACGTCATCCTGGACAACTTCTCCCCGCACAAGCACCCCGAGGTCCGCGCCTGGTGCGAAGCCAACCAGGTCGACTTGGTGTTCCTGCCGACCTGGCGTGAATGCGCGAGCACGGGCTTGCTGGTCACCCGGTTCGGCAGGCCGCATCGCCAGGGGCATTGTCGGCTGCGTACCAGGCACCCGACAAACCCTAGACCGCCGAGGCGTATCCGGAAGGTACCGGAGCGGATGGGCCCGCGTGGTGGCGCCGACGGGCCGGCCAGGTGGGGCAAATCCCGCAATCAATCGGCGCGACTCGATCTCGGCCATAAGTCGATCTAGTGTTCAGCCCGGTGATCATCGAATCACCGGCTGGTCGGGTCCATGCCCGTTGCGATCCTGGGCCGCCGAGCCCTCAAGCGAGACCGTGCGCCCGACCAGCACCACCACGCCCCCTTCTCTGAACTGGACGATCATGAAGTACTACGCGGGCCTGGACTGGGGCGAGAGTCATCACGACGTGGCCGTGGTCGACGAGGAAGGTCAGCTCATCACCCACCTACGTCTGACCGACGACGTTTACGGTCTGGCCCAACTCCTGGCCGCGCTCGCCGCGATGCGGCGCAGTCGGCGGTCGATCCCGATCGGAATCGAGACTGGTCGCGGTCTGATGGTCGCCGGCCTGCGTAAGGCGGGCCAGCCGGTCGTCGTGCTCAACCCGACGCAGGTAGCCAACTACCGCAGCCGCCTCGCTGCGCAGCGCAAGAAGTCCGACCGGGGCGATGCCCATCTACTCGCGCACGTACTACGGGTCGACGGAGACGCCCACCGTCCCACACCGGCGGTATCGCCCCAGGCCGCCGCGCCGCGAGAGATGACCCGCGCCCACCGACAAGCGCTGCACACCGCCGCCCTACTGGCGCGACGGCTCCGATCGGTGTTACGCGACTACTACCCCGCGGCGGCGTCCGCTTGGGCGCACCTGCCCGGAGGCCTCACCAGGCCGGAAGCCCGCACCGTCCTCACCGCTGTCCCCACCCCGGCCCGCGCGGCCCGGCTCACCCGCCGACGTCTGGGAACACTGCTGACCGCGTCCTGAGCCACCCCCCGACAAGGTCAGCGGCGAAGGTCTCTCACCTCCACACGAACAACAGCGCCTCACAGCGCAACGGGTCCGCGACGTAACCTACGACGAAGACCGCTCCCAGATCCGCACCGGCGCCGGGCCACAGGTCATGGCCGCCCTGCGTAACGCCGCCATCGGCGCGCTCCGCACCGCCGGTGTCACCAACATCGCCGCCGCCAACCGGCATCACGCCCGCGGCAGCACCCGCCCACTGGCAATACTCGGCCTCATCTGACGACTTTGCCGGGGCCCCGGCCTGAACCCTGCTCTCGGGAAGGACGGGCATAGGGGCCTGCGGCCGCACCCGCTCGGCTGGAGTCCAATGCCACGTAGCTTAAGTTGATCTTGGGTTGACCTGCGGTTCTGTATGGACTCGTGGGATGTGCGGCGTGGCGTGGCGGCCGCTACCGGGCGGGCTGTTTTGATCACGGGTCATGTCGGTGGCT
>NZ_WBKR01000327.1 GCF_008868155.1 Micromonospora sp. ALFpr18c
TCCTGGCCTCGCTACGCAACCTCGCCATCAACGCCCTACGCCTGGCCGGCCGACCCGACATCACCGAAGCCACCCGCTGGGCAGCCCGCAACATGACCAGGCCATTCACCATCCTCGGCCTCACATCGTGATCATGAAACGGCCGTGGGCCCGCCCTTGACCAAGTAAAGAAAGTCTGAACACACTACGCTCCGGCCACAGCGGGCTCGGCTATGCAGCGCGCGACTGCTCCCACGGATAGCGCATGGCCTTGAGCCGTGCTACGTGCTCAGCATGACGTCGGTGCCGCTCTACGTCGCCGGCAGCTTCTGCCTCGTCGGCCCAGCTCTGAATCTCGGCGATCCACGCCTCATGGTCAGAGCGCAACAGGTCGCGAAGCGCCTGCATGTGCTGATCAACGGTCATGGTCCGAACCTCCTAGCCGCTCATCGAGCCTACCAAGCTCGTACCGGCTGTCCTCGACTTGCCGCCGGTAAAACTCCTGGTGCTCCTCGTATTGCTCGATGAAGGCACGAGCTCGCTCAATCTGAGCAGCAAGCCTCATCCGCTCGAACTCGTCCCGCTCTCTCGGGGTGGTCATTCCGGGCTCTCCTATTCGTTACCGTTTAGCTACGGCGAGGCATTGCCCCGGCCTCAGGTGCTCGGTCGTTCGACCAGTACGTCAGCGATCTCTCGCATGCTGGTGACCACCACATCCGCTCCGGCTGCTAAAAACCTGTCGACCTTGGCCGGCCGGTTTGCATACCCGACCACCAGCGTCCCGGCCGCACGCGCCCCGTCAATGTCCGCGAGCGAGTCGCCGATTAGTACACATCGGCCTGGCGACTCGCCCACCGCGCGCGCGGCTTGCCGGATCGGAGCCGGGTTGGGCTTCATGCGACCTGGGTCGGCGTATGCCCGGCCGACGACTGGCGAGACGTGCATGGCAAGACGGTGCGATGCCAGGTAAGCGGTCACCGCACCGGCAGAGTTATTGCTGACCACCGCCACCGGCATGCCGGCCTGTCGGGCCGCCACAATGACCTCCCGGCCGTACGGCGTCGGTTCGGCAGTCTCGACGGCCAGACGCTCAGCGGCGCAGAGCGCGTCCTCTACTGCCCGCATGGCGCTATGGTCGCTGGTAGTGCCGGTTCGACGTAGCACCTCAAGCGGGTCTGGCTCGCTGGCGAGGTCCGGCGGCACGTCGATGCCGTTTCGCCGCAGCACGTCGACCAGCTCAGCGGCAACTTGCGGCGCTGGGTATCCGGCGAAGATGCTGCACACCGGGCCGTCGAAGTCGAGTAGCACCGCGCCAACCTCGGCAAGCAGTTGGCCAAGGTCGGCGTTCATCCGTCGTACCGATAAGCGATGGTCGACCACACCGAGTCAAACCACTGGCGGGAGGCTTCCACGAACTGTGTGCCGTGTGAGGTGTCGTCGTCGGTCACCGCGTAGTGGAACAGCGGCACGTCCTTACCCATCAGGTCGTAGATTGCCATTGGCTCACCCTTGACCGAGACGGTGCGTTCTACGACCGGATAGAAGCCGTAAAAAGCCTCTTCGCCGTTGAGGATGTAGAGCTTGAACAACGGGGATGCCCGATGCGTTCGGACCTCGATCGTGGCCGATCGGATCAGACCGAGGTCACCCAGCTCAGTGACCTGATCTATGATGCCGTCCGCCGCGCGGCGGGTGATCCGCTCCGCGCGTTCGCGCACCGCTGGATCGTCAGCCTGTGTCTCGGCCCGCGAGGGCAGCGCCATTGGCACGGTCATGTCGGAAATCAGAACCCGCACGGCGATGGTCTCCGGGGCGAGCCGACCCACGCGCACCTTGTCGAGGGTCTCGGCGAGCGCGTCTCGCAGTGTCTCCCCGGAGAATCCGGCGAAGTCGATCGTGACGTGAGACCGATCGAAAGCGGCTTCGATGTGCGGACGCAGCTCGACCGCTCGCTGTGTCCGCGCCCGAACGAACGCACCGCTGCCCTGCCGGGACACGATCAGCCGCTCTGCCCGAAGGAGGTCCAAGGCTCGCTTGATCGTTTCTCGTGCCACGCCATAACGAGTGGATAGCTCGGGCTGTGACGGCAGCTTGTCACCAGGGGCAAGCCGCCGTGTGAGGATGGCCGCCCGCAGCTTGTTGGCGATCTGCTGCGATGCCTGTTTCGGATCGTCTGGGTCTAGCTTGCCCAGGAAGTCAAGGTTCTCAGTCACCCCCCTACGGTATCGCTGACTAGCCAAGTTGGGAAAGTTCGCCGCGCCGCCTTGACTTGGCTAGCCAGGGCGGGCTACCGTGGTCCCACTTCACCTGACTAGCCAGGAACGACAAGCTCGGTCAGGCGGGGCGAAGACGGCTTTGGCTAGGTGTCCATCAAGAGGGCAGGCGGCCTGAGATGGGTAGCGTCGAGAAGCGAAATCGTGATGGCAAGGTCAGCTATCTTGCCCGTTGGCGTGACGACGCGCGGCGGCAGCGCAAGCGTTCCTTCACCCGCAAGGTCGATGCTGACCGCTTTCTCACCCAGGTCGAGGCCGACATCGTACGCGGTCAGTACGTCGATCCGTCCGACAAGACGACCGTCGTCGAGTACGCCCGTCGTTGGGCCGCCGGCCGCGTCCACCGTCCGACTACCGCGCGGCGGGTCGCCAGCCTGATCGAGACGCACATCGCCGCGACTCCCCTCGGCTCCCGTCGTCTGGCGGCCGTTGTGCCCTCTGAGGTACAGGCGTGGGCGGCCGATCGTGGCAAGGTGCTGGCCCCGTCAACCTTGCGTAACCTCGTTGGACTGCTGCGCTCGATCTACGCGGCGGCGGTGCTGGATCGGCTCGTGGGCCGCTCCCCCGTGGTCCGGGTCAGCCTGCCGTCAGCCCACCGGGAGCGAATCGTGCCGCTCACCGTCGACCAGGTGCGCACGCTCGCCGACGCCATGCCTGCCCGCAACCGCGCGATGGTCGTCACCCAGGCCGGCTTGGGTCTGCGCCTCGGCGAGCTGCTCGCGCTGCGCGTGCAGGATGTCGACTTCGCCGCGCGCCTGGTGCGGATCGAGTGGCAGTTCGCGCCACAGTCCAAGGTGCGATCGGAGCCCAAGACGCCCCGGTCCCGTCGTACGGTGCCGCTGCCCCAAATCGTCGCCGATGCCCTGCGAGCGCACATGGCCGACTTCCCGCCGGCCGATGACGGCACCCTCTTTACGACGCGTTTCGCCGGCCCGTATCGCCACGACTACTACGGCACCATCATCTTCGGAGCAGCGGTCCGAAAGGCCGGTTTGCCGCAAAGCACCACGACCCACGACCTACGTCACCACTACGCCTCGGTACTGCTGATGCAGGGCGAGTCGGTCATCGCCGTGGCCGAACGGCTGGGGCACGAAAACGCGACGCTGGTTCTGTCGACCTACGGTCACCTGATGCCGGACTCGGAGGAGCGCACTCGCCGCGCCGTCGATGAGGCGTGGGGCTGTGCCCCCGGTGTGCCCCAAGGCGAGGCACCAACCTCCTGACGCGAAGATTCCCTTCGCGTCAGAGGCGGTTGGTTCGCTTCACGACGCGTTCTCCAGGGTGACGCGGTATCCCATGGCTTCGAGTTGATGGATGGCTCGTTTCTTGAATCGGTCGGGGTGCAG
>NZ_WBKR01000328.1 GCF_008868155.1 Micromonospora sp. ALFpr18c
GCGCCAACTCCTCAAACCATTCCTGGCCTGGGCCAACCGCGCCAGGCTCATGCCGAGGCTGCGAATACCTCCGCACCGTCCTGGCCAGCAGACCCCGATCACCCAGCACCGCCGTCTCGCGCTACTGCGCAAGCTGATCACTGACGACACCGGCGCCCTGCGCACCCGTGTCGCCGCGATCCTCCTTCTGCTCTACGCCCAGCCCCTCGGCCGCATCCTGCGTCTGACCATCGACGACATCGACACCACCGGACCCGACGTCCTTCTACGCCTGGGCGACCCGCCGACGCCGGTCCCTGAACCGGTCGCCGAGCTGCTGCTGGCCCTGGCCGACCAGCGCACCAATATGCGCACCGCCACCAACCGCGACGCCCGCTGGCTGTTCCCCGGACGCCGAGCCGGCCAGCCCCTCACCCTCGACACGATCGCCCCGCTCATCCGGGACCTCGGCGTCCCCACCATCGCTGGCCGCCTCGCCGCACTTCGCCAGCTCGTACTCCAAGCACCGGCACCAGTCGTCGCCCAAGCCCTCGGCTTCCACCACCACACCACCCAACGGCACCACGCCGCCGCCGGCGGCACCTGGAACCGCTACAGCCCCACCCGCAACGCCCCATGACTGCAACCGCGCCGGACATGACGACCAGGCGGCCGGTCACCCACATCTCTGTCCGACAGCCCCGGCAACTACCAAAAGGAGTAGCCATGCATCCCACCGGCACGTTCATCGTCATCACCGGAGGGCCCGGAGCAGGAAAGACCACCCTGATCCATGGCCTCCGGCAGCAGGGGTTCACCTGCGTCGACGAGGCCGGCCGGCAGATCATCCGCGACCAGACCACCATCGGCGGGAGCGCACTGCACACCGCGAACCAGCTCCTGTTCGCAGAGATCATGTTGGCCTGGGAAATGCGGTCCTACCGCCTAGCCGCCCACCATGACAGCACCGTGTTCTTTGATCGGGGCATACCCGACCTCGTCGGCTACTACCTCCTGCTCGACCGTCCCGTTCCCCGGCACGTCTCCGCCGCCGCCGACCTGTTCCGCTATCACAATCACGTCTTCATCGCCCCGCCCTGGCCACACATCTACGCCACCGACAGCGAACGCCAGCAGGACTTCGATGAGGCTGTCCGCACCCACGACGCCATGGTCACTGCCTACACCCGGCACGGCTACGAACTGATCAAACTTCCGGAGACCGATCCGGCCTCCCGGCTGGCCTTCATTCACGAGCACCTGAGCACTGCCCGTCCGCCGAGCCCACAAGTGAAGTAGAGAGCGGATACCACTCACAGTTACCTCGATGCCAGCCGAGCTGCGAACTCACGACAGTTCGATTACCTCACCCTGCCAGTCGACGAGGCCGCTCGGCGAACTGGCCGCGTGGCTCACGACGATCTACGTTCGGTACAACGGCGCTGACCTTGCCGACTGCTGGCTCTGGCACCCCGACGTCGTGACCGAGCTGCTCGCGCTGCGAGAAGCGTGGATCTCGGCGTACCAGGGTCCCCGCGCCTCGGCCGAGTCCGTCATGGACTGGCACGACCGATACCGGCCAGGGACCGTCGCCCGCGTCAACACCGCGTTGGGTCAGTGCTACCTCCAGCGACACCTGGCCACCGGCGAACTCAGCTACACCCCAGCCCGAATCTCGGCTACCGAGCAGCTCACCGACATCGCCCGCTGGTGGGCCACCTCCCACGGCGACACCGCCGCGCCACCGCCAAGTCCCAACGTGGTTGCCGAGTCCGCTGCCGCCCGCGCGGCCCGCGCCTACTGAGCAGTTCCGCACGACAGAGCCCCGGACTGATTCTGGTCCGGGGCTCTGTCGTGGCCCGTCCGTAGTGGCCCCACGCTGAGGCCCGCCTACCGCGTCGGGTCACACTTCTGGATGCCTACGGACCGGAACCAAGCCGTTGCACGGAATGGTTCACTGCGTTCTGGTTCTTGCTCGACCGCCCGGTACCTGCCCCATGGCGGAGACGCCCATTGATTCTTTATTGCTCCTAGCCCGGGCCGAGCTATGTTCTACGGATATGGTAGAACTCTCTAATTTCGCCACCCGGGCCAGTTTATGGAGCGCACGGCGCACTGCTCTGGGTGAACTAGAACTACTAGCTGCAGGCCGGAAAGAAACTGGGGACGAAGAGATTGAATGGTCCTCATCATCAGACCAATCGGCTCCCTTCCCCCTATACGGCTCGTGACCCCTTAGCGAAGGCGTCGGAGACTGCCTGTCCGGAGATGGGATTCCAGTAGTATGCGCCGGAGATGGTGCCCTTTCTTCCTCACTGGGGATCTGATCAACCGCGCTTCTCGGCAGGGATATTGCTGGTTCTCGCCTGTGGCTAACGAAGTAAGGGGCACCTGGTGCTTCTCGGTGACCGAAACGCGCGTCTCGCTGGTCGATCAGGTCGGCCAAAGCGGATTGCTCCAACGATGCGGTTGGGAGCGGGGCACTCGAGGGCGTTTGCGATGGCATTCCTCTCAACGCCGCTGCTCTTGAAACGCTGTCAGTGTTGATGGAAAGTGACCCCCCAACGGGGCGTGATCTGTCAGAACTACCTGGCAGTGATGACAATTCAATTCTCCATCTTCTATCCCCCATGGAGGATACCTGTTCAGCTTGAACGTAACTGGAGAGGTTCGACTGCTGCGGGCGTGGTGGTCCACACTGGATCATCGGCCTGGAGAGTCTGAACACACGGTGGGATATCGCTACCGTGCCGGAGCCCTGGGGTCAGGATGAGGAGCTGGTATCAACGTTGCGTTGGCCGTACAACTCTGGGTCGTGGTGGGCACTGCTGCGCGGGGCCCTCTCTGCGCGCCAACCAGACCCTCCGTGCTGTTCGATGCTGCGGCAGTGGCAACGTCTCTCCGCCACCGATCTATCCTTTCGTTCCTTTCGTTCCTTTCGTTTCTGTCGAGCGTTTCTGCAAGCGAACGCAGTGATTGCGATGCTGGCACGTGTTCGTATTTGGCGCTCACTTCATGGGCCGCGTCTTTGATTTCCGAGAGCAACGCCTCTGCTTGCTTTTCTCGGGCCGACGCAATAATCGCCTGCGCGACCACCGAAATGTCCTCGGCTGGGGCGACAGTTCGCATGATCCACATCGAGGCCGACTTTTCGTCAAGTTCACGTAACTCTGGCCATGCCTTGACTATTTTTGTCCCGATAGCCCCAGTCGTCGTCGTTGCTCATATCCAGGTGCTGTGGCCCGTTATGGGGATTCTCGACCGTCCGAGCGGGACTGCGCAAGGGGGGGCCTGGATGCTGGCTGTCCATAGCAATTCTCCAAATCATCGTTTACCGACTCTGTATCGCAGCCGCCCCTCGCACCTTCCGCGCGCCAGGGGTCCAAAAGTTCAATGGGTCAAGCCGGCCCACTCCCTAAGTCGATCTTCTATCGTTGGCTGGGGGGGTGTGCAGGGCGTTCGCAAGGTAGAGATATGTCCGTTCTAGGTGATTCCTGGTAGTTGTAGGGATCGGCGCGGGTTTCGGCTGTTCTTTCGTAGGGCTGGCGCGATGGATGCGACGCCGGCCAGGCGGAGCA
>NZ_WBKR01000329.1 GCF_008868155.1 Micromonospora sp. ALFpr18c
CGCCCGTTCAGCGCGGGGATGTCGACCCGGTCGCCCCGCCCGTTCAGCGCGGGACGGACGGCCCGCTCGGCGGCGACACGGCCGACCGGGGACGGCACTTCGCCGTCAGCCCCAGCGGAGAGCGCCCGAGGATCGTTCGGCGCGGAAGATGTGACACAGGCCACATTGCGCGCCCCCGCGTGGCGGCTGGCCGACCGGGAATCGGGACGTGGGCATGCCTGTTCAGGTAGCATAGAGCAGTTGCCGTGGGCGCCGATCTGATCGAAGCTCAGCCCGCGGCGCGCGTGCGGCCCGGTCCGGCTCGGCAGTCTGCCCCCGACCGTGTGGCCCGCGTCATACCGAACGCGCCCTGAGGACGAGACGGGGCGCACCCACGAGAGGGCACCCCCACATCCAGATGAGCGATCTGACTCAAGACCTGATGGACGGCCAGGAGTTGGCCCCCACCGCCCCGGTTCGACCCGAGGCCCCCACGTTCGCCGCACTCGGCGCCCGCGACGAGACCGTCGAGGCGCTGGCCGCGGCCGGCATCACCCGCGCCTTCGCGATCCAGGAGTACGCGATCCCGATCGCCCTGCGGGGCGTCGACCTGATCGGCCAGGCGCCCACCGGCACCGGCAAGACCCTCGGCTTCGGCGTACCGCTGCTGGACCGGGTCTTCGCGCCGGGCGAGGGCAGCGACGGCGTGCCGCAGGCACTGGTCGTCGTCCCCACCCGTGAGCTGGGCATCCAGGTCGCCAAGGACCTGGCCGCCGCCGGCCGCACGCGCGGCGTCCGGGTGCTGCCGATCTATGGCGGTGTGGCGTACGAGCCGCAGATCGAGGCGCTGCGCAAGGGCGTCGAGATCCTGGTCGGCACGCCCGGCCGCCTCATGGACCTGCAGAAGCAGAAGCACCTGCGCCTCGACCGCGTCCACGCCCTGGTGCTGGACGAGGCCGACCGGATGCTCGACCTGGGCTTCCTCGACGACGTCGAGAAGATCCTGGCGATGCTTCCGGAGGACCGGCAGACGATGCTGTTCTCGGCCACCATGCCGGACCCGATCGTCACCCTGTCGCGGCGCTTCCTGCGCCAGCCGATGACGATCCACGCCGGGCACACCGCCGAGACCGGGCCGTCGCCGCAGACCGAGCAGCTGGTCTACCGCACCCACTCGATGAACAAGGTCGAGGTGGTGGCGCGCATCCTCCAGGCGGAGGGCCGCGGGCTGACCATGATCTTCACCCGCACCAAGCGGGCCGCCGACCGGGTCGCCGAGGACCTCGACTTCCGCGGGTTCGCGGTCGCCGCGGTGCACGGTGACCTCGGCCAGGGTGCCCGCGAGCGGGCGCTGCGGGCGTTCCGCGCCGGCAAGATCGACATCCTGGTGGCCACCGACGTGGCGGCCCGTGGTCTGGACGTCACCGGCGTCACCCACGTCATCAACTACGACTGCCCGGAAGACCAGGACACCTACACCCACCGGATCGGTCGTACCGGCCGGGCCGGGGCGACCGGCGTCGCGGTGACCTTCGTCGACTGGGACGACATGCCGCGCTGGCGCATCATCGACAAGACCCTCGGTCTGGAGATGCCCGAGCCGCCGGAGACGTACCACACGTCCCCGCACCTCTACACCGACCTGCACATCTCCACCGAGGTCAGTGGCACCCTGCCCACCGCCGAGCGCACCCGGGCCGGGTTGTCCGCCGAGATCGAGGAGGACCTGGGCGGCACGACGCGCTCGCGCCGCGGTGACAGCAGCGGCCGGGGCTCCCGGCGCGGTGACAGCCGTAGCGACGGTCGCGGTGAGCGCCGTGGCCGGGGCGACGGCCGTCGGGACCGCTCCGACGCCGGCACGCCGGTCGCCGCCGAGGCGCCCGCGGACGACACCGCCGAGGAAGGCACCCGTACCCCGCGTCGCCGGCGTCGCCGCCGGGCCGGCGAGGTGGTCGTGGGCGAGCCGACCGCGGTGATCTCCGCCGACGCGGGTCCGTCCGGGCCGGCCGCCGCCGTCGACGGCGAGCCGTCGAAGCCGCGTCGCCGCCGGCGCCGTCGTGGTGGCGGTTCCGGCGCGGGTACGCCCGCCGAGGCGACCGCGGACTGACGCACAGCGACACCCACATCCCCCGCACCGCCTGAGCGCGGTACGGGGGATGTTCCCTTCCCACCCCACCTGCCGAAGATGGAACGATGCCGGAACCACTGGACGCCGTCCTGACCGAGGTCCGGGCACTGCTGCTCGACCCCGCGCTGACCCGGGCGGTCGCCGCCGGTCGCCGTCGGGGGCGCCGCCCCACCGTGGTGCGGGCCGAGCTGCGGCCGGTGACGCTTAAGGCCGGGCCCCGACTTCAGATCGCCACCTCCGACGGCGCCCGCCCGTACACCCGTAACGTCGCACCCGGGCCGGAGGCCAGCGCGGCGGTCGACGAGCTGCTGGCCGAGCCGTTCGGCAACTGGCACGTGGAGACGGCCGACGCGACGCTCCAGCTGCGGGTCACCAAGTCCGGCGAGGCGCAGGTGCACCGGGCCGCGACGACCCGGCCGGCGGCGACGCCGAGCGGGAACGACCGGGCGAAGGAGTACCTGCTCGACCCGGGCGATGAGATTTTCGCCGAGATCGGCGGATCGGCGGCCAAGCGCCGCCAGGTCGACGCGTTCCTGCGGGCCCTCGCCGCGACCCTGCCCGACGACCTGAGCGGCCCGCTGCGGGTGGTGGACCTGGGCTGCGGCAACGCGTACCTGACGTTCGCCGCGTACCGCTACCTGACCAGCCGGGGCCTCGACGTCGAGCTGGTCGGCGTGGACGTCCGGGAGGACCAGCGGCAGCGCAACACCGAACTGGCGCAACGTCTGGGCTGGGCCGACAAGGTCAGCTTCGTCGCCGGCACGATCGCCGACGCGGCCGTCGACCCCTCCCCCGACCTGGTGCTGGCGCTGCACGCCTGCGACACCGCCACCGACGAGGCGCTGGCCCGCGCGGTGCGCTGGGACGCCCGCTGGGTGCTGGCCGCACCGTGCTGCCACCACGATCTGGCGAAGCAGCTGCGCGCGCAGCCCGCCCCGGGCCCGTACGAGCTGCTGACCCGCCAGGGCATCCTGCGGGAGCGCTTCGCCGACGTGCTGACCGACGCGCTGCGGGCCGGGCTGCTGCGGGTGCACGGGTACCGGGCCGAGGTGGTGGAGTTCGTCGACTCGCAGCACACCCCGCGTAACCTGCTGATCCGGGCGCGTCGCACGGGCAGCGACCCGACCGATGCGCAGCGCGCGGAGTACCGCGAGCTGGTCGACCAGTGGCGGGTCACGCCCCGGCTGGAGACACTGCTGTCGTCCGAGAGGACGCCGGTCGCCTAGCCGGGCTGCCGCGCACGGCTGGCGACGCCGGTCGCCTAGCCGGGCTGCGGCGCACCGCTGGCGGCGGCGGTCGCCTAGCCGGGCTGCGGCGCACCGCTAGCCCTGCATTCCGCACGTGGCTGATTGTCAACACCACTCGAGTGGGTCGATGTCGAGGAGTTCGAGGAGATGGAGTTGTAGGGGTGTGGGTTGAGGGATGGTGTGTGGGTTGCCGCTGGTCGCG
>NZ_WBKR01000330.1 GCF_008868155.1 Micromonospora sp. ALFpr18c
CCCCCGGTCGGTGACCTCGACGGTCACCTCGTCCGCGCGGTAGTCCACGGTCACCTCCGCGCTCGCCACCCCCGCGTGCCGCAGCACGTTGGTCAACGCCTCCTGCACCACCCGGTACGCGGCCAGGTCCACCGCGGCGGGCAACTCCCGGGGGCCACCGACCACGCGTACCTCGACGGCGAGCCCGGCCCCGGCGAGCCGCTCGCGCAACGCCGGGAGGCGGGCCAGGCCGGGTACCGGCTCACGCTCCGCGCCCCGTCGCACCGCGCCGAGGGTGACCCGCAGTTCGTCCAGGGCCTCCCGGCTGGTCCGGCTGATCGCGGTCAGGGCCACCTCCGCCTGCTCCGGCCGCTTCGGCAGCAGGTGCAGGGCGATCTC
This sequence comes from Micromonospora sp. ALFpr18c, assembly GCF_008868155.1. Taxonomy (GTDB): domain Bacteria; phylum Actinomycetota; class Actinomycetes; order Mycobacteriales; family Micromonosporaceae; genus Micromonospora. Next base: position 379 of record NZ_WBKR01000330.1, read on the forward strand.
CGCCTGCATGCTGATCGCGGCGAGCCCGTGCCCCACCACGTCGTGCACCTCCTGCGCGATGCGCAGCCGCTCCTCGTCGGCCTGCCGTCGCGCCTGTTCGACACGGCTGCGGGCCTCTTCGGCACGGGTGCGCGCGGTCGCCTCACGACTCACCCGCACCACCACCCCCACCGCGAACGGTACGACCACCCAGGCCGACGCGGGCAACACTCCCGCCCAACCGGGGGCCGGGCCCCGACCGAAGAAGACGTGCGCCAACAACAGCACGAACGCGGCACCGGTGGCGAGCGCCGCCGGACGCACCGGCAGCCACACCGCCACGGTGTACACCGCGATCAGGAACGTGAGCAGGATCGGCCCGTACGGGTAGCCGATCACCAGGTACGTCGAGGTGGCCACGGTGACCACGGCGAGGGTGACGACCGGAGTGCGGCGCCGGACCACCAGGGCGAGCGCGGCGACGGCGAGCAGCACCCGGCAGGTGGTGTCGACCGGCGTGGACCCCGGCTGATTGTCGCCGGCCAGACCGGTGGCGAGCAGCCCGAACCCGAGCAGCACCAGGGCGAGCGCGGCGTCCGCCGCCGTGTCCCGCCGCCCGTGCCGACCACTCTGCCGCATGCCGTCATTCTGCCCGCGCCGACGCTCCCCGACGTGCGTCCACGAGCGGCACCGCTCCTACGTCCCGCGACGTACCCGGCCTTGCCGTCGGCGAGGGCGAGCGGTCCCGCTGTCACCCTCGGGGCTGAGCACCACCGGCGCACGCTGACGGCGGAGAGAGCAGCCGGCAGCCGGTGGCGGATGCCCCCGTGAGCGTGATGACTGTGCGGCATATTGATGCCGCACAGTCATCAGGCCCACAACGGAGACGGCTTCGCCCCGGCACGCGCCGGGCCCGTCGACGCGCGCGGCCCTGCCGCTCGGGACCGCAACCGCAACCGCAACCGCAACCGCAACTCCTGGAGGATCCGAAGCACATCCCGGGGTCAGACGGCGGCGAGGACCGCGGCCTCCAGGCGGGCCCGGGTGGCGTCGTCGGGCCATCCGCCGACCAGGTAGAAGGCGTCCACCACGTCAGCGCCGAGGGTGGAGATCCGGGCCGCGCGGACCAGGGCGCCGGCCTCGTCGAGCGCGCACGTCACCCGGTAGAGCAGTCCGGCGGCGTCGGCGGCGCGCAGTTCCAGCAGTACGGCGTCGGTGGCCGCCTCGCGGTGCCAGACCACCCGGGGAGCCGCGCCGCCGCCACGGCTGGCGAGGGCACGGCCGCGTAGCCGCTGGGTGACCGACACGTCGCCGGCGACGGCCCGGCGCAGGTCAGCGCGGAGTGGCACCGGGTCCGGCGGTAGGCCGTAGCGGGGTTGCACCCGGCACTCGACCAGAGCGCGGCCGTCAACCGCCGAGGCGTCCGCGGAGATCACTTCCAGTCGGTGCAGCGCCAGGCAGCCGGCCACCGTGGCGAGCAGACCACGCCGGTCGGCCGCCGCCACCGCCACCCGGTCCCCGGTGAGGTGGACGACCGGCAGCGGCCCGGCCAGCAGCGCCGGGTCCGGGGCCGGCGGCTCGGGCAGGACGCCGGTGTCCAGCGCGGTACGGACCCGCGCGACCAGCTCGGCGACCAGCCGCCCCTTCCAGTCCGACCAGGCCGCCGGCCCGGTCGCCGCCGCGTCCGCGCGCACCAGCGCGTGCAGCAGATCGAGCGTGCCGGTGTCACCGACGGCCTCCGCCACCGAGGCGATGGTGACCGGGTCGGCCAGGTCGCGGCGGGTGGCCACGTCGGGCAGCAGCAGGTGCAGCCGCACCAGTTTGCCGATCAGCTCGGTCTCGGCGGCGGGCAGACCGATCCGGGTCGCCACCGCCTCGGCGAGTGGCACCCCGACGGTGCTGTGGTCACCGGCGAGGCCCTTGCCGATGTCGTGCAGCAGCGCACCGAGCAGCAGCAGGTCGGGGCGTTCCACCTCGCGGGTGTGCCGGCTGGCCTCGTGGGCGGTCTGCACCAGGTGCCGGTCCAGGGTGTAGCGGTGCACCGGGTTGTGCTGGGGCAGGCTGCGCAGCCGGGTCCACTCCGGCAGCCAGCCGTCGACCAGCCCGTACCGGTCGCACGTCTCCCAGGCCGGCACCAGGCCGGCACCGGCGCCGAGCAGGGTGGTCAGCGCGGCCCGGGCCTCGGCCGGCCAGGGGGCGGGCAGCGGTGGGCAGTACGCCGCCAGCCACTCGCAGGTGGCTCGGGCGATCGGCAGCCGGGTGGCGGCCGCCGCGGCGGCGATCCGCAGCGACAGGCTCGGGTCGGGGCGCGCTCCGATCGCCGTCCGCGCGAGCACCAACTCACCGTCGTGTTCGACGACGTCGCGGGCCACCGGACGGCGCCCGGGGCGACCGTTTCCGCCTCGGGACCGGCCGGAGCGCAGCCGGTCGGCGGCCCGGAAGGCGTCGTCCAGGGCGTGGCTGACCGTACGGGCGTCCCCGGCGACCCGGCGCAGCAGCGCGTCGCCGTCCTCCAGGCCCAGCAGTGTGGCCACGCCGTCGCGTTCCTGGGCGACGAGCCGGTCGACCCGGCGGCCGACCTGCTCGTGCAGGGCGTCACGGGCGTCCAGCAGGCGCAGGTGGGCGGCGCGCACGGCGGGGCGCAGCGCGTCGGTGATGCCGGCGGCGGAGATCGCGCGCAGCAACCCCACGTCGCGCAGCCCGCCGGCGGCCTCCTTGAGGTCGCCCTCCAGCAGGAAGGCGAGTTCGCCGTGTGCCTGCCAGCGTGCGTCGGTGACCTCCCGCAGACCGGGCAGGTGCCGCACGGCGGTACGCCGCCAGTGGTCGGCGGCGGTGCGGATCAGTGAGTCGGCCAGCGCCCGGTCGCCGACCACCAGCCGGGCGTCGAGCAGCCCGAGAGCGACCTTGACGTCGTCCTGGGCGACGGACAGCGCCTCGGAGACGGTGCGTACCGAGTGGTCGAGTCGCAGGCCGGCGTCCCAGATCGGGTACCACAGCGAGGCGGCCAGTTCGTCCGTGCCGGGCACCCCGGCGTGCAGCAGGACGAGGTCGAGGTCGCCGTACGGTGCGCACTGCCGCCGCCCCAACCCGCCGACGGCGAGCAACGCCACCCCGTCGCGCGCCGGCAGCAGCCCGCGCAGAAAGGTGTCGTACGCGG
>NZ_WBKR01000331.1 GCF_008868155.1 Micromonospora sp. ALFpr18c
TGGCACCGACCGAAACCCACCGACCACGACACCCACTGGCGCAACTGGCGACGCCGCCACCAAGCCCGAGCACGCTGGTTCCACCAACGCACCCGACTCAACCGAGACTATGCCCTGGCCAACTAGCAAATGGCGGCTGCCGTACTAGAGGGCCCGCCGGGGCACAAAAGGCCGCGAGATGTCCGGGATATCAAACGAGATATCGCTGAAACCCTGGTGGCGTTCGCCGACAGCGAGGGGGGCCAGCTGTTCGTGGGCGTCGAGGACGATGGGACGGTAACCGGGGTACCGCACTCGGCGAATGCCATCGAAGGGCTTCTGGCCGCCCCGCAGACAAATGTCCTGGCGCAAACACCGCTGCCATCGCCACTCAAGTCGCGCATCTATCATGACGGCAAGCTGGTCCTGCTGTTTGCCGTCGCCAAGAGCACCGTGGCCATTCATCAGACGAGCGATGGGAAGTGTCTCCAGCGAAGCGACCGGGAGTCGATCCCGATCGCGACCGAGATCGTCCACTTTGAGCGCCAGGAGCAGCGCTCCCGCTCCTACGATCGACAGTACGTCGACGGTGCCGACCTGGACTCCCTGGATATCCCACTCATACGCAGCCTCGGTGAGCAAGTCGCCCCCGGGATGTCAGAAGAAAAGGTTCTTCAGCTACTCGACCTGGCAGACTACGACGGGTTCCACGTGCGGCTTCGCCGAGCGGCGCTGCTCCTCTTCGCCAACGACGTTCAGCGGTGGCATCCTCGGTGCCAGGTTCGAATCCTCCGGGTTGTGGGCACCGAGATGCGGCCGGGCAAAGAATACAATGTGTCGAACGACGAGATCGTCCGCGGCAATATCCTCACGCTGTTGGTGCGCGCCTGGGACGCCATCCGTAACCACCTCGTGCAGGTGAGGCTCGAACGGAGTGGCCTGTTCGAGGAGCGGGTCATGTACCCGGAGGATGCCTGCCGGGAAGTCCTGATCAATGCTGTTGCGCACCGCGACTACAGCGACGAGGGGCGCGGCGTCGAGGTGTTCGTGTACGACGACCGGATGGAAGTACGGAGCCCGGGATCCCTGCTGTCTACGGTATCCGTGCAAGATCTGCTTCGGCTCTCCGGGGCCCACGAGTCGCGTAACCCGTTTGTCGCCCGAACCCTGCGCGAGGCACGCTTCATGCGTGAGGTGGGCGAAGGAATGCGACGGATCTTCGCGCTGATGAAAGCCAACGACCTGGTGGACCCGGAGCTTCGGGCCGAAAATGACAACTTCGCCATCACACTGCACCACGAATCGGTTTTCTCCGAGACGGACCAGCGCTGGCTCGCGGCCTTCGACGGGTTCAACCTGCCCGTCGACGAGATGAAGGTCTTGCTCCTCGGGCGGGATGGCGCGCTGTTCAGCACCCAGCAGGTCTTCGACGCACTCGGCCTGGTCGACGCCGAGCAGTACCGCGCGTTGCTCTCGAACCTTCAGCTGAAGGGGCTCGTGGTGACGCAGGTTTCGAAAGCGGCAGCGTCTGCCCGGGCAAGGCGCACCAAGGTGTCGGTCAGAAGTGTCCCACGGTTCGCGATTCGGCGTCCGATTGACTGCGAGAGAGACCTGGTCGACTTGATCAGGGCACTCGGCTCCCTCTCGGTCAACGGCAGACCGCTGACACCGATCGAGTTGGCGCAAGTCAGGGGCAAGATTTCGCCGGACAATCTGTACGGGCGAGCCGGGGCGTCCCTGCCTCAGGCACTCCAGGCGCTCGAACTTGTCGACCGCGACAAGACTTTCACTGATCGCTACCGGAAACTCGCGGCAATGTATGCGCCGCGAAAATGAGTCGATCCGGGGCAGCGTCTGACCTGCTCGGGCCACCAGCGCTCCGCACAAGCACCGCCTCCACCCACTCTGGCGGCCCTTGCCCAAACGACCGACGCAGCCGCCACCCCGCAGCCGCCGACAAGATCTGGCAGCTCGACCCGCCCCGTGTCGCGTGCGTGTTGGTGAAGCATTGACCCAGCCAGCGGAACCTCGCCATCCCGTCGCCGTCGACCCGCCCTGGTGGGGCGGGCCGCCGTCGGGGCCGCCACTGGCTGGTCTGGACGGGCCGGAGGACGACCTGTGCGGTGCGCGCTCCCACAACAAAGGGACGACCCCCGTCGGGGGGAGACGGGGGTCGTCGGAGGTTCGGCTCCGGGGGGGTCGAGCCGAACCACTCAGCGGTCACGGGGGGTGCAACCGCCGAGGGTCTGTCTGTTTCGAGGATGTGAGAGCTCGTCGTACCGACAAGTCTGCCTGAGCGGGCCCGTCACGTCGAGTGGTGCCGCCTCCACTCACTGCAAAAATCTCCTCGCGCAGTGTGAGCGTGATCACGCGGAGCGGAGGTGGCGGTGTCAGCCCGCAGGTCTGAGGGGTGGCGTGACCCCGGGCATCCGCCGACGATAGACCATCCGGCTAGACTTTTGCGCCGTGGGCCGAAGTGCCGCTTTCTTCGATCTGGACAAGACCGTCATCGCCAAGTCGAGCGCCCTGGCGTTCGGTCGGCCGTTCTACCGGGACGGGCTGATCACCCGGCGTGACGTGGTCAAGTCGGCGTACGCGCAGCTGATGTTCCGGCTGGGCGGCACCGACGAGCAGACCATGGCCCGAACACGGGACTACCTGGCTGCGCTGTGCAAGGGCTGGCAGGTGGAGCAGGTCCGCCAGATCGTCGCGGAGACACTGCACGAGCTGATCAACCCTTACGTGTACGCCGAGGCGGCCGCCCTGATCGAGGAGCACCAGGCTGCCGGTCGGGACGTGGTGCTGGTCTCCGCGTCCGGCGAGGAGATGGTCCGGCCGATCGGTGAGCTGCTCGGCGTGACCGACGTGATCGCCACGCGGATGACGGTGCGCGACGGCCGGTACAGCGGCGAGGTCGAGTTCTACGCGGCCGGCCCGAGCAAGGTCGAGGCGGTCACCGAGCTGGCTGCCGCCCGCGACTACGACCTGGCCGACTCGTACGCCTACTCCGACTCGTACAGCGATCGCCCGCTGTTGGAGTGCGTGGGCCACCCGAGTGTGGTCAACCCGGATCGGCAGCTGCGCAAGCTGGCGTCGGAGAACGCGTGGCCGGTGTTGGAGTTCCGGCACCCGATCCCGCTGGGTCGCCGGCTGCGGGAGCGGCCCGCCGTCCCGGTTGCCGCGGCGGCCCTGGGCGTCGGGGTGGGCGTGGCCATCGGCATCGCCTGGTACGGGCGCCACCGTCGCACCCGCGCCGCCGCCACCACGGCCTGACCCCATCCACCCTCGGGTCGATCATGGATTTGTGGTGGGCGCCTTCGCCAGTTTCGCGGCTTTTGTCAGGCACCACAACTACATGATCGACGTCGGTCACCGGACGGCCCAGCTCGGCCTCCGGCACGATGTCGCGGGCGGCGAGGACGTGCAGCTTGGCGAGGGCCTGCCGGGGGGCCTTGGGCCAGAGTTCGCTCAGCCCGGGCAACGCCCCGGCG
>NZ_WBKR01000332.1 GCF_008868155.1 Micromonospora sp. ALFpr18c
AGATGTGTATAAGGGCCAGCCCGCGCCCCGTCCGGGTAGGGGAAGCCAGAAGGGCCCGGCGCACCAGCGCCGGGCCCTTCCTGGTCGTACTCGAAATCAGCTGTCGCCGCCGGTCTCGCCGACCGGGGCGGCGTTGACGTCGTCGATCGCGTACTTCTTGGCGGCCTCGGCCGGCACGGTGGCCGCCACCGCGCCGCTGCGGGCGAGCTGCCGCAGCGTGGCCACCACGATCGACTCGGCGTCGACGTGGAAGTGCCGACGCAGCGCGTGCCGGGTGTCCGACATGCCGAACCCGTCGGTGCCGAGCGACGTGTAGTCGCCCGGTACCCAGCGGGCGATCAGGTCCGGTACGGCGCGCATCCAGTCGCTGACCGCGACCTTCGGCCCGTCCGCGTCCGCCAGCTTCTGCTGGATGTACGGCACCTTCGCCTCGGCGCCCGGGTTGAGCAGGTTGTACTCCTCGGCCTCCACCGCGTCGCGGCGCAGCTCGGTCCAGGAGGTCACCGACCAGACGTCCGCGGCCACACCCCAGTCCTGGGCGAGCAGCTGCTGGGCCCTGAGCGCCCACTGCATGCCGGTGCCCGAGGCGAGCACGTTGGCCTTCGGCCCGTCGACCTGCGGCGCCGGCGAGTAGCGGTAGATGCCCTTGAGCAGGCCCTCCAGATCCACGCCGGCCGGCTCGGCCGGCTGCAGGATCGGCTCGTTGTAGACCGTCAGGTAGTAGAAGACGTTCTCCTGCGCGTCCCCGTACATCCGGTGCAGGCCGGCTTCCATGATGTGCGCGATCTCGAACGAGAACGCCGGGTCGTACGCGACCACCGCCGGGTTGGTGGCGGCGATCAGCAGCGAGTGGCCGTCCTCGTGCTGCAGACCCTCACCGTTGAGCGTGGTACGCCCCGCGGTCGCGCCGAGCAGGAAGCCGCGCGCCATCTGGTCGGCCGCCGCCCACAGCCCGTCGGCGGTCCGCTGGAACCCGAACATCGAGTAGAAGATGTACATCGGGATCATCGGCTCGTCGTGGGTGGCGTACGCCGAGCCCGCGGCGGTGAACGACGCGACCGAACCGGCCTCGTTGATGCCCTCGTGCAGGATCTGCCCGGTCGTCGACTCCTTGTACGACAGGAACAGCTCCCGGTCGACCGAGGTGTAGCGCTGGCCGTGCGGCGAGTAGATCTTCGCGGTCGGGAAGATCGAGTCGAGGCCGAAGGTGCGCGCCTCGTCCGGGATGATCGGCACCCAGCGCTTGCCGAACTCCTTGTCCTTCATGATGTCCTTGAGCAGGCGGACGAAGGCCATCGTGGTGGCCACCTTCTGCTTGCCCGAGCCGCGCTTGACGTCGGCGAACCGCTCCGGACCGGGGATGGTCAGCCGCTTGGTGCTGGTCCGCCGCGACGGCAGGTAGCCGCCGAGCTGCTCGCGCCGCTCCTTGAGGTACTGGACCTCATCGGACTTCTCACCCGGGTTGTAGTACGGCGGCAGGTAGGGGTTGTCCTCCAGCGCCGAGTCCGGGATGTCCAGGTAGAGCCGGTCGCGGAAGGTCTTCAGATCCTCCAGCGTCAGCTTCTTCATCTGGTGGGTCGCGTTGCGGCCCTCGAAGTGCGAGCCGAGCGTCCAGCCCTTGATCGTCTTCGCCAGGATGACCGTCGGCTGACCGGTGTGCTCGGTGGCCGCCTTGTAGGCCGCGTAGAGCTTGCGGTAGTCGTGCCCACCCCGCTTGAGGTTCCAGATCTCGTCGTCGCTGAGCGGCTCGACCATCTTGCGGGTCCGCGCGTCGCGGCCGAAGAAGTGCTCCCGCACGTACGCGCCGGACTCGGCCTTGTAGGTCTGGTAGTCACCGTCGGTCGTGGTGTTCATGAGGTTGACCAGCGCGCCGTCGGTGTCCGCGGCGAGCAACGGGTCCCACTCACGGCCCCAGACGACCTTGATCACGTTCCAGCCGGCACCCCGGAAGAACGCCTCCAGCTCCTGCATGACCTTGCCGTTGCCGCGGACCGGGCCGTCCAGCCGCTGCAGGTTGCAGTTGATCACGAAGGTGAGGTTGTCCAACTCCTCGCGGGCGGCCACACCGATGGCGCCCAGCGTCTCCGGCTCGTCCATCTCGCCGTCGCCGAGGAACGCCCACACGTGCTGCTGCGAGGTGTCCTTGATGCCGCGGTGCTGTAGGTACCGGTTGAACCGGGCCTGGTAGATCGCGTTCAGACCGCCGAGCCCCATCGAGACGGTGGGGAACTCCCAGAAGTCCGGCATCAGCCGTGGGTGCGGGTACGACGGAAGACCGCCGCCCGGGTGGGACAGCTCCTGACGGAACCCGTCGAGCTGGTGCTCGTTGAGCCGCCCCTCCAGGAACGCCCGCGCGTACATGCCGGGGGAGGCGTGGCCCTGGTAGAAGATGTGGTCGCCGCCGCCGGGGTGGTTCTTGCCCCGGAAGAAGTGGTTGAAGCCCACCTCGTAGAGCGACGCGGAGCTGGCGAAGGTGGAGATGTGCCCACCGACGCCGATCTCCGGGCGCTGCGCCCGGTGCACCAGCATGGCGGCGTTCCACCGGACGTACGCCCGGATCCGACGCTCGACATGCTCGTCGCCCGGGAACCACGGCTCGCGTTCCGACGGGATGGTGTTGATGTAGTCGGTCGTGGTCAGGGGCGGAACCCCGACCTGGCGCTCACGGGCCCGCTCCAGCAGGCGCAGCATGACGTAGCGGGCGCGTTTGGCACCCCGCTCGTCGATGACACCGTCAAGCGACTCGACCCATTCGCTGGTCTCTTCAGGGTCGATGTCCGGAAGCTGGCTCGGTAGGCCGTCGCTGATCACCGGGCGCTTGCGTTCCGTAGCCACAGGCGTTCCCTCGGTTGTGTGTGGGATAGGTCTCTGGCGCCATCCTGCCCCCTGGTGGCACCCGCCGTCACGTCTAGGTGCCCCGGACGCGATGCTGAACACAGGTACCCGTCGGTAACTTAGCGCTACGGCCCGTCTTTCCCCACCCTCCCGTCGTCTGTGCCCACTGCGGCAGAATGCGACGTATGCGCAGTGACGTGATCACCGTCCAGACCGGGTCCCGGCCGACCGTCCGGGACATCACCGCGGAGGCCCAGCAGTTCGTCTCGACCGAGGGCGACGGCCTGCTGCACGTCTTCGTGCCGCACGCCACCGCCGGACTGGCGATCATCGAGACCGGGTCGGGCTCCGACGACGACCTGATCACCGCCCTGGACGCGCTGCTGCCCACCGACAACCGCTGGCGGCACCGGCACGGCTCACCCGGCCACGGCCGCGACCACGTGCTGCCCGCGTTCGTCCCCCCGTACGCCACGCTGCCGGTGCTCGGCGGCCGGCTCGCCCTGGGCACCTGGCAGTCGATCTGCCTGGTCGACACGAACGGTGACAACCCGACCCGCCAGGTCCGCTTCTCCTTCCTCCCCGGCTGACCGCTGTCCTGGGGCGACCA
>NZ_WBKR01000333.1 GCF_008868155.1 Micromonospora sp. ALFpr18c
GCGCGCGCTGGTGGAGAGCGAGGACGACCTGGCGCTGGCCGGCGAGGCGGCCGACGGCCTGCGGGCGGTGGAGCTGGCCCGGCGGGAACGGCCGGACGTGGTGCTGATGGACATCCGGATGCCCGGCATCGACGGCATCGAGGCGACCCGCCGCATCGTCGCCGACCCCGACCTGACGGGTACGCGGGTGGTGGTGCTCACCACCTTCGAGCTGGACGAGTACGTCTTCGACGCCCTGCGGCACGGTGCGAGCGGGTTCCTCACCAAGGACACCCGGCCGGCCGAGTTGCTGCGCGCGATCCGGCTGGTGGCCGAGGGGGAGGCGTTGCTGTCGCCGTCGGTGACCCGGCGGGTGGTGCGGGAGTTCGCCACCCGACCGTCGCGGGTGCCCCGTCCGCACCCCCGGCTGGACACGCTCACCGACCGGGAGCGCCAGGTGGTCGGCCTGGTCGGTGAGGGGCTGAACAACGAGGAGATCGCCGCCCGGTTGGTGGTCAGCCCGGCGACCGCGCGGACCCACGTCAGCCGGGCGATGGGCAAGCTGGGAGCCCGGGATCGGGCCCAGCTCGTCGTCTTCGCGTACCAGTCGGGGTTGGTCTCGGGGTGAGGGCCGGGCCGGGCGACAGCGGCCCCGCGGCCGGGCGGCTACCCTAGCGGTGGCCGGACTCCGCACTGCCGGCCGCGTTGTGCCCGCCGGAACACTGACAAACGGGATGTTCGCGTGTTTGACACCTTGAGTGACCGCCTGTCCGGGATCTTCACCAAGCTCCGCGGCAAGGGGCGGCTCACCGACGCCGACATCGACGCCACCGCGCGCGAGATCCGCCTCGCGCTGCTGGAGGCGGACGTTGCGCTGCCGGTGGTCAAGGGCTTCATCGCGGCCGTCAAGGAGCGCGCCCGCAGCGCCGAGGTCTCGCAGGCGCTGAACCCGGCCCAGCAGATCATCAAGATCGTCAACGAAGAGCTGATCAACGTGCTCGGCGGTGAGGGCCGGCGACTCCAGTTCGCCAAGCAGCCGCCCACCGTGATCATGCTGGCCGGCCTCCAGGGTTCCGGTAAGACGACCCTGGCCGGCAAGTTGGCCCGCTGGCTCAAGGGCCAGGGGCACCAGCCGCTGCTCGTCGCCGCCGACCTCCAGCGTCCCAATGCCGTCGGGCAGCTCCAGGTGCTCGGTGGTCGGGCCGGCGTCGAGGTGTACGCCCCGGAGCCCGGCAACGGCACCGGTGACCCGGTGCAGGTGGCGCGCGCGTCGATCGAGCACGCGAAGCGTGCCGCCCGCGACATCGTCATCGTCGACACCGCCGGCCGGCTCGGCATCGACGCCGAGATGATGCAGCAGGCCGCCGACATCCGCGACGCCGTCTCGCCGGACGAGGTCATCTTCGTCATCGACGCGATGGTCGGTCAGGACGCCGTCCGCACCGCCGAGGCGTTCCGTGACGGCGTCGGCATCACCGGTGTGGTGCTCTCCAAGCTCGACGGCGACGCCCGCGGTGGCGCCGCGCTGTCGGTGCGCGAGGTCACCGGGCAGCCGATCCTGTTCGCCTCCACCGGCGAGAAGTTGGAGGACTTCGACGTCTTCCACCCCGACCGGATGGCCAGCCGGATCCTCGGCATGGGCGACGTCCTCACTCTGATCGAGCAGGCCGAGCAGGCCTTCGACTCCGATCAGAAGGAGAAGATGACCGCCAAGCTGATGGGCGGTGAGCAGTTCACCCTGGACGACTTCCTCGACCAGCTCATCGCGGTGCGGCGGATGGGCCCGATCGCCAACGTGCTGGCCATGATGCCCGGCATGGGGCAGATGAAGGACCAGCTCGCCGAGCTGGACGACAGCCACTTCGACCGGGTCACCGCGATCATCCGGTCGATGACCCCGGGCGAGCGGACCAACCCGAAGATCATCAACGGCTCCCGCCGGGCGCGTATCGCCAACGGCTCCGGGGTCACCGTGATGGACGTCAACCAGCTGCTCAACCGCTTCGCCGACGCGCAGAAGATGATGAAGCAGATGGGCGGCATGATGGGCCTGCCCGGCGGCGGCCGGCGCAAGGCGACCAAGTCGCCGAAGAACAAGCGCAAGGGCACCAAGGGTGGCGGTCGGCCGCGTACCGGTGCCGGCCTTCCGGGCGGCCTTCCGGGTGGCATGCCGCAGCTCCCGCCGGGGATGGACCCGAACGACCTCGCCGGTGGCCAGGGCCTGCCGCCCGGCTTCAAGCTTCCAAAGATCGACTTCAACAAGCTCGGCAAGGGCGGCGACAACCGCCCCCGCTGACGCGTGTCGGTGGCGGCGTCGCGGACCCCGAGGTGATCGGGTAGGACTGTGCGCATGGCTCTTCACGTGCGTGGTGTGCTGCTCCCCGCCGACGAGGTCCGGGATCTCTGGCTGGTCGGCGACCGGGTGACCTTCACCCCGGTGCCCGAGGCGGAGACCGTGGTCGACGGCGGCTTCGTCCTGCCCGGGCTTGTTGACGCGCACTGCCACATCGGCATCGCCCGAGGTGGCGCACCGATCACCTCGCTCGACCAGGCCCGCGAGTTGGCCCACGTCGACCGGGACGCCGGGGTGCTGGCGATCCGCGACGCCGGTTCGCCGTACCCGTACCCCGATCTCGACGACGAGCCGGACCTGCCGCGACTGGCCCGCGCCGGCCGGCACGTCGCGCCGCCGAAGCGCTACCTGCGCGACATCGGCGTGGAGGTCGGTGCGGCCGAGGTCGCCGCCACGGTGGCCGCGCAGGCACGGGCCGGCAACGGCTGGGTCAAGCTGGTCGGCGACTGGATCGACCGTGGCGTGGGCGACCTGGCGCCGTCCTGGGACGCGGACACCCTCACCGCCGCCGTGCGGGCCGCGCACGACGCCGGGGTACGGGCCGCGGTGCACACCTTCTCCGAGTCGGCGGTCGAGATCATGGTGCGGGCCGGGGTCGACTCGGTGGAGCACGGCACCGGGCTCAGCCTCGACCTGATCGACGAGATGGCCCGCCAGGGCACCGCCCTGGTCCCCACAATGATCAACATTGCCACCTTCGGGAGCATCGCCGAGCAGGCGCGGGCCAAGTTCCCCGGGTACGCCGAGCACATGCTCTCGTTGCGCGACCGCTTCCCCGAGGTGGTGCGCGCGGCGCACGAGGCGGGCGTACCGATCTACGTGGGCACCGACGCCGGCGGTGGCATCGACCACGGGCTCGCCGCCGACGAGATGCTGCTGCTGCACGAGCAGGCCGGCATGGCACCGCTCGACGTGCTCGCCGCCGCCTCCTGGGGTGCCCGGGACTGGCTCGGCTTCCCCGGCCTGGTCGAGGGCGGCCTCGCCGACCTGACCGTCTACCCCGAGGATCCCCGCCGCGACCTACGCGTCGTCCGGGCTCCGTCCCGCACGATCCTGCGCGGCCGAGTGATCCGCTAACCGCCCCC
>NZ_WBKR01000334.1 GCF_008868155.1 Micromonospora sp. ALFpr18c
TGCGGACGTCGCGTCGCCCGCCCCGCTGCCGCCGGGCGCGGTGCCGCCACCCGGCCACCGGCCGTCAGCCACCGCCGACCATCGCGCGCCCGACCTGCCGGCACCCGGCCTCCTGCCGCCCGACCCGGGCTCATCCGTCGGGCGCGGGCCGTTGGAGCCCTGGCCGGACACGGTGCACTGGCAGTCGATCTCCACCGACCTGATCTGGGTGGAGCTGATCCGGCTGGCGGTCGTGGTCGCCATCGGGCTGGCGGTGACGGCGGTCGGCTGGGCCTTGAGCGGGCACTGGCTGTTCGGGCTCGCCCTCGCCGTCGTGCTGGGGCTCGGCGCGTGGCGGGCCATCACCGTCGTCCGGGCGGTCCGGGCCTGGGGGTACGCCGAACGGGAAAACGACCTGCTGGTGCGGCACGGGCTGCTGGTCCGGCGGCTCTCCATCGTCCCGTACTCGCGGATGCAGTTCATCGACGTCAGCGCCGGGCCGTTGGAACGCGCCTTCGACCTGGCCACCGTGCAGTTGCACACGGCGGCGGCGGCCAGCGATGCCCGGGTGCCGGGGCTGCGCCCCGCGGAGGCGTCCCGGCTGCGCGACCGGCTCACCGCGCTCGGCGAGGACCGGGCGGAGGGCCTGTGAGCACCCGCGCGGGCAGCCGAGGGCCGCGCCGATGAGCGACGGGCCCGCCGAGCCGAGCACCGTGCCACCCACCGGCCCGACGCCACCGGGGCCGGCGCTGCCCACTGGTGTGGCACCGCCTGGCCCGGTGCCGCCGGGGGCGCCCGCGCCGTGGCCGACGCCACCGGGCGACGGCGACGGCGAGCCACGGCAACGACTGCACCCCCTCAGCCCACTGCTGCACGGGGCCAAGTCACTGGTCGTGGTGATCGCCGGGTTGTCCTGGTCGACGCTGTCCCGGGTCGGCTTCGGCTGGTTCGCCGCGATGGTGGGGGCGCTGGCGCTCGGCGCGACCGTGCTGTCGGTGATCAGCTGGTACAACACCGGCTACCACGTGGTGGGCCGCGAACTGCGGGTGTACGAGGGGCTGCTCTGGCGGCGTACCCGGGCGATCCCGCTGGAACGGTTGCAGGCCGTGGAGGTGGTCCGGCCGCTGCTCGCCCAGCTCACCGGCCTGGCCGAGCTGCGCCTGGAGGTGGTCGGCGGGGGCAAGACCGAGGCGCCGCTGGCGTACCTCGGGGTGGCCGACGCGGCCCGGCTGCGCGGGCGGCTGCTGGCGCTGGCCGGGCGGGTGGCGCAGACACCCGCGCCGGAGCACCCGGTCGCCCCGGGTGTCGCGACGGCTCCGGCGGCCACGCCCGGTCGGCCGCTACACGCCGTACGTAACAAGGATCTGCTGGTCAGTCAACTACTCACCCCGCAGGCGTTCCTGCTCCCGTTCGGTGTCGCCTTCGTCGTGGTGCAGTTCCTCACCGCGGGGTCGTGGTCGTTCGTCGCGGTCGCCAGCACGTTGACCGCGATGGCGGGTGTGCTGCTGCAACCGATCCGCCGGGTCCTCGACGACTGGAACTTCCGGCTGGGCCGCGACGGCGCCACGCTGCGGGTGCACAACGGTCTGCTGGAGACGCGGGCGCAGACCGTGCCGCTGGAGCGGGTGCAGACCGTGCGGGCCACCTGGCCGTTGTTGTGGCGGGTGAACGGCTGGCTGCGGTTGCGCCTGGAGGTGGCCGGTTACTCCGTCGCCGAGGCCGATGACCGCAACCGACCCGACCGGCTGCTACCGGTCGGCGACCTACCGACGGCGGCGGCGATCGTCGCCGAGGTGCTCCCGGGGGTACGCCTCGACGCGCTCACGCTGAGTCCGCCGCCGCCCCGCACGCGCTGGCTGCACCCGCTGGGGCGGCGTGCGCTCGGCGCGGGACTGTTCGAGCGGGTCTTCGCCACCCGGTCGGGCCTGCTGACCCGGCAGGTGGCGATCGTCCCGTACGCGCGGATCCAGAGCGTGCGGGTGGTGCAGGGGCCGGTCCAGCGCCGGCTGGGGCTGGCCACCGTCTACGCGGACACCGCCGGCGGCTCCGGCGCCACCGCCCAGGACCGCGACCTGGCCGAGGCGTGGGCCCTGTCGGCCGAGCTGACCTCCCGGGCGCACGCCGCCCGCCTGCGCTGAGGCCCAGCGGGGCGCCGGGTCAGTGGTCGGCGGGGACCGCCGGCTGTGGGGTGGGCGTCGGTGGTGTCTCCGCGACCGGTTGCGTCCCGGGTTTCGGGTGGCGGGCCCGCCAGGCGGCCCACCCGCGCTCGGCCAGGCCGACCACCAGGTAGGTGATTCCCACGTACGCCCAGCCGACCAGCACGTCGATCACGTAGTGCTCACCGGAGTAGACCAGGGTGAAGGTCATCGCCAGCGGGTACGCCAGCAGCAGCGGCCACCAGCAGCGGCGGGTGGTGGTCAGGAAGAACAGCACCACGAACAGCGCCCACGCGGTGTGCAGCGACGGCATCGCGGCGACCGGGTTCGAGGCGATCTGACCGGCGTTGAGGACGTTGCCGGCGCCGTGCATGCCGAACGCCTTCCAACCCCGCGTGGAGATCCGGGCGACCTCGGTGAGCAGGCCGTTCTGGGCGGCCCACCAGGGCGGTGCGGCCGGGTAGACGAAGTAGGTGACCAGGCCGGCGGCGCACAGGAACCCCCAGCGGCGCATGTACGCGGCCCAGCGGTGCCGGTCGCGCAGCCAGAGCACCGCCGCGGCGGTCAGCGCCACCACGAAGTGCGAGAAGTACACCCAGCTCGCCGCGACGTCCCACCAGTGCACCTGCGGGCGGTACAGGTGCTCCTGCAACCAGACGGTGGGCACCTCCCCGCCGGTGGCCCAGCCGAACATGAACCGGTCGGCGACGATCAGCTCCATCGCGTGCGGGGTGGCGCCGTTGTCGGCGAACCCCCGCGAGAGGTTGTAGACGACGAACAGCAGCACCACCGGCACCCAGTCCCGGGCGAAGCGCAGGTGGCTGCGCCACGGCCGGTCGCTGTTCCAGGCGATCGTCGCCAACCAGATCCAGACGAACGCGTACGCGGGGTCGGTGGGCAGCCCGATCGCCAGCCACGCGGCGACGAAGGCGACCGCCCAGACCGTCATGGCGACGATGCGCCGACGGCCCCCGTCGGGCGACGCGGGCGGGTCGGTCCGGGCGGGGGGCTGGGGGTCAGTCACGACGGCCATCGCGGTCAAGGTTAACGACGGGTACAGCATCGACCGACGGGGACCACCCGTCGGTGGGTCGGGATGGGTGCGCCCGGATCGGCGGGCGCGTGCTCGACGCGTCCGGGGAGCACCTAGGAGCGTGGGTCAGTAACGCTTCGTTCGGGGTGGTCGGTCGTTGACCAGTCGTGGGTAGTGCGAAGACGTTTCGGCGGTTCGATCCGGATCAGATCTTGTTGTTGCCGCCGTCGTTGGACGAGT
>NZ_WBKR01000335.1 GCF_008868155.1 Micromonospora sp. ALFpr18c
CGGCGGGTTCGGCGCGTCGGACATGGCTGCTCCGGGCGGGAGTGGGTATGGGACGAACGGGCCATCGAAGGGACGCGCCGAACCCGCCGAGAGACTGTCCTAACCCCGCGTCTCGGCGCAACCCCGTCGCCGGTCACTGCGCCGCGTGGCCTGTGACGCTCGTCCCGTTGTGCCCCTCCAGGTGCCGATCGCTCAGATCCCGTGCTCGATTAGCCGACTTTCGAGCACCCACGATGAGCGAAACTGGGTTAGGCTGCGGGCCATGTGTGGAATCGTGGGATACGCGGGCGCGCGCCCCGCACTCGGGATCGTGCTCGACGGGCTGCGGCGGCTGGAATACCGCGGCTACGACTCGGCGGGCGTGGCGATCGTCTGCGACGACCAGCTGCTGACCGAGAAGAAGGCCGGCAAGCTGGCCAACCTGGAGAAGGTGCTCTCCGAGCGGGCCGCCGGCAACCCCGACGACTGCGCGGCCAGCCCGATCGGCATCGGTGACGGCACCACTGGCATCGGGCACACCCGCTGGGCCACCCACGGCGGCCCGACCGACCGCAACGCCCACCCGCACGTCGCCCCCGACGGCCGGGTCGCGGTGATCCACAACGGCATCATCGAGAACTTCGCCCGGCTCCGCGCCGAGCTGGAGGCCGACGGCGTCCAGTTCGTCAGCGACACCGACACCGAGTGCGCCGCCCACCTGCTCTCCGCCGCGCTGGCCGACCTGCGCGCCGCCGGCCAGCCGGACAGCCCGCAGCTGCTCGCCGCCGGCATGCGGGTGGTCTGCCAGCGGCTGGAGGGCGCGTTCACCCTCCTCGCGGTGGACGCCGCCGTGCCCGGCGCGGTCGTCGGCGCCCGGCGCAACTCGCCCCTCGTGGTCGGCCGCGGTGACGGTGAAAACTACCTGGCCAGCGACGTGGCCGCGTTCATCGAGCACACCCGGGAAGCGGTCGAGCTGGGCCAGGACCAGATCGTGCTGATCACCGGTGACAGCATCGAGATCACCGACTTCGACGGCCAGCCCGCCGCCGGCAAGGACTTCCACATCGACTGGGACTCCTCGGCCGCCGAGAAGGGCGGCTACGACTGGTTCATGCTCAAGGAAATCGAGGAGCAGCCGCAGGCCATCGCCGACACGCTGCTGGGCCGGCTCACCGAGAGCGGCGAGATCGCCCTCGACGAGGTCCGCCTCAGCGACCAGGATCTGCGCGACGTCGACAAGATCTTCATCGTGGCCTGCGGCACTGCCTACCACGCCGGCATGGTCGCCAAGTACGCCATCGAGCACTGGACCCGGATCCCGTGCGAGGTGGAGCTGGCCAGCGAGTTCCGCTATCGCGACCCGGTGCTCGACCGGTCCACGCTGATCGTGGTCATCTCGCAGTCCGGCGAGACGATGGACACCCTGATGGCGCTGCGCCACGCCAAGGAGCAGAAGGCCCGGGTGCTGGCCATCTGCAACACCAACGGCTCGACCATCCCCCGTGAGTCGGACGCCGTGCTCTACACCCATGGCGGGCCGGAGATCGCCGTCGCCTCCACCAAGGCGTTCCTCACCCAGGTCGTCGCCTGCTACCTGATCGGCCTGCACCTGGCCCAGGTGCGTGGCATCAAGTTCGCCGACGAGGTGGGCGCGGTGGTCGCCCAGTTGCAGGAGATTCCCGGCAAGCTGCGCGAGCTGCTCGACCGGATCGAGCCCGTCCGCGAGCTGGCCCGGGAGCTGAAGTCCGAACCGACGGTGCTCTTCATCGGCCGGCACGTCGGCTACCCGGTGGCCCTGGAGGGCGCGCTGAAGCTCAAGGAGTTGGCGTACATGCACGCCGAGGGCTTCGCCGCCGGTGAGCTGAAGCACGGCCCGATCGCTCTGATCGACAAGGGCACCCCGGTCATCTGCGTGGTGCCCTCGCCGGTGGGCCGGGGCATGCTGCACGACAAGGTCGTCTCCAACATCCAGGAGGTCCGGGCGCGCGGCGCACGGACCATCGTGATCGCGGAGGAGGGTGACGAGGCGGTCGTCCGGTACGCCGACCACCTGATCTACGTGCCGCGTACGCCCACCCTGCTGGCTCCGCTGGTCACCACGGTGCCGTTGCAGGTGCTCGCCGCCGAGATCGCCGCCGCTCGGGGGCACGACGTGGACCAGCCCCGCAACCTGGCCAAGTCGGTCACCGTCGAGTAGCCAGCACCGTCGCTGCGAGCCCCGGTCACCCGTACAGGTGGTGGCCGGGGCTCGACCGTCAGCGGCCCAGCACGACGCGGGCCATCCCGTCCAACGCCGGGTTGCCCGGCTCCCAGTAACCGGCGTGCCCGCCGCGGCCACTGGGGAACACCCGGCCACCGAAGCCGGGGTCGGCCGGGTCGCGGCCGAACCACAACTCGTGCGCGTTCCGGTCGGGCCAGCCCAGCACCGCGGCGAGCGGCGCCACGCCGAGCAGGGCACGCCGGCCCAGCTCGTCGACCGGTCGGGCCAGCCGGATCACGTCGTCGGGGGCGCTGCTCGCCCAGACCTGCCCGGGTGGAACACCCAACTCGGTGGCGTGCGCCGCGCCGACCCCCGGTGAGCCGACGAACATCAGCGCGTCGGCGGCCAGGCCGTGCTCCCGGGCCGCCACGCCCACCACCAGCGACCCGTAGCTGTGCCCCAGCACCGTCTGCCGGGCTGGTGGCCCCTCGTGGCTGGCCCGCATGCCCTCCTGGAAGCGGTGCAACGCCCCGCCGGCGTCCCGGGCCTGCTCGGCCGAGGCCGCCTCGGTCAGGAAATCGGGAGCGTCGTAGTCCAACCACAGCACGGCCGCGCTGCGCTCGCCCGGGGCGAGCGCCGCGCACCGGTCCAACACGCGGGCCGCCCGACCCAGCTCACCGGGGGCGTCGTCCAGGCCGGCGGTCATCCCCGGCACGTAGGTCAGCACCCGATCGGCGTGGTCCGGGTCGCCGAGCGCCACCACCACCCGGCCCTCACCGGCCGGGTCCAGCCCCAACAGGTACGCCCGCGGCTCCCCGGCCGCCAGTCGCTCGGTGAGCGCGTCCAGGCCGGCCAGCTTCGCCGCCACCGCCCGCAGCCGCAGCGACGCGACCGGCCCCGGCGGCACCCGGGCCAGCAACCGTCGACGCTCGGCCAGCAGCTCCTCGCGCCGGACGTCGAGCCGCAGCCGGTTCGCCTGGTCGCGGGCGGTCACCGGCACCCCGTCCAGGCTGCCGACCAGGGCCGGTTCGTGCCCGACCAGCCACCGTCGCTGCGCCGGGGTCAGCCCGGACCACCAGGCCCTCACCAGGGCCGGTGTGGCACCGGGCGCGGGCCGGCCCGGTGGCGGCGGCGACGCCCAGCCGGAGCGGGCCGCCCGGGCCAGCTCGTCCAACCGGTCTGCGGCCGCCCGGTCCGCCGCATCGGCGCAGCCGAGC
>NZ_WBKR01000336.1 GCF_008868155.1 Micromonospora sp. ALFpr18c
TCCCCCCGGCCGGCAGGCCAGGCTGCTGCTGCTTCTTCGCCACCGCGGCAGTATCCACGGCGTCAGTCGTCATGGTCATCAGGTGCGTCTCCTTGATCAGGAGTTACACCGTTCTTTTTACAGTCCCGGGCCTGGGTGTAGGTCTCCCCGGTGCTGTCGCTGCGGTCGCGGATCGTGCGGGTCAGCTTGCGCTTGTCCTGCGGCATGTCAGCTCATCCCTCGGCGGGGTACCCCACGCCCGACCCCACCGACACGTGATCATGCCGAACAACAGAAAGGTGGAGAGTGGGGCGCTGAGTCTGAGACGTCTTCTCCGTTCGCCGCCCGTCCCCGGCGTGGCGGGTGCGGGCTCCCGGATCGGCTGGCGCGTCAGCCGTGCGGGAATCGTAGCGCAGCCCACCGACAGCACACCGCCCCCGGCGGCCGGTCACGGCCGCGCACCGGGATCGTCGGTGTCCTCGGTGGTCGATTCCGTGGAATGCCCGTCGCCGGCGTTGAGGTACGCGGCGAGGGTGTAGGCGGGGGCCCGGTCGAGTCGGGCGCCGCCGTGGTCGTAGCGGCGGGTTGTGCGGGCGTCGGCGTGGCCGAGCTGGTCCTGAACGTCTTCGAGGCTCGCGCCGGCGTCGCGGGCGAGGGTGGCGCAGGCGTGGCGCAGCACGTGTGGGGACATCTTCACCGGGATCCGCGCCACCTCGGCGAGGCGGATCACGAGCCGGGTGACAGCGCCGCGGTCGAGCCGGGCGCCACTGGTGGTGGCGACCAGGGGCCGGTGGGCCCGGACGCCGGCCTGCCCAGCTACCACGGGCAGCGGGCCTGTGAGGTCGGCGCGGGTGGCGAGGTAGGCGTCCAGGCGTCGGGTGACCGGGGCGGGCAGCGCCACCAGGTGCTCGCCGGCCCCCTTGGCGGTGAAGCGCAGGGTGCGGTGGCCGCGGTTGTGGCCGAGCTGCTCGACGTCGGCGCCGACGAGCTCGCCGACGCGGATGCCGGTGTAGAGCAGCAGCGCGACGATCGCCGCGGTGCGCAGCGCCTGGGGGCCAGTGTCGGCGTCGGCCGCGAGGAGCAGCGCCTCGGCCTGCCCTCGGGACAGCCCTGATGTCTTGGAGCTGCGCTGGTCGACCTTCGGCTTCTTGCGGGAGTCGATGGCGGCGGGGTTGGCCCGGTCGGTGCGGTCCTCGGCGATCAGCCAGCCGTAGAACGCGGACACCGCGGCGAGGCGGCGGGCGCGGGTGGCGGCGGCCGCGGCGCCGGAGGTCTCCTGGGCGCGTAGCCAGGCGTGGGTGTGTACGCGGCGGGCCTCGGTGAGCGGGTCGATGCCGGAGGTGGCCAGGAACGCCAGCCAGTGCTGCAGGTCGCGCCGGTACGCCTTCCGGGTGTGCGGTGAGGCGTACCCGATCAGCCACTCCCGCAGCAGCTCCTCGAGTTCGTTGTCGGCGGCACCCCCCACGGTGGGGACCCCGTCGTGGGGGGCCGCAGCGGCGGGCAGGGGCTGGTGGGCGGGGAGCAGCTCGCCAGTGAGCACTTCGGTCACCGGTCGGTGTCCTCGTCGACCAGGTCGACGAACGCGGCCACCCGCGCGTATTTGGCGCGGGTGGTGTGCCCGTCCCAGCCGGTCGGGTGGGAGGGCAGGTGCCAGGAGACCTGGCCGGTGGGCAGCTCCAGGTAGACCGCGACCGGGTGGGGGTCGCTCGGGTCGTGGCCGACTCCGGCCGGGACGCCGGCCTCGTGGGCGAGCGTGAGGGCGGTCCAGATCAGGGCGTTTCGCTGCGCGTAGGCGGCGGTGATCTGCGGGGTGTCCGGGCCGGTGTGGCCCTGGCGGGACGGGTCGAGCGTGGCGATGTCGGCCAGGATGTGAGCGAGGTGAGCCCTGGCCGTGGGGGCGCTCGGCGTGCGCGGGAATGCGGTGATGCTCATCGCGGCTCCTGGCTTGAGTGGAGGGTCAGGACGCCCCGGCGTCGGGGCGGGTGGTGTCACTGTCGTCGCGGTGGCGCGGGCGTTGTCGCCAGGCGCGGGTGCGGCAGGCCGGTGAGCAGTAGCGGGCCGGCCGGCCGACGCCCGCGCGCGGCACCGAGGCTCCGCAGACCGGACACCTGCTTTCGTCACGGGTTTTCGTCTCACCGATGGCGCGGGCCGAGCGACGGCGCCAGGCGCGGGTACGGCACGCGGGCGAGCAGTAGCGGGCCGGCCGGCCGGCGCCCGCGCGCGGCACCGGGCCACCGCAGACCGGACACACGGGTTCGTCACGAACTTGCGTCACAGCCAACCGTTGCGGCCGGGCCGAGAAGACCGCGCGAGCCATCGCGGCCTCCCGGCCGCCCGCAACGGCCACCAGGTGCGCGACGTGCTCGTCGTCGGCGCCCGCGTCGTCGGGTTGGTCGGCGTCGTCGAGCCACGACTCGGCGACGCCGAGCAGTTCGTGCCAGTCGGTGATCTCCGACTGGGTCTCGGCGAGGCTGAGCAGCGCCAGCGCCCACGCCCGCGGCGAGTAGTCGCGGGCGAAGCGCAGCGCGGTCACGTCCAGCGGACGCAGGTACACCCCGTGCGAGCGGGCGTGCGCGCGCATCGCCTCGACCGTCAGGCCGTCGGACCACCGCACCCACCAGTCGCCCCGCCCGACTCCCTCGGCCTCCCAGGCGACCGTCACGGGCGCGCGTGCCCACTCGGAGAGGATCTGGGACAGCCACGCGGCCTGGCCCCGCTTTCTCGGCATGGACCACACCCCATTTCGTCACGCCTGTTACGTCACAGTCTACTCCCGGCCGACGCGGCCGCAGGGGCGGCGCGTCGCGCCTCGATAAGATCAGTTATGGAGGCATGAAGGAGATCGGTGGATCTCAAGTGGTCCGGCGCCCGGTGTCCTGTCCCACCGCATCTGACAAGTGGCCCGCCGATCTGCTCACAAGGCACCGCGTAGATAATGCAACGGCCCGACGAACCTGAGCCGCGGCTGGTTGCAGCCGGTGCCGGCCCGCCGGCGAGCCTTCCGCGCTTCTCAAATACGCCGGGACATCCGACCCCTGCCCGGACCGGTGCGACTGATAAGCCACTGGTCAGGAGCTCGCCCGAGTATCAGATGCACCGGGACAGGACAGTTGTCCTGGCTCGGTGGATCTGATGCCGGACCGCCGAACCTGATGCGGAGGCCCGTGGAACCCGGGGTTGAGGAAGATCCGTCCAGGAATTAACGCTAAGGATGATCTTGGGGGTGGGGCGGCGAGCGCGTGGTGAGGGCCCGTACGGTGTCCGGCTGTGCCCGTCGAGTTCCTATCCGATGATCAGGCCGTCGCGTA
>NZ_WBKR01000337.1 GCF_008868155.1 Micromonospora sp. ALFpr18c
CGTTGGGGTGATGATCTCGTCGCCGGCTAGTCGGCCCGTCTCGCGGTCGCGGCGCAGGTCGCCCGCCTCGAGCAGATCGGCCAGCGCCCGGTTGGTGTCGGCGGCCCGGTAGACGGTCGCGGTCAGGGTGTGTCGGCGCAGCTCGGTGACCGGCCGTGGCCCGCCCGCGCGCAGCTCGGCCAGCAGCTCGTGGGCCAGCGAAGCGAGATCGGGATCGCCGACCACGTCGACCGTCGTGCCGGTCGGGTCGAGCGGGTCGCGGTAGCGCGCGCCCAGGTCCGCGCCGACCGCCCAGAGCGCCTCGCGCACCGCCTCCAGACTCCGGTCGGAGCGGCTGCCGAACGCGATGACACCGGCGGCCCCGCTGTCCGGCAGCACCAGAGCCACCTCGGCGACCAGGGGGAAGCCGGCGGAGACGAGCACATCCCGGGCGCTGCCGTTTGTGTGCAGCAGCACCTCGCCGGTCCGGCCGTTGGCCGCGGCGGTGAGCAGCTTCGGCGTCACCGCGCCGGGCACGTCCACGAAGGAGAACAGCGGCGCGCCGGCCGCCCCGGCGGCCTTCACCGCGACCGGCAGCCGGTACGGGTCGCCGGGCAGCAGGTGCACGGTGACCTCGGCGGGTAGCTCCGCCTCGATCGGGCCGAGTCGGGCCGGCAGGTCGGCGGCGCCGTCGGCCAGCACCAGCACCGTCACCTGCCGGCCGCGCGCCTGGTCGCCGTGCGCGGCGACCAGGCGAAGTGCGGCCTCCGCGCTGCCCGCGTCGACGCCGGCGAGAGCGACGGTGGCTCGGCGGGAGCGGTGCAGGGCCGCGGGCAGCCAGGTCGTCAACTGGCGGACCAGCAGCTCGCGGAGGAAATCAGTGGTCCGGTCGGTCGGCATCGGTCCGTTCTACCGCATGCCTGCTCAGGCCGGGACGGAGATCCCCACCCCGCCGCGGGTCTGCCCGCCGTAGCGCCGCCGCTCGGCGTCCAGGTCGAGTCGACCGATCTGCTTGCGGGCGGCCAGTGCGGCGTCGTCGAGCAGGTCGGCCGGGATCAGCCAGACCACCTCGAACTCCAGGCCGTCCGGGTCCTTGCCGTAGAGGCTCTTGGTGGTGCCGTGGTCGGAGGTGCCGACCAGGGCGCCCGCGGCGACGAGCCGCTCGGCTGTCGCGGCCAGCTCGTCGAGGGTGTCGACCTCCCAGGCCAGGTGGTAGAGGCCGACGGTGGCCCGTCCGGCGGTCGACCGACCGGCGCCGGCGCCGATCTCGAACAGGCCGAGGTCGTGGTCGTTGGTGGAGTCCGGAGCCTGGAGGAAGGTGGCGCCCCGGAAGCCGTCCGGGGTCATCGCCACCGGGCGGAAGCCCAGCACGTCCCGGTAGAAGGCGACGCTGCGGGCGAGGTCGCTGACGTAGAGGACCGCGTGGTTGAGCCGGTGGATACCCATGACCTCACAGTAGCGCCGTTTAGTTGAGCGTTCAACCATCGCGGGTATGATGGCCGTCATGACCCGCTGGCTGGACCCCGACGAGCAACGCACGTGGCGCGCGTACCTCGCCGCCTCCCGGGCGCTGATGGACACGCTCGACCGCGAGCTGCAACGCGACGCCGGCATGCCGCACGCCTACTACGAGATCCTGGTCCGGCTCTCCGAGACCCCCGGCCGCCAACTGCGGATGAGCGACCTGGCCCAGGCGGCGGGGTCGTCGCGCAGCCGGCTCTCGCACGCCGTGGCCCGCCTGGAGGCCGCCGGATGGGTACGCCGCGAGGAGTGCCCCACCGACCGCCGAGGGCAGATCGCGGTGCTCACCGACGAGGGATTCGCCACC
This sequence comes from Micromonospora sp. ALFpr18c, assembly GCF_008868155.1. Classification (GTDB taxonomy): domain Bacteria; phylum Actinomycetota; class Actinomycetes; order Mycobacteriales; family Micromonosporaceae; genus Micromonospora. The sequence continues at coordinate 1,808 of NZ_WBKR01000337.1, forward strand.
CTCGCCGCCGCCGCACCCGGCCACGTCGAGGGGGTACGCCGGCACCTGTTCGACGCGTTGAGCCCGACCCAGGTCGACCAACTGCGCCGGATCAGCGAGACGTTGGCCGAGCACCTGACGACATCCTGACCGATCGACACCGCCGTGGGTCTTGTACTTACCGTCGTCGGATGAGCACGATGGGGCGTGCCCTCCGGCTTCGGCGAACTGACTGATCAGGCGCACCACCTCGTCTCCTCCGGTGACCTGGCGGGCGCGCAGCGGCTGCTCTCCGACGCGCTCACCGACGCCGACCCCCGGCCGGCCAACGCCACCGAAGAGTTGGCCGAGGCCGCCAGCCTCCAGGCGCGGGTGCTGGTCGCCCTCGGCGAGCCGCACTCCGCCCGTGGCTGGGCCGCCTTCGCGTACGCGGCCACCACCCGGCTGCACGGCCGATCCGACCCGCGTACGGTCGCCGCGGCGGCGACCCTGGCCGCGGTGCTGCACCGGGTCGGCAGCCACTCGCGAGCCGCCCGGCTCTACCAGGAAGTCATCATCGAGCTGACCGCGCAGGACGGGCCCGAGTCGCTGCGGGTGCTCGCCGCGCACGCCGACCTGGCCACCGTCGAGTACGCCCGCGGCCAGTGCACGGTGGCTCGCGACCGACTCCAGGACGCCTGGGAGCTGCACCGCGAGGTGTACGGCGACGGGCACCCCAGCGGCATCAAGATGCTGGCCCGGCTCGGCGCGATGCAGCGCGACTGTGGCCAGTTCGCCGAGGCTCACGACAATCTGGCGCTGGCCCGTGAGCTGTGCCGGCAGCACCTGCCCGCCGACGATCCCCTGGCCGTGCAGGTGGCGGCGCTGGCCCGGGCGGCCGCGAACCCCGACCACGTCTGCGCCGACGAGCCGTCCACCCCCCGGGACGCCCCGACGGTGCCGGCGGCCCGCGTCCCCCCGCTCGACGACCGGCCGGTCGACTCCGGCTACCACCCGCCCCACCACGCCGGATCGACGGCGGCGGGCGGGACGGTTCCGAACCCGCGCACACCCTCCGACGAGCCGGGCGACGCCACCTGGCCACCCGAGCCGGCCAGAGAGTCCGTGTCCCCGTCCAGCGAGGCGCCGGTCCCGCCGTCGGTCGTCGGGCTGGCCGGGGCGACGCAGGAGCAGTCCGGGGTGTACCGGCTGCACCGCCCCACCGCCGACCCGTACGCGCCGCTCGAACCGTACACGCCGTCGCGCCTGCTGCCGGTACCCGTGCACCGGGCCCCGCCGCCGCCCCGCAACCGCCTGGTGCCGGTGCTGGTGGCCGGCGTGGTCGTGGTGCTGCTCGGCGCGCTCGGCTTCGTGCTGCAACGGACCGTCGACACCGAGGCGTTCCGGACCGCCGACGCGGTCGCGCTGCTCGCCGCCGAGGACGCGCTGCCCGATCCGCTGCCGGTGGCCG
>NZ_WBKR01000338.1 GCF_008868155.1 Micromonospora sp. ALFpr18c
ACACCGGTGACGACCCGTTCTGGACCGGGCACCCGTTGGCGCAGGCCAACCTGTACACGTTCGGCCGGCTTGCCTGGGACCCCGCCCTGGATCCGACGGCGGTCCTCGACGAGTGGATCGCGCTGACCTTCCCGCCGTCGGCGACCGCCGATCCGGAGCTGGTGGGGCGGACGCTGCACGAGATCATGGACGACTCCTGGCGCACCTACGAGCGGTACACCGCGCCGCTGGGTGTCGGCTTCATGGTCCACCCCGGCGACCACTACGGCCCCGACGTGGACGGGTACGAGTACTCGCGGTGGGGCACCTACCACTTCGCCGACCGGGACGGCGTCGGCGTGGACCGCAGTCGCGCGTCGGGCACCGGTTTCGCGGGGCAGTACCCGCCGTACTGGGCGCAGGTGTACGAGTCGCCGCGGACGTGCCCCGACGAGCTGCTGCTCTTCTTCCACCACGTGCCGTACTCCCACGTCCTGCACGACGGGTCGACCGTCATCCAGCACATCTACGACACCCACTTCGCGGGCGTGGAGGAGGTGGAGGCGATGCGGCGGCGGTGGCGGACGCTCAACGGGATGATCGACCCCGCGGTGTACGAACGGGTGGCCGACCGTCTCGACGAGCAGGTGCGCTGCGCCACCGAATGGCGGGACCAGATCAACACGTACTTCCTCCGCAAGTCCGGGGTGCCGGACGCGCGGGGGCGACGCATCTACTGACCCGGCCGGCCCGCGCTCACCACGGGTGCACGGTGCCGTCCTCCAACCTGTTCACCGGCAGGTACGCCGGCGCGTACGGGTACCGTGCGGCGGCCTCCTCGTCGATGTCCACGCCGAGACCGGGGGCTTCGGCGGGATGCAGGTACCCGTCGGCGTAGTGGTAGCCGTGCGGGAAGACGTCGTCGGTCTGCTCGGTGTGCCGCATGTATTCCTGCAGGCCGAAGTTGGGGATCGAGATGTCGAGCTGCAGCGCGGCGGCCATGCAGACGGGGGAGAGGTCGGTGGCCCCGTGCGAGCCGCTGCGGACGTGGTGCAGGGCGGCGAGGTCGAAGATGCGGCGCAGGTGGGTGATCCCGCCGGCGTGCACCACCGTGGCGCGGATGTAGTCGATGAGCTGCTCGCGGATGAGCTGGGCGGCGTCGAAGACGGTGTTGAAGACCTCGCCGACGGCGACCGGGGTGGTGGTGTGCTGCCGGATCAGCCGGAAGCCCTCCTGCAGGTCGGCGGGGACCGGATCCTCCATCCAGGTCAGCGCGTACGGCTCCAGGCTGCGACCGAGCCGAGCCGCCTCGATCGGCGTGAGCCGGTGGTGCACGTCGTGCAGCAGCCGCAGGGTGGGGCCGAACTCGTCGCGGACGCGGGCGAACACCGTCGGCACGTGCGACAGGTAGCGCTGCGTCGACCAGGTGGCCTCGCTGGGCAGCGCGGCGTCGGCCGGCTCGTAGAAGAGCTTGTCGGCGCTGACCCCGTACGTCTTGGGGAGGCCGGGCACGCCGCACTGCACCCGTACGGCCCGGTAGCCGAGGTCGACGTAGCGGGCGACCTCCACCAGCACCTCCTCGACGGTCTCGCCGTTGGCGTGGCCGTACACGGTGACGCCCTCGCGGGACCGGCCGCCGAGCAGCTGGTAGACCGGCAGGCCGGCGACCTTGCCCTTGATGTCCCACAGCGCGGTGTCCACGGCGGCGATCGCGCTCATCGTGACCGGACCGCGCCGCCAGTACGCCCCCTGGTACAGGTACTGCCAGGTGTCCTCGATCCGCGCCGGATCCCGGCCGATCAGCAGCGGCGCCACGTGGTCGCGCAGGTACGACGCGACGGCCAGCTCCCGGCCGTTGAGGGTGGCGTCTCCGACGCCGGTGACCCCCTCATCGGTGACGATCTTGAGGGTGACGAAGTTGCGGCCCGGACAGGTCACGATGACCCGGGCGTCGACGATCTTCACTCGATCTCCTTCGTGCCCACGGGTCTCTGTGGAGGCTCGTAGGGGGGGTGGCGCGAGGGATGCGGGAGGCCCGACAGGTTTCGAGAACGTCCCGATAATAGCCCGCGATCAAGGCCCGGCGATCCCTCCCGCAGCTCCGTCCGGGTGTGCAGGTGGAGGCCCGATCCCGGACGGCGAAAGGTTTCCGGAAGTATTGACAATCGAGTGTGCTCGATTGAAGCTGACGTGGTCACGCGAGCCGCGGTCAGGGTCGGGCGAAGGGCAGTCCTCGACTTACTCCCCTTCCATGCGCCATTTTCCGAGGGATCGCGAAGGATGACAATCAAGACAAGGCTGCTCGGCGCCGTCATGGCTGCCCTCACGCTGGCCGCCGCCGCGCTCACGTTCGCCACACCGGCGTCGGCGGCGACGCTGACGCAGGTGACCGGCTTCGGCACCAATCCCACCAACCTCCAGATGCACCTGTACGTCCCGGACCGCGTGGCGTCCCGGCCGGCGATCCTGCTCGCGCTGCACTACTGCACCGGGTCGGGGCCGGCGTTCCACTCGGGCACCCAGTACGCGTCGCTCGCGGACCGGTACGGGTTCATCGTCATCTACCCATCGGTGACCCGCAGCAGCAAGTGCTGGGACGTGGCCTCACCGCAGGCCCTGCGCCGCGGCGGGGGCAGCGACCCGGTCGGGCTCATGGCGATGGTCGACTACGTGCGGCAGCGCTACGCCGCCGACCCGGCGCGGATCTTCGCCACCGGCACGTCGTCCGGGGCGATGATGACGAACGTCATGCTGGGTGACTACCCGGACGTGTTCGCCGCGGGCGCCTCCTTCGCCGGAGTGCCGTTCGGCTGTTTCGCCACCGGGGGCAGCTCGGAGTGGAACAGCGAGTGCGCCAACGGGCAGCTCATCAGGACCGCCCAGCAGTGGGGTGACCTGGTCCGTGGGGCGTACCCCGGCTACACCGGGCAGCGGCCACGGATGCAGATCTGGCACGGCACCAACGACGAGACGCTGCGCTACCCGAACTTCGGCGAGCAGGTCAAGCAGTGGACCAACGTGCACGGGTTGAGCCAGACCCCGACGTACACCGACTCGCCGCAGTCCGGCTACACCCGCACCCGGTACGGCAGCAGCGGCCCGACGGCCCCGGTCGAGGCGATCAGCATGCAGGGTGTCTCGCACAACCTGCCGGTCGACGCCGCACAGGTGATCCGCTTCTTCGGCCTGGACGGCACCGTTCCACCGCCGACGACGCCACCACCCACGACTCCGCCACCCACCACGCC
>NZ_WBKR01000339.1 GCF_008868155.1 Micromonospora sp. ALFpr18c
AAACGCTGGGTCGTGGAGAGAACCAACTCCTGGATGAACGGCTTCGGCAAGATCCGCCGCTGCACCGACCGCAACGCCCAGATCATCGACTTCTACCTGTACCTGGCCGCAGCGATCGTCACCATCCGTCAACTCATCCAACGAGCCCGCACGCTCTACCGCTGGGACACCCGACCCACCACCCGCCGACTCAAGTAACGCCTATTGCCGGTCGCTCTTATCCCGCCGGCAGAAGCGTGCCGACGGCCAGGTTGATCGGCAACCATGTGGTTGCCTATGGTGCGGCTGGCCCGAGTTGCTGGCCAACCTCAAGACCCTCGTGGAGACCGGCGAGCCGATGCCGGCGCAGCACGCCGGCTGACAGTCTTGGGACAGGCGACGCGATACCTCGCCATCGCCTCAGCGACGACAGCCCGACCGGAGCAGACATCGACCGGAGCACCCGTGCCGGTCGGGCCGTCCGGGCCTTTCCGCAGCTCTCCCCACCTTCGGGTGGACACGTGACGGCAACGAGGATTTCTCATTTTCACCTGATCGAGGCCCCAACCCACCTAGTGTTGGGCACACCGGTGCTAGTCACGGAGTTGGCCACCCGAACGACGTCCCACGCAGTCAGCGGACGAAAAGTGAGGGAAGACGCGTATGAAGGTCTCAACAGCACTCTGTTCAGCGGCGCTCGGCGTGGGCCTCGGCACGCTCCTGCTGCCAGGCGCCGCACTGGCCGACACCACCGTGTCACCGGCCACCACCCCGGTCGGTGGAACCGTCGTGCTCACCGCGACGACCTGCAACCCGAAGTCGGGTGACGCCCTGTTCCGCGTCACCGGCCCCAACCGCGACCAGAACGTCCGATCCACCACGGCGGCCGCGGGCGGCGGGCTGAGCGCCGAACTCTTCACTGCCGGGTTCACCCTGGGCACCTACACGGTGGCCGCCACCTGCGGCGACGGCAGCTCAGCCGGCAGCTCCACGTTCACCGTCACCCCGATCGGCGGCGCGCCCGCCGGCTCCGGCGGCGACAGCCGCGACAACGGCGCCCTAGCCGCCGGAGGCACGCTGCTCGGCACCGCCGCGGCCGGCGCGGTGATCCTGTTCCGCCGGCGCCGTCCGGTGTCCGCCGTCGCCTGACCGGCGACCCGCTCCATCCCTGAGGACGGGTGCCCGTGCCGGTGGCGCGGGCACCCCGACGATCCCGTACGGAGGTGCGCACGTGTGGTGGCGGCGGACCCTCCCGGCCGTGGTCGCCCTGCTCGGCATCAGCGGGCTGGGGCTGATCACGGTCGGCCTCACCGCCGACCCGGCGCGGCCACCACGGCCACCGGCCGGAACACCGGCACGCACCCATCCCGCACCGGACCTGGCGCCGCTGACGCGCGCCGCGCCGGTCCGGGTGCAGATCCCCGCCATCGGGGTACGCGCCGAGATCGTCCCCGTCGGCGCGGACGCCGCCGGGGTGCTGGAAGTGCCACCCCTGGACCGGCCCACCCTCGCCGGCTGGTACCGACACGGGGTCAGCCCCGGCGAGACGGGCAACGCCGTCCTGGTCGGACACGTCGACTCCCCCAGCGGGCCGGCCGTCTTCTTCGACCTCGGTCGCCTGCGCGCCGGCCAGGAGATCCAGGTCACCCGCACCGACGCGCGGATCACCACGTTCACTGTGGACGACGTGCGCGCGTACCCCAAGGACCGCTTCCCCACCGCGCTCGTCTACGGCCCGGCGGACGCCGCCGGGCTGCGCCTCATCACCTGCGGCGGACGGTTCGACGACGCCACCGGCAACTACGTCGACAACGTCGTCGTCTTCGCCACCCGCACCGCCTGAGCCGGGGCCGCCCGCCTGTCGGGCGCCGGACCCCGCTCGGCAGAATGCGGTGGCACCATCCCTGATCGGGGCGGTACGCCGGCGACGGGGAGACACGTGGTGGATCAGCGAGCGGTACGGGACCGGGCCGGCCGCGGCGTACGCGCGCTCGCCCGTCGACTGCTCGGACGGGTCGAGGGCGGCTCCCCCACCCCACGCCGGTCCAACCCGGACGCGGTGGTCGACTGCGCCGTCTACGTCAACGGTCGACGCGAGCCCGGCCGCCCGCACTACGCCGACGCGTACGCCCACGCCCGGCGCGGCCGCGACGCGTTCGTCTGGTTGGGCCTGCACGAGCCGGGGCCGGCGGTGCTCGCCGCGGTGGGACGGACGTTCGGCCTCGACGAGCTGATCGTCGAGCAGGCGCTCGCCGACGGGCACCGGCCCACCGTGCAGCGCCACGGGCCGGTGACGGTGCTGGTGCTGCGCACCGCCGGGTACGTCGAGCACGACGAGCTGACCGACACCTCCGAGGTGATCGACACCGGCGACGTGATGGTGCTGCTCGGCAACCGGTTCGCCATCACCGTGCGGCACGGCGCCACCGGTGCGCTGCGCAGCGTCCGCGCCGACATCGAACGCCGGCCCGCGCTGCTGGCCGCCGGCCCGTGGGCGGTCGCCTACGCGGTCTGCGCCCGGATGGTCGACACCTACCTGGAGGTGGCCGGGCACGTGGAACGGGACCTGGAACGGGTCGAGGAGGCGGTGTTCGCCCGCGACCGTGCCGCCGACATCCAGCACATCTACCAGCTCAAACGGGAGGTCGTGGAGTTCAAGAGGGCGGTCCTGCCGTTGCAGGCGCCGATGCGCACACTGCTCGACACCGACGGCTCGGACGGCTCCGACGGCCCGCCGCGTACGCTGCACCGCTGGTTCGTCGACGTGGACGGCCGACTGAGTCGGGCGGTGGACCGCGTGGCCGCGTACGACGACCTGCTCACCTCGATCGTCCAGTCCCGCCTGGCGCAGCTCGCGGTCGAGCAGAACAACGACATGCGCAAGATCGCGGCGTGGGCGGCCATCGCGGCCACCCAGACCGGCATCGCCGGCATCTACGGCATGAACTTCGACCACATGCCCGAGCTGGCCTGGCGCTACGGCTACGCCGGCGCGGTGGCCCTGATGGCCCTGGCCGCCCTGGCCCTGTACCGCCTGTTCCGCCGCTCCGGCTGGCTCTAACCCCGCGC
>NZ_WBKR01000340.1 GCF_008868155.1 Micromonospora sp. ALFpr18c
TCTTGGCGCAGGTCAAGGGCGATGGGCTGCGGTTGACCGGGCCGGGTGGGTTCCTGTCGGAGTTGGTGAAGGCGGTCCTGGAGCGGGGGCTGCGGGCCGAACTGCGGGATCATCTGGGCTATGCCAACGGTCAAAGCTCGACCTTGCGAATGCCCTGGCTGTTCGGTCGTCAACCGGGACAGGTCGATCTCGTCGTGGTTCCGCAGGAACGTGGCCCACTGCCCGCCGACCGGAAGCTTCGGGGTGTCGCGCAGCGCCTCGATCAGCGACTCGGGTCCGGCATCAATCGCGCACCAAGTCGTTAGTAGATCCCCTGTCCGGAAAGCTCGTGGCAGCCCACAAACACCCTTGGGCTGTCTGACCTGCGCGGATGTGCCACGTTGCCTACGCCTGACGACACAAATGCGGCACGACGGATCTCCCGCGACCATGATCCCGTAGGTAGTCTCCGTTGCCATGATCACGCAGCCCCTTGCCTCACGCTCGTGGAAACTCCGCGCCGCAGTGGCCGCCGCTGTCGTGCTCGCATCGTGCCTTGCGCTCCCAGTTGGCTGGGCGGCAACAGGTGACGTGCTCGCTCTTCATCCGGGCACGACCCCAGAACAAGATCAGATCAAACAGGACATTCGCGGACTACTCCGGGGCCCTGAGTGGAGTGGCAGGCGTCACAAGCATGAACGTTCGTCGGGAGCTCTACCGTTGTGTGCGACGAAGGTGTTCTCGAACCGTCCGGGAGGATGCCGAACGGTAGATCTGTGGTGTTGCATGCGCGCAAAAGCGCCGCTTGCGTCGACAAGTGCCATGTCGGTGGCACCGGATTGTGGTTCAGGGAACTTGGAATTGAGTAGATTGAGGTAGATGCACCCATGCCGATGACGATTGAAACGTGGGCCATATTTCTTGAAAGCTACTGCGCTTCACACAAAAAGCTGAACTGGAAAGGGGTCGAGCAGCTGCCGCTGTTTGCAAGGCGGATCGGGATACCCGATGTTCAAGAGGTATATGAGGCAGCCAGGAGTCAGCTGTTTTTGATCGGCTTCAACCTGACACCCGGAAATACATTGACCAGAACGTCCCGGAGCTCCGGTGGCCCGCACGTCCGTGGGGCATGGGGGCCTCGGACATAAGCAAGACCCTACGGGTTGCGGCCGAATTGCGCTCGCCTCAAACATCGAATCCGCCCTCCACTTCCGGCGCATCGAACTCAACCTCCGCGCCGGCTTTCTGGTTGCCCGGGCCGGAACAGAAACCGTCCAGTGGACGAGCACAGTAGTAGGGGAGGCCGAACGCCAAGCCCCCGCACCTGCGGGGGCCTGTACCAGGGCGTTCGCAAGGACTCTGTTGGCTAAGAGCGACCGGCAGTAGGCAACGATTTGGACAGACGGTGGCTCGGGGGTAGCAAGCAGGCACGATCCGTCGATCATGGAGTTCTCTACGCTCAGTGATCGACAGGAGTCCCGTGCCTGCGCTGCCATCATCGCTGTTGAACCCCGTCTGGGTCGAGTTCGCCGCGCTACTTCCCCAGCGACCGGAGTTTGACCCGGCCCATCCGCTGGGCTGCCACCGCCGCCGTATCCCCGACCTCGTTGTGTTCGAGCACGTCATCGACGCGCTTGTGCACGGCTCTGGCTACGAACGCATCGCCACCACCCGGTGCTCGGACCGCACTATCCGCCGCCGGGTCAAGGACTGGGCCGCGGCCGGGATCGGCCAGAGGGTCCACGCGCTGGCCCTGGCCGCCTACGACCAGATGATCGGCCTGTCGTTGCAGGACTCCATCATGGCCAGGACCTCGGACAGTTCGGCGTGCATCGCCGTGAGCTGCCGCACCAGCAGGGTGACCTGCTCGGTGGTCAGGTCGCCGGCCGGGACGTCGCGTACGTTACTGGCCACGGCCGACACCCTATCGACCTGCTGACATCCCCCACACCGAGCTACCGGTAGGTGACTTTGGGGCTGGTGGCATGTACCCCGGCCGGGGGCGTCGAGGCGCGCGACCGGCCCCGGACATAGCGCAGCCCACCGGCCACGGGGAAGCCGGCGGGCTGCGCTATATGTCGGCTGAGGCTACTCCTGCTGGCCGTCGCGGTCGATCAGCCGGTTGAGCAGTCCCACGATCTCGGTCAGGTGGGCGCCGTGCTGATCGCGGAGGTGCCCGACCGTCGCGGTCAGCTGATCGACCTTCTCGCCGAGCCCGGTGATCGCCTGTCCCTGTTCGAGCTGGGTCTCCCGCAGCAGCGCGCCCAGCGTGCGGGTGTGCCCGCGCAACTCGGCCCGGTAGTCGGCGACGTCGCGATCGGCGCCGGACGCCAACGCGCGTGCCGCGGCCGCCTCCTGCCGCAGCACGCCGACCTCCGCCTCCAGCGTGGCGACCCGCTGAGCGAGCTCGTCGAGGTTCATGGTGGTCACGCTACCTTTCCGCTGTGCGGCTATCGGCCGGTGAGGTGGGCGGCCAGTTCGGCGCGGTCGTCGATGAGTTTGTAGATGATCGGGCGGGACACCGCGAAGTGCCGGGCGATGCCGGTGACGTTCCAGACCGGACGGTCGTCGGGGCCGCGTTCGTCGAGCATCTGGTAGACCTGCTTGATCTGGCGCATGGACAGCTTGTGCGGGCGCCCGCCGTTGCGGCAGCGGTTGGTGGTGGCGGCCAGACCCTCCCGAGTTCCTTCCACGATCAATTCCCGGTTGAACTCGTCGAATGCGCCGAGCAGGTGGAGCATGAGTCGGCCGGTGGAGGTGGAGGTGTCGATGTCCTGCTGGATGACCTTCAGGTCCACGCCCCGCTCGCGCAGGTCACCGGTGAGGCTAATCAGGTGCTTGACCTCCGCTATTCAGAGTAGATAGCGGGTATCGAGGGTGATCAAGGAAAGGTGCACCCGACCTGCAAGGATGTGGTTGTCTACGCCATGTCCTTTGTAGAAGCGGGTGCACCTTTCTGGTGAGCAAGTCTATCGGGTGGGATGACCGGCTGTCGGTGACGGCCACAGATAAGAACCTCGTC
>NZ_WBKR01000341.1 GCF_008868155.1 Micromonospora sp. ALFpr18c
AAACGCTGGGTCGTGGAGAGAACCAACTCCTGGATGAACGGCTTCGGCAAGATCCGCCGCCGCACCGACCGCAACGCCCAGATCATCGACTTCTACCTGTACCTGGCCGCAGCGATCGTCACCATCCGTCAACTCATCCAACGAGCCCGCACGCTCTACCGCTGGGACACCCGACCCACCACCCGCCGACTCAAGTAACGCCTATTGCCGGTCGCTCTAAGGCCCTTCAGGGCAAGCCGGCTCCGCCCGGGACCTGGTTCACTCCGGCGGGCCGCCTCGGGTTTGCGTTGCCCGAGATGCAAGGCCGAACGCTCGTTCACTCCGACATCAACCCGACCAACCTCATCCTCACGGCGAACGGGCTACGCGTTGTCGACTGGGCGTGGACGACTGAGGCCGCCTCGTGGGTCGAGCTGGCGCTGCTCGTGCAGTGGCTCATCGGCAGTGGCCACAGCCCGGCGCAGGCCGAGGAGTGGCTGGGGCAGTTCCCGGCCTGGACCTCGGTTGGCCGCGACGCTCTCGACGCCTTCGCCGCGATGAACGCCGCGAAATGGGAGGTCAAGGCCGAACAGAGCGCAGACGGGTGGGTGCATGATCTTGCGGCCTGGACCTGCGCATGGGCGAAGCACCGGAGCGCCGCCGGCTGACGATTTCAGCGCCCACGACCGCCCGCCCCGGTTCGCCTCCTCCCCCCGAAGAGGACGAGCTGGGGCGGGCTACTAGGCCGTGTTGTGAAAGTGGATCAAGGTCGTGGATGATCACTTGTTGTGGAGCGTGGTGATCTGACGAATGGCCAGTGGGGGCGACTTGAGCCGTTGCTACCGCATGGCAAGAAGCCGGGCCGGCCACCGATATGGACGCGTAGACAGTTGATCGACGGCATAAGGTGGCGGACCCGGACTGGTGCGCCATGGCGCGACGTGCCCGAGCGGTACGGGCCCTGGGACCGGGTCTACGACTTGTTCCGACGCTGGCAGCGGGACGGTAGCTGGAAGCAAATCTTCGTGCAATTGCAGGCCGAAGCCGACGCGAAGGGCTTGATCACCTGGGACGTGAGTGTGGACTCCACGATCGCCCGGGCTCACCAGCACGCTGCTGGCGCGCGTAAAAGGGGGCACTGCAGAAGGAGCCTCCCGGCGGCGTTTTCACGGAGCCCGACGACCATTGCCTCGGGCGGTCGCGCGGCGGGCTGACCACCAAGCTGCACCTGGCCGTGGAGCAGGGCCAGAAGCCTTTGTCGCTGCTGATCACCGCCGGGCAGCGGCACGACAGCCCGCAGTTCCTGCCGGTCCTGGAGGGCATCCGGGTACCCCGAATCGGCCCGGGCCGGCCGCGGACCAAGCCGAACAGGGTCCGCGCGGACAGGGCGTACGGCTCCCGCGCGAATCGGTCTTACCTGCGCAGACGCGGGATCGTTTGCACTATCCCGGAGAAGGCCGACCAAGCGCGCAACCGCAAGAAGCTCGGGACGCGCGGCGGCCGCCCGCCCAAGTTCGACAAGGACGACTACAGGGAGCGCCACGCGGTGGAGTGCGGCATCAATCGGCTCAAGCGCCACCGGGCCGTGGCCACGAGATACGAGAAACTCGCGGTCCGCTACGAAACGACGGTGCTGATCGCGGCCATCAACGAATGGCTTTGACCAGCACGCCTACGACCGGCACGACGGCGTCGAATCGGTCAGCGGCTTGAACAGGTGCACGTCTGCGTGCCCCCCAGGGATGCCCAGGGTCCGACCAGTCTCGGCATAGCCGTGGCGCTGGTAGAAGCCGGGAGCCTGGAAGGTGAAAGAGGAGACGGCGACGCGATCGCATCCGCGTCGCAGTGCCTCTGTCTCAGCTGCCTGCAGGATCCTGCTACCCCATCCGTCCTTGCGGCTGTCCTCGCGGACCCACAGCAGCTCGATGCCGCAGAGACCGCCCCAAGTCCATGCGGCCAGCCCGCCGACCAGTTCACCTGCATCGTCGGCGACTTTGATCGAGAACGTTCCACGATCAGCCGCACCTGTGGCGGCTGTGTTGAAGGCGACCAGCTCCTCGGTCAATCGGTCATTGAGGTCAGTGTCGCGCTCGCCGATAGTCAGAGTCGAACCAGAGCCGTGGTCAGTCGTCACGGCGCGGAGTATGTCAGTCCGTCCGGCTCCACAGCACGCGATTACCCACGACCTTGATCCACTTTCACAACACGGCCTAATTCAAGCTGGAGGCATTCCCAGCTCATCCTCGCGGCCCAGCTCCCAGAACGACACCGCAGCAGCAGCCGCCACGTTGAGCGAGTCGACACCACGGCGCATCGGCAGGACCACCCGCACGTCACTGGCCGCCTGCGCCGCCGCCGTCAGGCCGGGGCCTTCCGCTCCCAGCAGCAGGGCGGCCTTCGCTCGCTGAGCCGCGGTGAGGCGCTGAATCGGCACTGCATCGGGTGCCGGCGTCATGGCCAGGATCGTGAAGCCGGCGGCGCGCACCAGGTCCAGCCCTTCCGGCCACGGGTCCAGCTTCGCATAGGGGACGGCGAACACCTCGCCCATACTGACCCGCACACTGCGTCGGTAGAGCGGATCGGCGCAGGACGGCGAGAGCAGCACCGCGTCGATACCGAGAGCGGCGGCTCCCCGATACACCGCTCCCAGATTCGTGTGGTTATTCAGCCCTTCCAGCACCGCCACCCGGTGGGCGCTGGCCAACACGTCCTCGGCCGCAGGCAACGGCTTGCGATGAAAGCTGGCCAGCACGCCTCGGTGGACGTGAAATCCGGTGACGGCCTCCAGCACCTCCTGGTTAGCCGCGTACGCCGGTCCGTGGTCGAGCAGGTCGCCGAGCTGGTCTACCCGCTTCGCGTCCACCAGGAAGGAGCGCGGCTGATAGCCCGCGCGCAGCGCCCGGCGCAGCACCAGCTTTCCCTCGGCGATGAACAGGCCGTGCGGCGGCTCCCAGCGGGTGCGCAGCTCGACGTCGGTG
>NZ_WBKR01000342.1 GCF_008868155.1 Micromonospora sp. ALFpr18c
GGAGTTCCAGGCGGTGGCGGGCTAGCAGGGTCTCGTCGGCCAGCAACGTCGGGGTGGGGGCGTCAGCCACGATCCGGCCGTTGTCCAGGATCACCGAACGTTCGCACAGCTCCGCCGCGTACGGCAGGTCGTGGGTGACCATCAGCAGCGTCACCGGCAGGCCGCGCAGGATCTCGGCCAGCTCGCGTCGGGCCGCCGGATCCAGGTTCGACGACGGCTCGTCCAGCACCAGGATCTCCGGATGCATGGCGAGGACGGTGGCCACCGCCACCCGGCGGCGCTGCCCGAACGACAGATGCTGCGGCGCCCGGTCCCGGTGCTCACCCATCCCCACCGCCGCCAGGGCCTCGTCGACCCGGGCCGACAGCTCCGCCCCACGCAGGCCCAGGTTGGCCGGCCCGAACGCCACATCCTCCGCCACCGTGGGCAGGAACAGCTGGTCGTCCGGGTCCTGGAAGACGATGCCCACGCGGCGGCGCACCTCGGACAGGGTGGCCCGGTCCGGTGTGACGGTCAGCCCGCCGACGCTCACGCTGCCCTCGGTCGGGGTGAGGATGCCGTTGAGGTGCAGCACCAGCGTGGTCTTGCCCGCGCCGTTGGGCCCGAGCAGCGCCACCCGCTCGCCGCGCGGCACCGTCAGGTCCACACCGTGCAGGGCGACGTGCCCATCCGGGTACGCGTAGCGGACGCCACGAACGTCCAGCGAGACAGCGGTCTGCACGGCACCGATCATGTCAGCACGACGGCGGTGGCGGCGATGGAGGCCGCCACCACCGGTACGGTCGCCGCGATCAGCCACTGGCCGGCGGTCGCCGCGCCGTCGCCCTGCCACACGGCGGGCATCCGCCCGGTGTAACCCCGCGACAGCATCGCCAGGTAGACCCGCTCACCCCGCTCGAAGGCGCGCAGGAACAACGCCCCGATCCCGGCGGCGAAGCCACGCACCTGCCACAGGAAGCGCGGGTCGTCACCCCGGGAGATCCGGGCCACCCGCATCCGCCGCGCCTCGCCGACCAGCACGTCCAGGTAGCGCAGCATGAACGTGGCGATCTGGGTCAGCACCTGCGGGCAGTGCAGCCGGTCCAACCCCACGATCAGGTCCCGGGTGGTGGTGGTCGCGGCGAGCAGCAGCGAGGCGAGGACGCCCAGGGTGCCCTTGGCCAGGATGTTCCACGCGCCGTGCAGCCCGTCCTCGGACAACCGCAGACCCAGCACGTCGACCCGCTCGCCGGCGCCCAGGAACGGCAGCGCGACGGCGAACAGCACGAACGGCAGCTCGATCAACGCCCGGCTGAGCAGCCACCGCGGCCCCACCCGGGCCAGCGCCGCCACCACGGCCACCAGCAGGGCGTACGCGCCGAAGGCCCAGAACGCCTCGCGCGGGGTGGCCACCACGGCGATGGTGAAGACCACCATCGCCGCGATCTTGACCTCGGGCGGGAGCCGATGCACCGGCGAGTCCGACTCGCGGTACAGCACGTGCCCGTGACCGGCACCCATCCGCGTACCCCTGCTCAGCCGTTGGCGCCGGCGTGGCGCCGCTCGTCGGTGGACTCCACGGCGTCGCCCTCGGCGGACGTCGGCGCGTCGCCGGCGGTCGGCGCGTCGCCGGCGGTCGGCGCGTCGCCGGCGGTCGGCGCGTCGCCGGCGGTCGGCGCGGTGCCTCGGCGGCGCAGCAGCCAGAAGCCGCCGGCGCCGATCGCGAAGGTCACCAGCACCCCGAGCACCCCGGACAGGCCGGTGGAGACGAAGCCGTTCCGCACGCCGCGGACGCCGTAGTCGGCGAGCGGGCTGCCGGCCAGCTCGTGGTCCTTCGCCTGCTGGGCCGGGCAGCTACCGGCGACGATGGTGTCGTCGGCGTCGACCGTGCAGCCCTTGAGCAGCGACGAGTCCAGCCCGTCCGGGTGGGACGAGGCGTAGTTGCTCACCACGCCGGCGAGCAGCAGGGCGACCAGCAGGCCGCCGGCCAGGAAGGCCCAGGTGCGGTTCTTCATCGGACACCTCCGGCGACCGGGACGGCGGGAGCGGCGGGCTTGCGCAGCGAACGCAGCGCGTACACCAGGTCGGGGCGCACCTTCGCGACGGTGAGCACCGTGGTCGCGGTGATCAGGCCCTCGCCGATGCCGATGAGCAGGTGGACGCCGGCCATCGTTCCGGCCAGGCCGGCAAGGTTGCCGCCCAGGTCGGTGGTGCCGCCGAGCCAGTACTGCAGGACGAAGCCCTGCGACGCGACGACCACGCTGACCATCGCGGCGACGAAGGCGGTCACCGCCAGGCCGGCGGGCGTACGGGGCAGCACCCGCAGCAGCACGGCGATCAGCAGGTACGCCGCGGCGGTGCCGAGCAGCGCCATGTTCGTGATGTTGAGACCGAGCATCGCCACGCCGCCGTCGCCGAAGATCAGCGCCTGCACGACGAGGACGACGGCCACGCAGAGCGCGCCGACCCAGGGGCCGACCAGCATCGCGGCGAGCGCGCCACCGAGCAGGTGACCACTGACCCCGGCCGTGAAGATCGGAAAGTTGAGCATCTGGACGGCGAAGATGAACGCGGCCACCAGGCCGGCCATCGGTGCCAGCCGGTCGTCCAGGTCACGTCGGCCGCGCAGGACGCAGCCGGTGAGCACGGCGAGCGCGAGTGCTGCGAAGACCGCCGCCACGGGACCATTGATGATCCCGTTCGAGATGTGCATCGCCAGTGTGTCCACGCGACCTCCCACGCGTCAGCGGACCCGTCCGGGGCCGGCGTGGGTCAGCCTATTTCCCATGCCTCGTTGTTGCCAGATCCTGGCAACAACGGATGGCCTTGATCACCCCCGGTCGGCCCCGCTGGGCGCGTTCCGGGCTGCGGCGCGCCGGCACCGGCAGCACCGGCCGGCCCGGCGGTAGGGTCGGGCCATGACCGCGCCCGACCG
>NZ_WBKR01000343.1 GCF_008868155.1 Micromonospora sp. ALFpr18c
CCGAGCACGTCGGCGACCCCCGGACGGTCGAGCCCGGCGGGGCCGCCCGCGAGCGTCGCGCCCACCAGATCAACAGCCCAGCCACCGGCGGCGCCCGGCGTGCCCGCTCGCCCCGCAGGTGGCCCGGGTGCCCCCGACGCCACGGTGCCGGTGCGCAACGGCGAGGCCCCCGCTCCGGCCGCGCCGACGTACACCGACCCCGCTCGCGGCGACTGGCCGCCCGCGTACTACCTGGTCCTCGCCGGTGTCCTCGCGGTGCTGGCGCTGCTGCTGCTCGTGCGGCGCCGACCGCCGGCGGCCCCGCCGGCTGCCGCCGCACCGGCGCCCGCGCCCGCTCCCGAGCCGGTGCCGGTGCCGGACAACGTCAGTCGACTGCCGACCAACCTCAACGCCATCTACGAGCTGGGCCGCCTCGACGAGCGGCTCGACCAGGAGCGCGGGCGCCGGTCCTGAGCAGGGGTCAGTGCGCGGGCCGAGCGGCCTCGCGCGGCGGGACCTCGTCGAGATACGCCCCCACCGGCCCCGTGTAGCGGCTCGTGCCGAGCGGGTACGGCCAGGCGTTGGCGGTGCAGCCGTGCAGGCCCAGCGTCTGCTGCTGCATCACCGGCGCCGGTCGGCCGCGCCTCGGGCACCGCTCGTGGCCCAGCCCGAGGCGGTGCCCCACCTCGTGGTTGACCACGTACTGCCGATAGGTGGCCAGGTTCGCGCCGTACCCGGGCACGGCCTTGACCCAGCGGGCCACGTTGAGCACCACCCGGTCGCCGTTGCGGCACGACGTGTAGCCGTCCGGCACACCCTGGCAGAGCGTGTCGCGGGTGCCAGGGGTCGCCAGGTAGATGGTGAAGTCGGCCGCCGCGTTGGCGCCCACCCGGCGCAGCCGCCACGTCCCACCGGCCGTCCATCCGCGCGGGTCGTTCAGCGTCGCGGACACCGCCGCCGCGACGTCGGCCACCGGCAGCCCCCGGATGTCCCGCTCGACCGCGATCCGGTAGCGCAGCAGCTGACCGGCGCTGCCACCGCCGGCCGTCGTCTCGGCCGCCGCCACCGACCAGCGGTTGCCACCGGTGGCGGGATAGCTGATCACGATCGGGGTGGGCGCGGTGCCGGCGCTCGCGGCGGCGGCCGGTCGCCCGGTCGCGCCCTGCCCCGCCGCGGGCTGCTCGCCGTGCGTCAGCCCGCTCGTGGTGGGGCCGGCCACCGAGGGATCGGTCGCCGGCCCTCCGCCGGCCGGCAGACCGCAACCGGTGAGCAGCGCCACCACCAGCAGTAACGCCGCTGAGGCGGCGCGGCCACGGCGGGTAACCTTCGTCGACATGTCTCTCCCCTCGCGCGTCGCTCGGTGGCGGCGCGGAGGAGAAGACGGGTGACGGTAGGAAAAAGTTGCTGTGATCCAGGGCTCAACCTTTTGCCACCCTCGCTCGTCTCTGACGGTGTGGCACGGGGGAGGGTTCGCGGTGGCGCGGGGTGACGCGGAGTTCGTCGAGTTCGCGCGGGCCGCGTCCGCGCGACTGGTGCACGCCGCGTACCTGCTGACCGGCGACCACCACCAGGCCGAGGACGCCGCGCAGACGGCCCTGGTCCGCACCTACGCGTCGTGGCCACGGATCCACGACGACGACGCCTACGGGTACGCCCGCCGCACCCTGGTCAACCACCTGGTCGACGGCTGGCGGCGGCCGATGCAGGAGTACCCGACCGACGAGGTGCCGGAGCAGCGGCGCGGCGACGTGGCCGACGAGGTGGCCACCCGGCGCTGGTTGATCGCCATCCTCGGCGCGCTGAGCCCACGCGAGCGGGCCATCGTCGTGCTGCGGTACTACTTCGACCTTCCGGAGGCGCAGGTGGCCCGGGAACTCGCCGTGTCCGTGGGCACGGTCAAGAGCACCAGCTCGCGCGCCCTGGAGAAGCTGCGTGCCGCCGGGGCGCGGGCGGCCGACAACCAGGAGGCGCGCCGATGAGCGAGCTGGATCGGCTCCGCGACGCCATGCGGGCGACCGAGCGTCGCGGCGCCACCCTCGACCTGGTCGCCGTCATGCGTGCGGGACGGCGGTTGCGTACCCGTCGCCGGCTCGCCGGAGTGGGCGCGGCGACAATGGCGACCGGGTTGGCCGCCACCCTCGTCCTGGTGGCGGTCGGCGCCTGGCCCAGCGATCCACCGCGGGTGGACCGTCCGCCGCCGGTCGCCGTCGCTCCGCCGGGGACCGCTGCCGCCTCGCCGGTGCAGAGGTCGGCGACACCCACGCCGCCGCCGACGCCACCCCCGACGCCAGCGCTCAAGCCGATGGGCGTGGTGATCGACAGCGGGGTGCGCAACGGCACCGACCAGCGGGTGTACTACGTCGTCGGTGTGTCGGTGCCCGGCGAGCCCGGGGTGTCCATCGGGCTGGCCGCCGGTCGGCGCGCCCCGGACGGCACGCTGACCACGGACATCCTGGTCAACGACGTCCAGGGGGTCGACCGGAGGCCGGGGTTCCACCAGATCGGCTACGACGAGCGGTCGTCCGCCGTGCCGGTGCCCACCTTCGGCTACTTCGTCGGCCCCGCCAAGCGGATCATCGGCACCGTGGGTGGCCGGCAGGTCGATGCTCGACTGACCTTCTGGAGCGTCGACAAGCAGGTGGTGATCTTCTGGTTCGACCCGACCGAGCTGACCCCGGGCGACCGGCTGGACGGCATCATCGCCCGCGACAGCAGCGGCCGCCGACTCTGACGGCCGGTCGCCTCAGACCGGGTCGTCCAGCCGGCGTTCGATGGTGACCGTCGTCCCCTCGGCGGTGGAGACCAGCCGCACGTCGCCGAAGGCGTTCATCAGCAGCGCGCCGCGCCCCCGGTCCATCGCGGGCCGGCGGTCGCGCCAGGTGCCGAAGTCGCGTACCGAGATCCGGACCAGGCCGCC
>NZ_WBKR01000344.1 GCF_008868155.1 Micromonospora sp. ALFpr18c
CCGTCGCGCCGCCGCCCCGCCCGGACAGCGGCCCGGAGCCGGTGCGGCCGGACACCGACGACCGGTACGCGGCCACGGGCGGCGAGGAGCAGCGCGCACCGGCCGAGCCGGCGCCGCTCGACTTCGACCCGGCCAACACGGTCGAGGAGGACCTGCTCAACGCGGCCGGTGCGGGCAGCACCGACACGTTCCTGTCCACCCTGCTGCTGGCCCGGGTGCTGTTGCCGGCCGCACCGGACTCGGTGCGGGGCAGCCGCCCCGGCGACCCGGGTTTCGTCTGGCGTACCGCCCAGCTCGACGGTGACACGTACGTGGTGGTCTACACGTCGCCTGAGCGCCTCGCCGACCACACCGACGGTGACGTCGACACGGTCCGGGTGAAGTTCGCCCAGCTGATCCGGCGCTGGCCGGACGAGGACTGGTCGTTCGCCGTCAACCCGGGCACCCCGGTCGGTGCGAAGCTGCCCGGCGAGCAGATCGTCGCCCTGGCCAACTGGGCGGCCGAGGTGGGGCTCGGTGACGACCTGGAGGTCGACCCGGAGGAGGCGCCGGTGGTGGCGGAGCCGGCCGCCCGCCCCCGGTACGCTCCGGCGGCCGTCGACCCGGCCCGCCCGACCGTGATGCAGAAGGCCATCGCACCCAGCCAGCTCGCGTACTACCTGGAGCGGGGCTACGACCGGGTGTCCGGCTTCGTGCACCGGGCGGGCGAGTTGGCGCACCTGACCACGCCGGCCCAGTTGTACGACGCGCTCGGACTCAGCTACCCGGCGTCGCCGTTCGTGCGGGACGCCGAGGAGATCTACGTGCTGCGCTGGCCGGCGCACCGGCCGAGCCTCTACCGGATCCCGTACGGCGGGCAGAACGAGCCGGCGATGCGGGCCATGGAGGGCTGGGTCATCGAACGGCCGCCGTTCAGGGGCAACGGCTTCGCGCCGGGTGAGAGCAGCGATGTGGTCGCCGAGTTCAAGGTGGACAGCGCCCGGCTGCCGCACGGCGCGCAGCTCTGGCGGATCGCCGCCGACGGCACCGAGCGGGTGGTCGCGTCGCTGGACACGGACGCGGTCGTGTGGCGACGGGTCGGGGAGGCGTGATGCGCGACGGCTACGTGGCCCGCTGGCAGGGCCGGGAGTACCAGGCCAGCCCGGACGGCGACGACATCCGGCTGTACCAGCCCGAGCCCGGTGAGGGCTTCGAGGAGGTCCGCCCCGGCCGGTACGTGCGGGTGCAGCCGGCGCACGAGATCGAGGATCTGGCGTACGTGCGGACGACCTGCACGTGGCAGGGGCAGCCGTTCATCGTGCTCGGCGAACACGACGCGTGGCTGCGCGTGGAGTACACCGGTGGTCGCTGGCCGGTCGCCGAGGCGATGCGGCTGGAGGTCTTCGACTTCGGCGTCTACCAGGGCTGGGCACCCGCCGCGGAGGTCACCGACCTGCGGGAGCAGCGGGTCTGACGGTCAGGACTTCGCCCACCGCAGGATCTCGCCGAGCACCAGCTCCGGTGCCTCCAGGTGCGGGAAGTGCCCCACTCCGTCGAGCAGCCGCCACTCGTACGGCGCGACGACGTACCGGCCGGAACCCAGGGCGGTCCGCGGCAGGGCCGCGACATCCTGCGCGCCGTGCAGTTGCAGGGTCGGGGTGACCAGCGGTTTCTGCATGAGGCGTACGAACCGGTAGCCGTGCAGTCGCAGCACCGAGCGGAACGCCCAGCGGTAACCCTCCAGCGCGCAGAACGCGGCCTGTGGAATGCGCATCGCCTCCCGGCACCGCTCGGCGTACGCCTCGAAGTCCGATCCGGCCACCCAGCGCGGCCCGCCCCACCGGCGCAGGATCTCCTCGACGGCCGCCGCGCCGTCCCGGGTCAGGACGTGCTCGTAGCGGGGAAGCTGGAACTTCAACGCCGGTGTGGAGGCGGCGAACTGACCGCGCGGGTCGGCGAAGATGGCGGCGCGCAGCCGCAGCGGGTGCGGTGCTCCCAGCACCACCAGGCGGCGGACCAGGGCCGGGTGGAACGACGCCACCGTCCAGGCCACCATGCCACCGACGCCGCTGCCGACCAGCGTCGCCGACCGCTCACCGAGTGCTCGGATCAGTCCGGCGATGTCCGCGGCGAGGGTGTAGCCGTCGTACCCCCGGGGTGGTTTGTCGCTGGCGCCGTAGCCGCGCAGGTCGACGGCGACCGCGCGGAAGCCGGCGTCGGCGACGGCCGGGAGCATCTGGTGCCAGGCCCACCAGTGCTCGGGGAAGCCGTGCAGGAAGAGCACCATCGGCCCGGTGCCGGCCTCGACCACGTGGAACCGGGTGCCGTTGGCGCCGACGAAACGGTGCGTCCACGGCCCCTCGGTGAGGACGCGGGACTCGTCGACGGCTCCGCCGCGCTGGTCGGTCATGGCAGACAGCCTAGGACCCGGTTGCCTCCGGCGGCCCTGGTGGTCGCGTTGAACAGGGAGAAGCCCGGGTTGTCCCCTACCGACACGGGGGTCCGGGTGCCCCGGCGGATCACCGCGTGACGATGCTGGCCCGGACACCCGGGCCGCAGTCCACCTCGGAGGATCGGGCGATGATCCGCAGGGTGACGAAGCTGCCCTCGGTCAGGGTGCCGAAACCGGTGCCGTGCAGGGCGTACTCGATGCCGTCCTCGGACACCAGCCCGTAGCAGGGTCCGCGACCGCCCCGGGTGACATGGCCGGCGACCAGGCCGGTGGCCCGCAGGTCGGTCGGGTCCGTCGGCTTGGCCGGCTTCGGTACGCCGATGGTCGGCGGGTCGGTGCGCGACATGGGTGGCGGGTCGGTGCGCGACACGGGCGGCGGGGTGGTGCGTTCCGGTGTGGGCG
>NZ_WBKR01000345.1 GCF_008868155.1 Micromonospora sp. ALFpr18c
GGGGTTGTCACGGTCAGTGCGGAGATCAGAGATGATGTCATCGGCGGGTGGAGTTCCTCGGTGGTCGTGCAGCGTCAAGAACTCCATGATCACCTTGAGGGCTTCACCCGCTTCATCCGCCTCCACACAGGCCACTCACCCCACGAAATCCCTGTTCAGCGCCCCGCGCCGCGAGAACGCAACAGCCCTGTATCGCGGTCCAGGACGTCATCCTGCACAGCGAGGTCACTGCCGACGGCGACTGGTGGTCGGCCACTGTCTACTTCCACGAACCGTCGCTCTAAACGGAATCCGACGTACAGCTCGACTCGCCCGTCGCCCACCTAGCCAGAGTGGCCGTCAGGTGCTCGACCTCGGGCGGGCTTGCGCTGCTCGCCCGGCTGGGTGACTGACCGGGTGACGACGGGCACAGGCGGCAGTAGACAACCACGGACGGTGGCAAACCGCTCGCCCAGCTCAGCCAAGGAGCCGGCGTAGCTCACGAACCGATGGCTGCCCCCTTCGGGACGAAGGGGGCAAGCTCCGCCAGGAGCCGGTCGACGGAGCTTGACCCCCATAGGAGCATCGGGATGGCAGGAAGTTGTGGTCTCCGCGCGCTGCAAGCTCTACGGCAGCTCAGGAACCGGGATGGGCGGCGGCAGCTCCGGGTATTCGCCCAGGCCGTAGCGGAGACGATGATTCAGATCATTGATCGCCTGACGGAAGGCCTCTTCGCTGGCGTCAGGATCGAGAAGGCCCTCCCGAGCGAAACGGTGGCGGAGTCTCTCGGCCAAGTGCCCGGGCACGTCGCCGTTGCCCATCAACGAGCCTTCGAGTACGGCGAGGACGCCGATGAGCACGGCAAGGTCGCGGCTGAACACCGGGTTCGGTGCCACCTGGTCTGATACGTCGCCCACTGGCCGATACTGCGTCTTTCCCGGTGGCCAGGCAAGCACCCGGCGTCGAGACAGGTGATGTACAGCCAAGGCCAGCGGCTGGCGCCGACGTCACCCGACAACTACGGACGGGCTGACCAGGTGCTCAGCCACCCGACCAGCCGTCCGCGATCTTCTTCCAATCCCAAGGTCGTAAGTTCGAACTCTACCGGGCGCACCCTCATCACCGCAGGTCAGCGGCTTCCAACTCCCGGTCCGGTCGGTCTGCTCGACCTCTCGTCAATTGGTCCGGGCGCGGAGGCCCCGCGTCAGGGTCGGGATCATCACCGCCGCGGGGACGAGGTGCAGCCCGAAAAGGGCCGCGATGGTGGCAGTGTCTCCCCCGGAGAGCAGGGGGGGCGGGCGCTCCAGCGGAGCAGGGCGGCGGCGATGAGGACGCCCACGACCGAGAGAAAGCCGGTCACCACGGCGAACCCGGCCAACGGGATCGTCTCGCCACCGTCGGGGATCTCGAAGTCGACGCCGACGGCCCGGGCGAGCGCGGCGGCGACGGTCGTGGTCGCCACCGCCACGAGTGTGGCGACGAGGCCGGTGACGGCGAGCCCGCGTAGTCGGTGGATGTAGCTGGTCTGTTCCGCTGCCGGGCCGGCGACGGCCCCGGTGTCATTCACGCTGTTCATGTCGTTCCTCCATCGTCGCCAACTGACGTGAGGGGGCGTTGCACGAGCGTCCACTTCGGGGACTACTCCGTGCCGTCCGCCGGCAGGCGCTCCGGCAACCCGAACCGCGGAAACTGGTCGTCGTGGAAGGTGACGATCTCGGCGACCGCCCCGCCGGTGATGCGCAGGACGTCGAGGGTCAGCGGCAGGTACGCGTTCTCCTGCTCCCGCCAGAGGTAGAAGGCGACGGCGGGCTGCCGGTTGGCGGAGGTGGGGACGGCGCGCAGACGCCCCAGGTCTGCGAAACCGTCCTCGATCCAGTCGTTCAACACCGTGTCGCGGCCGACGTACAGGCCCGGTGTGGGCGGCATCGAGCAGCGGACGTCGTCCCGCAGCATGGCGGCGAGCCCGTCGATGTCCTTGGCCACGCTCGCGTCGGTGAAGCGGCGCACCATCTCGCGCGTCCTGGCGTCCTCGTCGCCGCCGCTCCAGTCCTGTCGCTCGGCGGGCAGGTGCTCCCGCATGCCGGCGCGGGCCCGCTGCAACGCGCTGTTCACGGAGTTGACGGAGTCCCCGAGAAGCTCCGCGACGTCCTTCGCCGGCCAGCCGAGCACGTCCCGCAGGATCAGCACCGCCCGTGGGCGCGGCGCGAGGTGCTGGACCGCGACGAGGTACGCCAGCTCGATCGTCTCCCGCGCGACGGCGACGGTCTCCGGCTCGCTCGCGTCGCCCGCCGGCAGCTCGTCGAGCAGCCGGTCCGGGTAGGGCTGCAGCCACCGCACCTCGCCTCCGCTCGCCGGCTTCGGACGGCGCTTGGCGAGCAGGTCCAGGCAGGCGTTGGTGGCGATCCGGTACAGCCAGGCCCGGAACGTCGACCGGCCCTCGAAGGTCTCCCGCCGTCGCCAGGCACGCAGGAACGTCTCCTGCACGGTGTCCTCGGCGTCCTCGAACGATCCGAGCATCCGGTAGCAGTGCACGTGCAGCTCCCGCCGGTGCCGCGCCGCCAACCCCGAGAACGCCGGCTCGTCGACCTCACTCAGAGCGGTTCCGCCCAGTTCCTCCAGCCGCATGTCCGCACTCATCACGTCATCCTTCCGTCTCGTCGTGTCCCATCGTGGGTGTGACGGGCGCGGACGCGACAACTCATCACCAGGGTGGACACTGGCCTAAGTGGTCCGAGCCGGAAGTCCGTCGGGGGTTGATGGGTGACGGGTGCGGTCAGGGTCCGGGTGTGATGGTGCCGATGTGGATGTCGTAGACGAAGTCGAAGGCCTCTTCAGGACTGCCGGTGAGCCA
>NZ_WBKR01000346.1 GCF_008868155.1 Micromonospora sp. ALFpr18c
AGCCACCGACATGACCCGTGATCAAAACAGCCCGCCCGGTAGCGGCCGCCACGCCACGCCGCACATCCCACGAGTCCATACAGAACCGCAGGTCAACCCAAGATCAACTTAAGCTACGTGGCATTGGGTCAAGGGTCTGCCTGACGGCTTGGTTCGCCCGACCGATCTCGTTTACGTCATCCAACGATTTGACCGCGCCCCTGGCGAACGCATCCACGTGGAGGACTTCGCCCAAGTCGCGGACGTCGAACCCATGTTCAAGTACAGCGAGTCGGGTGCCTCGTACGACAGTCTCGCCGCCGCGATTCGGCAACTGACCGGGGACGAGGGCTACCACGACTTCATCGCGCGTCTCGCTGCCCTGCTGATCGTGGGCAATACGGATGGGCATCTGAAGAACTGGGCGATCAGGTACGCGGACGGACGGACTCCGCGCCTCGCTCCGGTTTACGACTTCCACTCTATATCGGTCTACTCCACCTACCGTTGGGCGCCGCTGGCGCTCAGCCTCGATGGGGAGACGGTACCAAGCGCTGTCACCGGCGATCACTTTCGGCGGCTCGCGGAGCGGGTTGGCGCGGACCCGGAGCAGACATTCGACACGGTGGCGCAGACCGTGGCACGGCTACGTTCGGCGTGGAATCCGATCATGGCGGGCGAGGCCCTGTTGCGATTCGACGCGTTGGCGGACCACTACACGGAGCGGCTCAGCTCCCTGACGATCTGCAACTCAGACGGCTGATCCGCCTACGACCCAACCGTTCCCGGTGAACCGATGCACGCACAGCAGCTGGCTGCCGGGTCGATCATTCTCGGTTGGCAACGCTGGCGGCACAGATCTGCTGGGTGCCGCCGACCCAGGACGCACCGCAGGGCAGGATGGCGGGGTGGACGAACACGACATGCTGCTCTCCCCCGCCGGCGTCGACGCGCTGCGGACCGCGCTGACCCGGGCCGGGTTCACCAGCAACGGCATCGCCGAGCGGCTCGGCCCGCAGGCCACCGCCGCGGTCGCGCGCAACGATCACCGGGCCGCGCTGCGCGCCACCGAGGACCGCGATCCGCTCGGCACGCTGATCCGGGTGTTCATCTGCGACCAGGTCGAGCCCGAGGCGACGGTCGCCGCCGCCCTGGCGCCGCTGAGCCTCGACGAGGCGCTGGCCGGCGGGCTGGTCGAGAGGTACGGCGACGGTCTGCGCGCCGGCGTCGACCTCGAGCCGTACGGCGACGACTGGTGGACGCTCGCCGACGTGCCGGCCAGCGCCCGGCCGGGTCGCCCGCTGGGCGCCGAGCACGTGCTCGGCGTCGGCGGCGCCACCCAGACGCTGATCGGGGCGACCGTCCGCCGGCCGGTCGACACCGCACTGGACCTGGGCACCGGCTCCGGCGTCCAGGCCCTGCACCTGGCCACCCACGCCCGGACGGTGACCGCCACCGACCTGTCGGAGCGGGCCCTGCGCTTCGCCGCGACCACCGCCGCCCTCAACGGTCAGGACTGGGAACTGCTGCGCGGCGACATGGTCGCCCCGGTGGCCGGCCGGCGCTTCGACCTGGTGGTGAGCAACCCGCCGTTCGTGGTGGGGCCGGGCACCACCACGCACGTCTACCGCGACTCCGGCCGGGTCGGTGACGCGATCGGCGCGGAGCTGGCCGCCGCCGCGCCGGGCCTGCTCACCGAGGGCGGCACGATGCAGTACCTGGCGAACTGGGTGCACGTCGCCGGCGAGGAGTGGGACGAGCGGGTGGCCGGCTGGTTCGCCGGGACCGGCCTGGACGCCTGGGTGATCCAGCGCGAGGTGGCCGACCCCATGGCGTACGTCGACCTGTGGCTCACCGACGCCGCCGAGTCCGCCGATCCGCAGCGGATGGCCGCCTGGCTGGACTGGTTCGACGCGCACAAGGTGGAGGGGATCGGCTTCGGCATCGTGTCGCTGCGCCGGGCCGGGCACGCCGACCCGGTGGTCCGGGTGGAGGACCTGCGCCAGCGGGTGCAGCCGCCGCTGGGCGACCACGTCGCCGCCTGGTTCGACCGCCAGGACTTTCTGCGGGTACGCGACACCGACGGGTTGCTCGCCGAGCGCTACCGGGCCGCCGAGGGCCTCCAGCTGCGGCAGGAGGCGACCATGGGTGACGAGGGCTGGGCGGTGGACCGGCAGGTCCTCGCGATGCCGCACGGCCTGCGTTGGACCGAGGAGATCGACCCGCTGGTGCTGGCGCTGGTCGGCGGTGCCGACGGTCGACTGCCGCTGCGTGACCAGCTCGCCCTGCTCGCCGCGGCGCACGACGTCGAGCCCGACGAGATGGCCGAGGCGGCCGGCCCGATCGTCGCGCACCTCGTGGAGCGCGGCTTCATCGAGCCGGTGACCGCCTGATGCGCGCGGTGGTGCAGACCGTCGGGCGGGCCAGCGTGACCGTGGACGGCGAGGTGGTCGGCGCCATCGACGGCGGCCTGCTGGTGCTGCTCGGGGTGACCCACACCGACACCGCCCAGACCGCGCAGACGATGGCCCGCAAGGTGCACGAGCTGCGCATCCTGGACGGCGAGCGGTCCGCCGCCGACACCGGCGCGCCGATCCTCGTGGTCAGCCAGTTCACCCTCTACGGCGACGCCCGCAAGGGCCGCCGCCCGACCTGGACCGCAGCGGCCCCCGCCGAGGTCGCCGAACCCCTGGTGACAGCGGTGGTGGAGGCGCTGCGCACCCGCGGAGCGACAGTCCAGACCGGCCGCTTCCGCGCCCACATGCTGGTCGAAAGCATCAACCTAGGCCCCCAAACAATCCTCCTAGACC
>NZ_WBKR01000347.1 GCF_008868155.1 Micromonospora sp. ALFpr18c
TCAACCCGCTGTCCGGCAACGACCCCGACCTGGTCGTCGACAACCTCGTCAGCATCTTCGGGAACATCTTCGCGAAGGCGTGGGGGCCGCGGATGGACGACGTCATGCGGGTGGCCTGCCTGACCCTGCTGCGGCACGCCAACGTCACCCTCCAACACATCCCACCCCTGCTCAACTCGGCGCAGTTCCGCTCGGCGATGACCGTCGGCTTGGACGATCCGGCCGGCCTGTCCGGGTTCTGGCAGTGGTACGACGACCTCAACCCGGCCCTGCGCTCCCAGGTCATCGGCCCCGTCCTGGCCCGCCTGCGGGCGTTCCTCCTGCGGGACTTCGTCAAGCGCACCATGCGCTACCCCCGGTCCAGCTTCGACATGGGCAAAGTCCTCGACGGCGGGGCGCTGCTGGTACGCATCCCAAAGGGGCAGTTGGGCGAGGACACCAGCAAACTGCTCGGCTCCCTGGTTCTGGCGCAGGTGTGGCAGGCCGCGACCGCCCGGGCGGCCGTGCCGGCGGACAAACGCCGCGACGCCACGTTGATCATCGACGAGTGCCAGAACTTCCTGACCCTCGCCAACAGCCTCGACTCAATGTTGGCGGAGGCGCGGAAGTACCGACTGTCGATGGTCCTCGCGCACCAGGACCTCGCCCAGTTCCCGAAGGACCTCCTCGCGGCGGCGTCGGCGAACGCCCGCAACAAGCTGTACTTCTCCGTCGCCCCCGAGGACGCCCGCGTGCTGGCCCGGCACACCCTGCCCGAGCTCGACGAGCACGACCTGACGCACCTGGACGCCTACACCGCCGTCGGGCGCCTCGTCGTCGGCGGGCGGCAGACATCGGCGTTCACCCTCAAGACCCGGCCGCCGAAGCCGATCGTGGGCGAGGCGACAGCCATCCGGCAGGCCGCCGCGCAGGCGGTGCCGGCGCAGGACACCAGCGCGATCGACGACCTCGTCGACCGGTTCTCGGCCCGACCCGACGACAACCGCCGGTCCCGAGGCAAGAGCGGTCCGAAGGCGAACGCCTGAACGCCGCAGGGCGGTTGAAGCGAGATCGACAGATCGGTCGATCGGGGTCGTCCGCATCCCGGTCGCCCCTTCCGTGCGGGCTTCACCAGCCCTTCACCACCGATCACCACACCGCACTGACAGATCCGGCCGTCCGGGTCTGTCAGTGCCGCTCACCGGCCGTGTCCAGCCTCCGGTGACCACCTCACCGAACTCAGACACCCTCCCTCGGAGGGAACTCCTCTTCCGCCTGGAGCATCATCGTGCCCACCGACAACTCCGTATCCCGCTCAGCTTCTGCCTCTTTCTCCGCCTCTTCGTCGGGTTCCCGTTCGTCGTCTCGTCTCGCTCGTCTGGACCGACTTCGTCGGCTTACCGCCCGTGATCATCAGCTGCTGCGGTGGCTCGCCGAGCACTACGTGCTGTCCACCGACCAGATCACCACGGCGCTGTTCCCGTCGCGCCGCTCCGCCCGGCTCCGCCTCGCCCAGCTGCACCAGATGGAGGCGGTCAGCCGGTTCGTCGACGTCACCACCGGCAGCGGCCAAAACCTCTACACCCTCGGACCGCTCGGCACGGTGGTCCACCCCACCCAGTTCAACGACCCCAACCACGCCGACGCCCGCGCCCCACGCACCAGCATCGACCGCACCGAACGCATCATCGGCAGCCGCCGCCTGCCCCACCTGCTCGGTACCAACCAGCTGTTCGTCGACCTGCTCGGCTACGCCCGCACCGACGAACACGCCCAGCTGGCGCGGTGGTGGTCCGAACAGCACACCACCGCCGCCTTCGCCGCCGCCTCCTACGCCGCCGGCAGCGGGGCCGGTGTCCAGCCCGACGGGCACGGCATCTGGCACGCTGGCGGGCGCACGGTCGGGTTCTTCCTCGAACACGACAACGGCACCGAACCCCTCGGCACCGTGCTGCGCAAGCTGCGCGGGTACGAGCAGCTGGCCGTCTACGGGCCGCGGTACCCGGTGCTGCTGCGCGTCCCCGGCCGCCGCCGCGAGCAGCACCTCCTCGACGCCCTCGCCGGGGTGCCCACCGCCATGCCCGTGGCCACCGGCCTCCACGGCGAGCACCCCGCCGGGCCTGCCTGGACCCTCACCACCGATCCGGGCCTGCGCCGCTGGCCGCATGAACTGCCCTCAGATCACGGCCCGGACAACCCGGCCACCAACCCGCACCGCTTTCCCGACACCGACCTCAGCGGCCCCGACCCGGAGCCCTGACATTCACCTTCACCGCACGCGGAGGGGGGCCGTCCACCGTCGTGGGCGGCTGTGAGACCGACCGGATCTAACAGCCTCACCGTTCCTCACCCGCGGAAATCGAGCGGTCGCCTGACAGTGCAGGTCAACCGCACTTCTGGCGATCTTGACGGCGGCCGGCGCTGACAGATCCGGCCGCTACCTTCATCGGCACCACCTTCACCCATATATCGCTCCACCCGGTCCGGTCCCACCTCGGGAACCACCGCCGCACCTCACGGTGCGCTCCGCCCACCCGCCTTCGGCCGGTCGGCGCCCGCGCCGCGCGGCGACCCCCAGGTCGCACCGCACCACCAGCACCAACCCGCTTCACCAGCAGCCCTCTGCTGCACCCATCCCTGTTCGTCCCGTGAGTCGACCCATGTACCCGGTGGGCCGGCCGCTTCCGCGCGCCCAACAACGCGCCCCAACAGGAGGAGGACCCCAGATGACCGCAACCAACGGTGCCGCGACCCCGCTGAGCCGCTACGGCACCCGCGTGCCGACGGTGACGCCCCGCCCG
>NZ_WBKR01000348.1 GCF_008868155.1 Micromonospora sp. ALFpr18c
GGGCGGGGTAGAACAGCAGCAGTGCCGTGCCGTCGATGGCGATGGCGAGCGCCCACAGCGGCCCGCGGGCCGGATCCGGCAGGATCGCGCCGGCGATCCACGGCACGGCCGACACGCTGAACCAGAGGAGCACCCCGGCCGCCCTCCGCTGAGCCCGGTGGCCACGCAGCACCGGCACGAGGACGGAGCCGCGGACGAGGTGGACCGCAACGTACGCGCCGGCGAAGACCAGGCTCCCGTCGCCGAACGCCCGCGGCACCGCGACCGCCATCATCAGGGCGCCGAGCATCGCCGCGTACACCAGCAACTGGAGTTGTGGCCGCTGCGGATCGTAGATGTCGGTGACCCACGCCGTGACGAACCAGAGCACCAGGAAGGCGAGCAGTAACAGCAGGCTCTCGCCCGTTTCGGTGAGGACCATCCGCCCTTCGGTGAGATCCTCGACCAGCCGCTGGGAGACCCGGTTGAGGGCGAAGATGAAGACCAGGTCGAAGAAGAGTTCCAGCAGGCTCGGCCGCTGCGGTTGCCCTGGCTTACGGAGCAGCGCTGCCGCCCTTGTCGACATGGACCGTCCGTTTCTGCCGGCATCGTCCGTCTTCCGGGTATTGGTACCACGCTTTGCGGATCATTGAGCCGATACCGGACGAGTGCCGCCGGTGGTCCGGCTGAATCCCGGCCGTTGCACTCATCGACAAGTCTCTACATCTTGGCAGCGACGCAAGCCTCCGCTACCGTCCATGGGAACGCTCCCATCAATGTCGATACATCAATGTCATCTGGAGGTAACACGTCGTGGCTAGCCTCTCCTCGCTCCGCCGCAGATCGGTGGCAGCCAGCCTGGCGGCCGTCGCGGGCGCCACCCTCGTCGGCGTCTGCCTCACCGTCGGCAGCGCCTCCGCCGGCACGCTGTCCGGATCGCTGTATCGCGACCCGAGTTCGGCGGTCGTCCGCTGGGTCGCCGCCAACCCCGGCGACTCGCGTACCGCCGTCATCCGCGACAAGATCGCGAGTCAGCCGCAGGCCCGCTGGTTCGCCAACTTCAACCCGTCGACCGTGCAGTCCGAGGTCTCCGAGGTCATCGGCGCCGCCAACGCGGCGCAACAGATCCCGGTGCTGGCGGTGTACGAGATCACCAACCGGGACTGCGGCGGGGCCAGCGCCGGTGGGGCACCGGACCTCAACCAGTACCAGACGTGGGTGTCCAACTTCGCCAGAGGGCTCGGCAACCAGACCGTCATCATCATCCTGGAAACCGACTCGCTCGCCCTGCAGACGTGCCTGAGCGGCAGCGAGCTCAACGCGCGCAACCAGGCGATCACGACGGCCACCCGGACCATCAAGTCGGGCAACCCCAACGCCAAGGTGTACCTCGACGGCGGCCACTCCACCTGGAACAGCGCGGGTGAGACGGCCAACCGGCTCCGGGCGGCCGGGGTGCAGTACGCCGACGGCTTCTTCACCAACGTGTCGAACTACAACTCCACCTCGAACGAGGCGAACTTCGGCCGCTCGGTCATCTCCGCCCTCAACGGCATGGGCATCACGGGCAAGCGCCAGGTCATCGACACCAGCCGTAACGGCGGTGCCAGCGGAGACTGGTGCGGCGACGACAACACCGACCGGCGCATCGGGCAGTACCCGACGTGAGGTTCCCCCTGCGGACCGGACACCCTGAGCCCAGACAGTGGTCTGGGGAAGGATGGCCTGGTGCCACGTCCATCGAAGTACCCCGAGCAGTTCCGTAGGGACGCTGTTGATCTGGTCCGTTCGTCGGGTCGGTCACTGCGTGAGGTCGGTCAGGAACTCGGCGTCAACCACGAGACGCTGCGGAACTGGGTCAACGCCGCTAAGGCCGCCGACGCCGCCGGACGCGGTCGCAGTCACGGCGAGGAGCCGGTGAGCGCCGACGAGCGTGACGATCTTCGCCGACTGCGGAAGAAGGTCGCCGAGTTGGAGGTCGAGAAGGAGATCCTGCGCAAGGCGGCCGCCTATTTTGCCAAGGAGATGGGTCGATGACCCTCCGCTACCGGTTCATCTCCGAACACCGCGCCGACTACGGTGTGCAGCGGCTGTGCCGCGTCCTGGCGGTACGACGTCCCGGCTTCTACGAGTGGCTCGCCGCCCAGCCGGCCCGCGAGCAGCGCGCCGAGGCCGAGGACCAACTCGCCGCCGAGATCGCCGCCATCCACGCCGGGCGCCGCCACGCCTACGGCTCCCCCCGTGTGGCCGTGGAGCTGCGCCGACGCGGCCAGCGGGTCAACCGCAAACGGGTCGAGCGGATCATGCGAGAACGCGGCATCGTCGGGATCACCCGCCGCCGACGCCGCGGCCTGACCAAGCAAGACCAGACGGCCGCGCCGGCGCCGGACCTGATCGGTCGGGACTTCACCGCCGACGCACCCGGACAACGCCTCGTCGGTGACATCACCTACCTACCCACCACCGAAGGCTGGCTCTACCTGGCCACCACCATCGACCTACACACCCGCGAAGTCATTGGCCACGCCATGGCCGCACACATGCGCGCCGAACTCGTCGCCGACGCCGTCACCCTCGCCCACCGACGCGGCCTGGTCGAGACGAAAGCGATCTTCCACTCCGACCGCGGATCCCAGGGCGAATTCAACTGATCGTCGCAACACCTTGATCACGGAGGTTTGCGATGGGGCGCGGGAAGAAGCAGATTCCTGAGGTGCCGGCTGGCGGGCGGCGACAGTGGGCGTCGGATCGGGCGTTGCGG
>NZ_WBKR01000349.1 GCF_008868155.1 Micromonospora sp. ALFpr18c
GTGGGGGCGACGGTCTCGGAGACTGCCATGGAAGATCCTTCCCAGCGGGGCGGGCGGGCGCGCCGGTCGTGCCGGTCACGCCCGCCGCTCACCGTGTCACTTGCCGGTGATCTCCTTGACGCCATCGGCGTACGGCTTGGCGATCGTGTCGAGCACCTGGTCCGGGGACTTGGACCCGTTGATCAGGCCCTGGAAGCCGCCGACCAGTACGTCGTAGAAGCCGGGCACCGGCCAGTCCGGGTAGAACGCCAGGCCGTCGGACTTGCTGACCGTGTTGAAGTCCTCGATCAGCTTGCGGTCCTTCGGGTCGCTGATCTTCGCGGGGTCACCGGCCACCGGGACGCCACCGTTGTTGCCGATCAGGTCCTGGATCTCCGGACGCAGGGTGATGTCGATGAAGTCGTACGCCAGGCTCTTGGCCTTGCTGTTCGTCGGGACCACCCAGAGGTTGCCGGAGGAGCCGGCCTGCAGGGTGTTGCCCGGGAAGAGGAAGGTGTCCCAGTTGGCCTTCATCTCGGCCTTGAAGCGGCCGTACCACCAGCTGCCCGAGACGATCATCGGGGTCTTGCCGGCGATGAACGCGGTGCCCATGTCCTCGGCCTTGAGGCTCGCCGAGTCCTTGGCGACGTAGCCCTTGCGGACCCACTCGGCGAAGGTGTCCGCGCCGTACTTCAGCGGGTCGGCCTTGAAGTCGACCGGGTTCTTGTAGAGCTGGTAGTTGTCCACGAACTGCCGGTCGGCCTTCGAGAGGGCCAGCTGGTAGAACAGCTGCCCGGCCGGGTACTCGGCACCGGCCATGCCCAGCGGGGTGACGCCCTTGCCGACGAAGGTGTCCATCGCGGCAGTCATCTCGGCCATGCTGGTCGGGACCTTGACGCCGTTGCGCTGGAACAGGTCCTTGTTGTAGTAGACCGTCACGTACTCGCCGTAGTTGGGCACGCCGAACCAGTTGCCCGTACCCATCACGCCCTTGTCGCTGTACCGGGCGGTGGTCTGCAGGCTGGGGCTGAGCTTGCCGGCCCAGCCGCGCTTGTCGGCCTCGGCGCTCAGGTCGGTGAGCAGGCCCTGGGAGGACAGCAGGCCGGCCGTCGCGTTGCCCTTGTTGTACTCCATGATGTCCGGACCCTCGGACGAATTGATGATCATGCCAGCGTTCTGCTGGATCTGCTCGAACGCCTTGCGCTCGAAGCGCACCTCGACGCCCGGGTGCTCGGACTTGAAGATCTCGATCGCCCGGTTCCAGCCGACCCCCATGGCGCTGTTCTCGCTCTCGTAGTGCCAGAGCTTGAGGGTCTTGGCGTCGCTGTTGTCCCCGTTGTCACCACCGCCGCAGGCGGCCACGGTGGTCGTCGCGGTCGCCGCCAGGGCGATCGCGGCGACGATCCGGTGGAATCGCTGCATTGCTATCCTCCTCGTTGAGTATCTAGCGGTACTTCACTGGGCCCGTCGTCGCGTTGCAGCGCGGCGGCGGGCTGTTTTTACTGGTCAGCCCCCATCGGTTGGCGGCTTCGCGGCGCGGCCGTCGATCCGCGGATCTCCAGCGCGCACGGCAGCAACTGCTGATGACGCCCTCCGGCGGGGCCGTCCAGATGGCGCAGCAGCGCCTCGATCGCGATCCGGCCGAGCGCCGATCCGGGTGACGTCATCGCGGTCAGCGCCGGGGTGGCCAGCTCGGCGACCTGCGGCGAGGTGACCATCGAGACGACCGAGACGTCGTCGGGCACCGACAGCCCCCGCCCGGTCAGCTCGCCGAGGATGCCGAAGATCGCGGTCTCGTTCATGGCCAGCACGGCGGTCAGCTCCGGCGCCTGCGCGAACGCCGCGGCCAGGGCGGCCCGCCCGCCGGCGGCGCTGTCCTCGGCCGCGATCATCACGGGCTCCAGGCCGTGCCCGGTCATCGCCGAGACGAAAGCGTCCCGGGTACGCAGCGCCGGGCCGTAGCCGCTGGCCAGCGTGGCGGCGGAGTGGTTGACGTACACGATCCGCCGGTGCCCCAGGCCGACCAGGTGCGCGACGGCCTCCCGTACGGTCTGCTCGAAGTCGATGTCGACGTAGGAGAGCGCGCTGGTGTCGCCGGTGCGGCCGATCAGGACCAGCGGTACGCCAGCCTCCTGGAGCACCGTGACCCGCTCGTCGGCGAGCTGCACCTCCATCAGCACGACACCGTCGAGCATCCGCTGGGTGGCCAGCCGCCGCAGGTCGTCGAGATCCCCACCGCCGACCGGCGAGAGCACCAGGTGGTAGCCGGCGGTGCTGGCCGCCGCGGCGGCGCCGGTGACGAAGGCGGTTTCGGTCGCACCCAGGCCGCGCTCGTCCATCGGCATCAGCAGGCCCAGGATCCGGCTGCGCCGGCTGGCCAGGCCGCGGGCCATCGCGTTGGGCTGGTAGTCGAGCTCCGCCATGGCGGCGAGCACCTTGTCCCGGGTGGCCTGGGAGATCGGGCGGGTGCCGGTGAGCACGTACGACACGGTGCTGACCGAGACCCGGGCGAGGCGCGCGACGTCGTGCATGGTGGCCACCGCGCACCTCCTCCGGCCAGGCGTGGGACCGCTCCCGAATCTTCGTCGAAGCGGTTCGACGAAGCGGTTCGACAGGACGCTAGGCCACCTGTTACGGCGACGTCAATAGCCGATGTCGAAAAGAATTCACCGCCGTGCGCGTGGCCCTCCCGCGCCGTGCGCGTGGCCCTCCCGCGCCGTGCGCGTGGCCCTCCCGCTCCTGT
>NZ_WBKR01000350.1 GCF_008868155.1 Micromonospora sp. ALFpr18c
TGCTCGACGGGCTGTGGCGCCGGCTGCGAATCGGCACCGTCCTACGGCCGTTGGTCGGCTCGGCGCGGCGGGAGGTCGACGTGGAGCGGGTGCTGTTCGCGCTGGTCGCGAACCGGGCTCTGGCGCCGTCGAGCAAGCTGGCCGCCGCCGACTGGGTCTGCCAGGACGTGCACCTGCCCGGCCTGCCACATGTCACCGACGACGCCTGCTACCGGGCGATGGACCAGCTGATCGAGGTCGAGCCCGCGTTGACCCTCGGTGTCTACGACCAGATCGCC
This sequence comes from Micromonospora sp. ALFpr18c, assembly GCF_008868155.1. GTDB lineage: Bacteria > Actinomycetota > Actinomycetes > Mycobacteriales > Micromonosporaceae > Micromonospora. The sequence goes on from NZ_WBKR01000350.1 coordinate 279, forward strand.
GACCTACTCAACCTCGAAGTCGACCTGCTGTTCTTCGACACCACCAGCACCTACTTCGAACTCGACGAGGCCGACGACCTCGTCTGGCGCGACGACAAGGGCAAGCCGGTCAACGCCGACGACCCCGCCGCGGTCAAACAGGCCGGGTTCCGCACGCATGGCAAGAGCAAGGACTCCCGCGACGATCTGCCCCAGATCGTGGTCGGGATGGCCGTCACCCGCACCGGCATCCCCGTGCGTGTCTGGTGCTGGCCCGGCAACACCGGCGACTCCGCCCTGATCCGGCAGGTCAAGACCGACATGCGCGAGTGGAGCCTGGCCCGCATCGTCTGGGTCGCCGACCGCGGCTTCGCCTCCGCCGAGAACCGCCGCTTCCTGCAACAGGGCGGCGGACACTACATCCTCGGCGAGAAGCTACGCGCCGGCACCAGCGAAGCCGACCAGGCTCTGGCCCGGCAGGGCCGCTACGCCACCGTCGCGGACAACCTGCAGGTCAAGGAAGTCAACATCGACACCGACGACCGGTTCGTCATCTGCTACAACCCCGAGGCCGCCGACCGGGACGCCGCTGTCCGCCAACGGCTGATCGCCCAACTCACCGACCTGATCGACGACACCGACCGGCTGCCGGCCACCAAACGCGCCGAGCTACGCGGCGTGATCTCCACCAAGCCCGGCCTGAACCGGTTCCTGCGCGTCACCCCCAAGGGCCTGCTTCGCCTCGACCAGGCCAAGGTCAAGGCCGAACAGCGCCTCGACGGCAAGTACCTGCTGCGCTGCTCCGACCCGAAACTGAGCGCGGAGGACATCGCCCTGGGCTACAAGCAACTACTCGAAGTCGAACGCGGCTGGCGCGACATGAAGACCACCCTCGACCTGCGCCCGGTGTTCCACCGCCGCGAGGACCGCATCCGCGCCCACATCCTGCTCTGCTGGCTGGCCCTGCTGCTCATCCGCGTCGCCGAGACCGAGACCGGCCGCACCTGGACCGCGATCCGCACCGAGATTGACCGGCTGCACCTCGGCGTGTTCACCGGCCCCGCCGGCACGTTCGCCCAGCGCACCGAGCTGTCCCAGCCCCAAAAGGCCCTGCTCACGAAGCTGCGGATCACCGAACCGCCCCGCATCCTCGACGCGACACCCGCAACCGCCTGACCTGCAACAACACAGCCGCCTAGTGACACGCCCTGTCACCGGGCCTACCAGCGTTTGCCCAGCTCAAACCCCAAATACGCGGACTATATCGACGCGAAGCTGCGGAACGCAGGCATCGGGTACTCCGTCTGAGATGAAAGCGTCTTGGCCGCCCAGGTCCTCGACGGCGGCGGAGAAGGCCGTCGCTCGGCGCTCAACTTGCCGTCAACACAGGCACCACGGAGTGGGTCCCGGCTGGCAGAATCTGGTAGGTGGGCGTACCGATGGCTGACATTCGCGCCGGGCTTCTGGCGACGGCACTCGTCCTGGCCCTTGCCGGATGCTCCGACAACGCCCCCGACGACGAGCCGACAGGGAGGACCACCAGCGTGAGCCCGGCACCGGTCCGGACCGACCGAGACCCGATCGCGAAACGGTTTCCGCGCCTCGGCGAGTTCGTCGAAACCCACTGGCAGGCGTCAGCCGCCGGAGCTGACACCCGCGGCGTCACCGGCCCGACCGACACGCGCATCGAGGCGCTGGTCGTGCTGCGACCCGACACCCTGGCCACAATCATCAAAGGGTACGAATGGCAGCCCGCACCGCCCAACTGGGACGCACCGCTGAGCGCCGAGCTGCGCCCGTTCCTGCCGACCGGCGGCACCTGGCAGGTCAGTGAGCAGTTCGCCAAGGACGTGCGGACGGCACAGTACAACGGCACCGTCTACCTCGACGCCGGCAGCGGCACGGTCTTCCTGCGAGTCATCGACAGTTGACCCGCCAGACATCGCACCCGGCAGGAGCCGCTCTGCAGCGGTGGGAACTCGCTACACCGCTGATCGGGCTGAGCCTGCTGATGGTTGTTCCGGCGGTGTTCGGCACCGTGACCTGGTGGTCCTTCTACGGGGTCGGCTACCGGGTGCTGAGCGTCGTCATCTGCCTCGTCCTCACCGCTCAACTGGCGGTGGCGGTCTCCATCGGCGTCCGACCGAGCAGGGACGTGCCTTGGACGAGGGTCGGGCTGGTCATTCTCGGCATGCTGGTCGCCTGCGGCCTGGCCCACGGCCCCGGCGTTGTTCCGGCTTGAGATGTTCTGTCCAGGTTCAGGATGGGTCCAAGGTGGGAGTTGTGGGACGAGCGCGACTCTGATGATCTTTCGGGTGTCTAGACCTAAAGATCGTTCCAGGAGCCGCGCTCGTGTCCTCATCTTCCCCGATCCACCCTGTTGTTGACCACCTCGCCGATCTGGCC
>NZ_WBKR01000351.1 GCF_008868155.1 Micromonospora sp. ALFpr18c
CGGCGGCCGGTGGTCAGGGCGACGAGGTACTGTCCACCGCCCGCGTCGACGCTCGCGGTCACCGGCAGTCCGGGCACCAGGCGGGAGAACCGGTCAACCAGCCAGTCCGCGGCCTCCTGGGCGTCCTTCCTGCTCGGGCAGCGGGCGACCAGCTCACGGCCACCCTTGCGGTCGAGTCGCTCGGCGACGGCGATCAGCGGTGCGGGGTCCACCACGTGCAGACGGTCCGGCCAGGCGATGACCACCTTGACCGCGCCCTTGCGGGTGTTGCAGGCACGATGCGCGAGTCGCTCGGTGATCCTCGCCTTCTTGTCGGCGGTACGGCTGTCGACGCTGGGACCACGCGGGTCGTTCACCGACATGTCGGCGTCGACCGACTCGTCGCACACCCAGCATCGCCAACTGTCCCGTCGGGCGACGTCATCGAGAAGACTCATCCCCGCAAACTAGCCTGTCAGCCCTTGGTGCACCACGGCTCCGGCCGCGCCGGGCGCCGCCGGGCCGGAGACAGGCCGCCGGCGACCGTTCGGGCACTATCGTTCTGGCGTGCACATCCGTTTCGACGTCCCCGCCGATCCCGCCTACCCGGGCCGTGTGGCTGCCGCGCTCGGCAGTGTCCGGCTGCGCAGGTTCGGCTACATCGGCGCGGCACTGGCGGCGGTCGGGGCGATCGGTCTGGCCGTCTCGCGGGGGTTCGCGTGGGCCGAGCAGATCTCGCCGTTGTGGTTGGCGATGGTCGTGGGTGGCGTGCTGTCGATGCTGTACCGGCCGTGGGTGGTGCTGCGCGCCCGGCGCCGCTCCAGTCGCTACGCCGTCGAGGGCGCCTACGACATCACCGATGACAACATCATGATGCGCAGTGGCTCGGAGTCCGGCGGCATCGCCTGGGACGGAGTCGCCCAGGTGCGGGACACGTCCGAGTTCTGGATCGTGTACGTCGGCCGGATGCCGGCGACCGTGATCCCACGTCGGTTGATGTCCGCCGAGGATGCCGAGACGTTGCGGGCCTTCATGGCCGGACGTGGGCTGCTCCGACGTCGCTGACCGTTCCTGCCGCGGCGGGCGCCGCGGTACGGAGGCTGCACGACGCCCCGCTGCCGCCATGGCCCGGTCGGAGCCTCGACGAGATCGCATCCCGTCTCGACGACGAATGCGAGTGGCTCGTCACGAACGGCGTCCTGCCCATCGACCTGATCACCCGCAACCGCCAGGTCGCCGAGGCCGCGCTCCGGCCGTGGACGTCGGTGTTCACGCACGGCGACCTGCAGATCGCCCACGTCTTCGTGGACGGTGACGAGATCACCGGGGTGGTCGACTGGTCCGAGGCGGGCCGGGGCGATGCCCTGTACGACCTCGCCAGCTTGACGCTCGGACACGAGCGGCACCTCGGCGACGTCGTCGCCGGCTACGGCACCGAGGTCGACCTCGACGTGATCCGCGCGTGGTGGTCGGTGCGTAGCCTGCTGGCGATCCGCTGGCTGGTCGAGCACGACTTCGACCCGTTCTCGCCGGGCTGCGAGGTCGACGTGCTGAGATCCCGGCTGTGAGGCCGCACGGCCGCACGCGACCACGTCTGGGCCGCTGCCGGTGCCGGGCGTCGGCGAGGATCGGCACCTGACCCACGGGCACGGACCGGCCGGGCTCCCGACGGGAGCCCGGCCGGCGCGGTCGCCGCCTCCGTAGAGCTGTCCGGCTCAGCGGGGTGAGGGGGGAAGCGCTGCGGCGGGAGAGGTACGTCGGCCGCGACCGCTCTCCGCGCGGTGATCCACCTGCGCTCAGCTCGGCAGACGGCCCCGCGTGGAGACGAAGTGGTACGACATGACGGCGAACCCGGGATCACGGACGAGCCGCCGGAAGGCGTTCAGCTGGTGGGGCGACAGCCCGGCGGCGAGCAGATCCGGCTCCAACTGGCGGGAGTTCGTCTCGTACAGCGACGTCCCGGTCGAACCGCCCGCCCAGCTCTGCGAGTGGGTGATGGTCTCCAGGTCGGTCAGACCGGCTAAGGCCATCTCGGTGTGCACGTCCTGCGCCCACCCCAGGTCGGCGCCGTGGTCCTCCAGGACACCCATCATGGCGTCCATGACCTGCGCGAAGAGCTTCGCGGCGTCGTCCGTCGGCGCGGTCAACACCCGCAACGGCGCGGTGCAGTCGAACTCCTCCACCACGAGCCATCCGCCGGGAGCCAGCGCGCCCGCGAGTGTGCGGAGAACCCGCCGTCGATCGGGTAGGTGCAGCAGCACCAGCCGGGCGTGGATCAGGTCGAAGGCGTCCCCGGGTGGCGGTTCGGTCCGGACGTCGTGCCGGCGTACGTGCAGGTTGCCGTCGGCCACGAGGTGGGTGGGGTCGATGTCCGTCGCCAGCACGTGACCGTCGTCGCCGACCGCGCGGGCGATCCGGCGGGCCATCGAGCCGCCGCCCGCCCCGACCTCCCAGCAGGTCGCTCCCGGTCGCAGCACCGGACGGGCCAGGCGCCGCGTCGTGATCGGATCCAGGAAGGATTCCAGCGCGTGCATCTGGGGGACGGCGTCCGGTGCGCCGTTGTCGAACGTGTACGTGCCGTCGCTCGGAGCGGTTGTCATCGGTGTCTACCTTTCCGGGGAAGGGTCGGGTGACTACGGGGTGTCCGCCCAGAGCCGAGGGGCGGGACGGTTG
>NZ_WBKR01000352.1 GCF_008868155.1 Micromonospora sp. ALFpr18c
GGCCTGCGGCCGAGGTTTGCGCTGCTGGCCGCATGAGTAGCGGTTTCGCCGACTGTAGACCTCGTGAATGCTCTCCTTGCCGCGAGGGTTGCAGATGCACTCGTCCTGACCTGCGCGTTTGACAGGCGGGTCGCATTAGATGCGAAGATCTCGCATCTAATGCGAGTGGTGGGAGGTCACTGTCGGTGGACGTGGAACGCGCCGCCCCGGGGTCGGCTGCCCTGCAACTGGCCGACGGCGTCCGACTGCTGCGTCCGGAGGAGCAGGTCTTCACGGCGATGCTGGACGGTTGGCGGAACCAGCAGCTCGCGCGGAACCTGTCGTTCGGGACTGTGGAGAGCCGGCAGCGGTCGGTTCGGGCGTTCGCTGAGCACGCGCAGGCGCTGCCGTGGCGGTGGACCCCGCAGCTGATCGACGAGTGGTGCACCGATCTGCGGGCCGTGCGCCGGGTGCGCCGCTCGACGCTGCGCGGCTACCAGGAGGCGGTCCGGCTGTTCTGCGCGTACCTGACCGACCCGGCCTACGGCTGGGTCGGCGAGTGCGAGAAGCGGTTCGGTACGCATCCGGTGCAGGTGGTCCACGAGTGGAACGCTGCAGTCCACGTCGCCGCAGCCGAGGGCGACCCGGCCAAGCGCGCGTTCACGCTCGACGAGATGCAAGCCCTGCTGGACTATGCCGACGACCAGGTCATTCGCATCCGGGCAGCCGGGCGCAAGGGCTGGCTTCCGGCATTCCGCGACGCCACCCTGTTCAAGGTCGCCTACGGGTACGGGCTGCGACGCAACGAGACCCGGATGCTCGACGTGGCCGACTTCGGCCGCAACCCGCACGCCGACGAGTTCGGCGGGTACGGCGTTCTCTACGTGCGTCACGGCAAGGCGATGAAGGGTTCGGCGCCGAAGCGGCGCAGCGTGCTGACGGTCTGGGCGTGGGTGCCGGAGATCCTCGCCGAGTGGGTCGAGGAGATTCGGCCGTTGCTGGCCGTCGACGGCAACCCGGCGCTCTGGCCTTCGGAACGGGCGCCGCGGGTCGGGCTGGCGCAGATCAACGCACGCCTGTCGGCCTACCGCGACGCCCTCGGCCTGGACACCGGCCTGGACTTTCACTCCCTGCGCCGCTCCTACGTCACCCATCTGATCGAGGCCGGCTGGGATCCGCTGTTCGTGCAGCAGCAGGTCGGCCACGAACACGCCTCCACCACGGCGATCTACACCTGCGTGTCGTCGGACTTCCGCACCCGCACACTGCGGCAGGCTCTCGACGCAACCATGGACGCGGCACTACGACCGGCCCGGAGAGCGCGATGAGCATGAAACGCCAGGTCAGCTACCGGTGGCGACTGCGGGAGATGATGGCCGCCCGCGGCTTGTTCACCGCCACGGAACTGGTCCCGCTGCTGCACGAACGCGGCATCGACCTGTCCGCCTCCCAGGTCCACCGCCTCGTCACCGGCACACCCGAGCGGCTGTCGCTGCCTGTCCTCGCGGCGCTATGCGACATCCTGGAAGTTACCCCCGCCGACCTGGTCATCACCTCAGCGGCCAACGTCGCCCCGCGCAAAGCCGTCGCCGGCGACGTCCCGGCGCCGGTAGATCTGGCCACGGTCCGGCCGCGACGAGCCCGCGTGCGACCGGACTGATGCACGACCGTCCCTACGCCACCGCTGAGCAGTACGAACGCTGGTTCATCCGGGACTGCGCCCGCTGCGGGCGGCGAGGCAACTTCGCGGCTCGCTGGCCCGACGGGCACGTCTGCCGCACCTGCCACGACCGGGCACTACGCACCCATGGCCGCTGCCCCAGCTGCGGCCTCGACCGGGTCCTGGCCGGACTGCGCGCCGAAGACCAGGCGCCAATCTGCACCAGCTGCGCCACCTTCTCCATCTCTTACGCCTGCGCCCAGTGCGGGCAGGAGAGCAAGCTGCACGCCGGCCGTCGCTGCACCCGTTGCACCCTCGCCCGGCGCGTCGCGGAACTCCTCGACGACGGCGCCGGGCGGATCCGGCCCGAGCTGACAGCGCTGGCCGAGCTGCTGACCAGCATGGAAAACCCACTCTCCGGTCTGGCTTGGGTATCGTCCCGGCATGGCCACTCCGCCGGGGCCGCCGACCTGCTGCAAGGTCTCGGCCGTGGTGACATCGAGCTGACGCACGAGGCATTCCATCGGCTGCAGCCTTGGCGCGTCGCCGCCCACCTGCGCGAACTGCTCATGGCCTGCGGCATCCTGCCCCGCGTCGACAAGCAAGTGATGCTGTTCGAGAGATGGCTGCTCGAGCACCTAGACACCGTCACCGACGGAGACCAACGCCGACTGCTGCGCCAATACACCACCTGGCACACGCTGCCCTGGTTGCGGCGCCGCGCCGAACGCGGACCCGTCGGACGCCACACCCGCAACGAGCTCGGTCAGCAGGTCCTACGCGCCGGCGACTTCCTCACCTGGAACCGTGAGCAGAACCTGACCCTCGCCACGTTGCGGCAGGCGGACCTGGACCGCTGGCTCGTCGACCACCGCCCACACCAGCGCCAACTCCTCAAACCATTCCTGGCCTGGGCCAACCGCGCCAGGCTCATGCCGAGGCTGCGAATACCTCCGCACCGTCCTGGCCAGCAGACCCCGATCACCCAGCACCGCCGTCTCGCGCTACTG
>NZ_WBKR01000353.1 GCF_008868155.1 Micromonospora sp. ALFpr18c
GACGAGGTTCTTATCTGTGGCCGTCACCGACAGCCGGTCATCCCACCCGATAGACTTGCTCACCAGAAAGGTGCACCCGCTTCTACAAAGGACATGGCGTAGACAACCACATCCTTGCAGGTCGGGTACACCTTTCCTTGATCACCCTCGATACCCGCTATCTACTCTGAATAGCGGAGGTGAGCTGCGCGCCCGCGCCTCGACGAGCGCGCTGATGACCGCATCCGCCGGAACGCCGCTCCTCCCGGGAGCGGCGGCAGAAGGCGATGGCGGCACCGTCCGCGCCACTTCTGCGGACCCGAGTGCAACTGGCCGCCAGTCGTCCAGTCCGGTGGCGGCTTCCAGGGCGGGCATCCGGGGTAACAGTGGTACTGCCCCAAAGGCCGTCACGGACAGATACGGCAGCCGGGTGCGCCTTCCCGGCCACCGCACCTTTCGGGGTCGTCCCGCCTCTGTAGTGAGCTCAGCAGGGATGCCTACAACGCGCTTTCGTGCAGGTCATTCGGCCGGATCAAGAACACGCCGACGACTGAAGCGACCAGCGCCACTGCGGCTGTGATGACCATGACGTCGGTCAACCCATCCACGATCTTGTCTTCGCGCGACCCGGCCGCGTGTCCATCAGGCACCAAGACTTTGCTCACTGCTGGGCGGAGTACGTCTCGGTACAACCATGGCATCGATCTCCGGAATGTCGATGCCTGCACGCTGAAGATCCTGGCAGTCATGCGCGAGCCAGCGTCGGGTTGAGCTGGCCCTGATCTCCGAGTGGTTGGAGTGCTGCGGGCGTTGCTCGACAACGCGATCTACGCATCATTCAGCTGGACTACAACCTGGCCGGATGCATCATAGCCAATAACGGCAGTGATGTCGGAGCTGCTCATCCCGTTATGCGCAGGACCGCTCCTGGGTAACCAAACAGCGTACGCACCGACTTGGCCACCTTCAACCGCTGGCAGCGGGTGAACGGCTGCCGTGACAGTCGTCCCGAACATAGTTACGGCGACACTGGCGACGTTGCCACGTACGACCCCAACCAAGATGACCTTCTGTTGCTGGGGGTCTAGGGGCGCGACGTAGGGCACCGGCTTGGCGGGCAGTATCGGCGGACCGTCGCCGAGAAGGAGCGCCGGGGGGGCCGGATTGCAAGAGACGAATTTGTTCGCCGCGTCGCCTCTGCCCCCTGACCGTGTGCGAGCAGAGCGAACACAGAAGACACCTTCGTCCAGCCAGGCAGTGGTCTCCCAGTCGGGCACCGAGGCGTCTAAGACTACGGAGGGATGCTCGTCCGAGGGAAGAGATGTTTCGATGGGGACAGAAGGCTCCGCAGTCCCACATGCTGAGACCGAAAGGAGTCCGGCCGCGACGGTCAGGATGACGCGAGAGCGCATGACCGAAGTATATCGGGCATTGCAAGCTAGTGGGCGTCTTAACCCCAGACCATGATCTGACGCCCCAGAAGGCAGCTTCATTGAGCATCCGCGAAACGTGGCGGAAGGCGCCGAAAGCTGCAGTCATTCATTCGCTCTGCAATCTTCGATCGCCCCCGGAAGAGCTGCTTACGACCAATCGCATCTCACGCCATCAAGCAAGCCATTTCACAGGTCCTGCGGCGGCCAGGGCCGCCGCAGGACCAGCCTCAGTCCATCAGCACCCGAAGCAGGCGTAAGTCCACCCGATACGGAATGAAGTCGACCAACTAGAGCCATCGATGGGGGCGGATCGCAGGGTGTGAGCGCCACCAGCCGACCTACTGTCCGACGAGCCACCAGTGCTGTCGCCATGCCATTCCACCTTGTGGAAGGTTCGATTCCACGTCACATCCCAGCCGTCGCTGCACAGCGGAACACTAAATCCAAGCTCGACAAACTGGGAAAGACCAATGTTGAAGTTGGTGCAAGTGCTGGGGCCATTCGTGCTAGATGAGGGAGACGCTTCGACGATATCGAAGGCCGCGGGGGAGGGATTCCAGTTAGTGTGCTCGGTCGATATATATCCCTTCTGGAGCTCCTTGCCGCCGCCAAGAACTCCAGTGCCCCAGCCATGCGCCGTTCCGCTGTGCGCGGCGTAGGCGGTGTCACCTGCGAATTGCACCTCGTAGTACAAGCCGCACCCTGACCATTCGAACTTCGGATCCGGCTCAACATCCTCGCTATACGCACACCAGGAATCAGTGATCGGTGGGGTGTCCAGGGCAGCCTTGCCCTGCGAGGTTGCGTATAGCTGGGCTCGAGACTGGCTCATCCCGGCCGCGAGTGCGTCGGAGTAGACGCTACGACCCGCCGCCCCGTAGGCGGTTGCAGTATGGAGCCGGTTGAGAGTCCGCCGCTTCGTCACCGAGATGGCACGGTCATAGCTGCGGCGGCCGTCTGCCATCGTTGCACGGGCGTTTCAAGATCATCTTACGGTGGGTAGTGGTCACCACGTCGGCGTGTCGAATGGGGACGAAGCTCCGTTAGGACGAGGTCTTCTCACGGATCTGGTCCACCCGGAGCTTCGTCATGGCGC
>NZ_WBKR01000354.1 GCF_008868155.1 Micromonospora sp. ALFpr18c
TGACGTTCCGTGAAGATCTTCACCAGGCCCGCACCGGCACCGGACCCGCCGTCATGGCCACCCTGCGTAACACCGCAATCGGCTGGCACCACATCCACGGCGAACCCAACATCGCCCGCGCCAACCGCCGCGCCGACCGTCGCTCACACGACCTCATAACCGCTGTGACCAGCAGTTACCCCAGAACGCAATAGCCCTGGTGAACCGACGTGTCTCGCGCATTTAACGTCATCGCTTGGACGCCCTGCGGGTGTACGGTGCGACAGTGCAGGCATGGTCGCTGTCCCGGTCCTCTACTCGGGAATGGGTGAAGGCATGGTGAAGAAGCCGGACACCATCGGTGCCAGGATTCGGTACTGGCGGATGCGCCGGGGCGGAATGACTCAGGCCGTCCTCGCTGGGCTCGCAGGCGTCACCCAGTCCTACGTGTCGCAGATCGAGTCGGGTCGGAAGACCATCGACCGTCGCTCCACTCTGGTCGCTCTCGCCGCCGCACTCCAGGTCACGGTGGCTGACCTGCTCGGCCAGGGCACAGAGTCCGGCGATCCTGCCCGTGAGAGCGCCGCCGAGTGTGTGCCGGCGATCTGGTCGGCCCTCATCGAGATCGAGGACGGCGAGCGTCGTCCACCGACATGCACAAGGGAACGTCTGACCGCCGAGATCGCCCGCGCCGAGCAGCTCCGCACTTCGTGCAACTACCCGTCCATGGCTCGCATGCTTCCGGGCCTGCTGCTCGAAGCGGCCGCAGTAGGCGGCACCGTGCTCGTCCAGGTCGCCTACCAAGCCGCCACCTGCCTGCGGAACCTCGGATACCGCCATCTAGCCCTCAACGCCGCCCGGCTCGCTGGATCGGTCGCTGAAGGCACCGAAGACCCGGCATGGATCGCGGCCTCCCGCTTCGCCTACGCACAAAGCCTGCCGATCGAATCTGCACCTGTCGCGGCGCGCGCCGCCGACCGGTCACTGACCGAGCTGCAAGCCGAGGCAGCCGACGAGCGGGTGCGACAGATGCTCGGACAGCTTCATCTCTCGGCCGCCTTGACGTCGACAGTCAGCGGTCGGTTGGACGTCGCTCGCGACCACCTTGCCGAGGCAGCCCGCGAGGCGGCAACGCTCGGCGATCCGGCCGACGGAGCTGGCTTCAACGGCTGTGGCTTCGGGCCGACCAACGTCGGGCTCTGGGAGATGTCCATTGCCGCCGAGCAGGGCGAGTCCGGCCGGGTCATTGAGCTCTCTCGGACGGTCTGTCCGCAGGTGCTGGCGGCGTCGATCCGCCAGCAGTCCTACTGGCTTGACCTCGGCCGCGCCCTTGCCGACGGGGGTCGCAGAGACGTTGACGCGCTGGCGGCGTTCGTGCAGGCCGAGCGGGCGGCACCGATCCCGTTCGCCATCAACCCCCTCGCCCGCGATGCCGTGGTGACCCTGGCCCAGCGTGCCCAGCGCCGAGCCATCCCCGACGACCTGCGGCTGCTCGCCGGCCGCATCGGCATCAACCTGGCCGCATAACTGCCAGTAATCGCCGCATTACCAATCCGCCCTAGTGTCCGGTTTGGGACGTACGTGCGTCCCGGTGGCCTGGGGCAGTGAGCGCCCCGGCCTCTGACGGAGGAGGCGGGGATGAGCGGTCGGGACGACAACGCTCCGGAGAACGCAGGGAAACAGTCCGAGGCGGCCGAGCGGGAGGCCGCCAAACAGCGCCTCCTGGCCCAGGCCGAGGCGGACCGCGTACCCGTGGACGACACGACCCGCGCGGTCCCGGACCGGCGGTGGCGGCGTGACCAGCGATGACCTTCCGATCGGCCGCCGCGTGGCGAGCTGGCGGGTGCGGCGGCAGATGACGCAGCAGATGCTCGCCGACCGGCTGCGCAGGTCGAAGAGCTGGGTCGACAAGATCGAGCGGGGTGCCCGCACCCTGGACCGGTACTCGGTGATCCAGGAGCTGGCCCACGTCCTGCGCGTCGATCCAGACGTGCTGCTCGGCCAGCCGCGCAGCACCCCGGCTCGCACACCGGACGGGGTGGACGACATCCGGGCCGCTCTCGCCCGCTACGACCTGCGACAGATCCCGACCCAGGCCCCGGACGAGCTGAGACGGCAGGTCGGGCACGCCTGGTTGACCTACCAGCACGCGCACTACGGGCAGTTGGTGTGCCTGCTGCCGGGTCTGCTCGACGCCGCCCAGGGTGCGCAGTCGGCGGAGCTGCTGGTGCAGGCGTACCGGATCACCTCGTCGCTGCTGGTGAAGCTCGGCGAACCCGACCTGGCCTGGCTGGCCGCCGACCGTGCGATGACCACCGCCGGAGACAACCGAGTCCTCGCGGCAGCAGCAGCCATCTCGATAACCCAGGCGCTCCGCGCCGCCAACCGCAACCCCCTGGCCCTGGAGGCCGCAAACCGCCTCCTCCCACCCCCGTCCCGCCTCGGTGATCATGAGGTTGACCGGCCCTGGGGAGATCAAATCGC
>NZ_WBKR01000355.1 GCF_008868155.1 Micromonospora sp. ALFpr18c
CGACACGACGGCGTGAACGACACGCCACCATCCCGCGGCGCGGGCACCGAATCGACAGCAGGGATGACAGACTGCGCCATGACGAAGCTCCGGGTGGACCAGATCCGTGAGAAGACCTCGTCCTAACGGAGCTTCGGCCCCATTCGACACGCCGACGTGGTGACCACTACCCACCGTAAGATGATCTTGAAACGCCCGTGTCCTCCACATCGACCACGACCGCACCACATGACAACCGTCAGTAACCGAAGCCCTGCGCGGAATGGCTCAATGATTTGGTCGGGGCCCTGCCCCTTGTCCCTGTCCATACTGCTGAAGTGAAGCAGCGTAATATCTACCTCTCTCCATGCTCTGGGAGTAGGAAGGAGGAGGAGTGGGGGAACGAAGGGCCGCCGCTGTGGCCTGCTGACCACCCAAGCCCATCACCGGTGGCAGTGAAGGATGAGAATGGCTGGCGGGCGGATACCCTGGCGTGCCGTAACCCGCCGACGTTGAAGGGCCAGACGGCGGTGCGAAACCATATTGTCCGGGAGTCGGATACCCTGGCGTGCCGTAACCCGCCGACGTTGAAGGGCCAGACGGCCGGCCGGGCGGCGGTGCGGAACGCTTCGTGTTCGACAAACGGCTGTGCGACTTGGCATTTATGTTTTGAGGCAATTCGCTTACCCGGACACCTCGATTGGCTGCAATACTTTCAAGCTGGTCCTCCCGAACAGTGAACCGCCGCAGGACTCTGTCCTGATCTGCTCGCGAGAGCCAGAAGAAAAGATGCGGACGATCAATGCCGGCGAACCATCTTTGCAGCTCTGTCGCCGACGGAGCCTCCTGGCCTTCTTCACGCACATCCCTTGCGAATTTTTGAGCGTTCGGTTCTTCTAGTGCTGCCTTCATGAATTCGATCGCTACATCATCATCGATGTCTGGCATTGTCGTGCCCCTTCCGTTTGAGTGACTGTTGGATAGTTTGCAGTGGAGTGCGACGGGAGCAACCTCGCCGTCACCGGCGTCGACCACCGCGTCCTGCATCCCCATGGGGCGATGATTTCGTCGGCGAGGAGTTCGAGAGTCTGTTTGCCGCTGAGCACGTGTTCCCTCCCCCCCTGGGGTGTGGTGATCTCGCGTCAGTGTCCGAAGAGTTAAACGGATCATGCTCGGGCCAGGTTCAACCTCAGGGCCCCGGAGTAGTCCTTGATTGTCCGGTTGGTTATGGGATGCCGTGTAGTGCCGGGGTTGCGGCGGGGATGGTGTGGGCGCGCCTGGCGCTGGCGGTATGGTCCTGCGGGTTGGGGTTCACCGAGCTTGTCCAACGCCTCGAACTCCCGGTACTCATCCACGCTGAGCCCGTAGACGATCGCGGCCTGCTCGGCCAGCAGCGGTGGCTTGCGGTTACCCATGAGCGCGTCGTGGCGCGTTTGCTCGGCGCGGGTACGCGCGCGGTAGGGCTTCGCGTGGATCGCGACCAGCTCGTGGTACTCGGGGACGCTCAGGCCGCAGACCTCGGCGGCCTGAGCGTCCCGGCCGGGTTCGAACCAGTCGCTGCCGGCGGCGGTGATCCGGCGCTGCAGGTCGTCGTACCGGGCGCGGTCGTCAGCGCTGAGCGCGTCGACGCCGTCCTGCATGTACGTACGCCGCTTCTGTTGGTACAGGTGGTGCTGCTTCTCGCTGCTGTCGAGCCGCAGTTGCAGGTCGGCGTCGGCGACGTCACCGAAACGGGCCATCTCCAGGTGCATCCGCTCGTCGTACAGCCGGTCAGACTGCCTGACGAGCTGGCGGTACTCGCGGTCCATCCGGGCCGCCGTGGTGATGACGTCATCGACTCGCGCCGGCAGCTCGGCCCGTCCGTAGTTTCCAGACCAAAAACAACTCCAGGCATCATGATCGCCGACGTCCTCCCGGCGGTCTGACCCGAAAAACAACGGGCCGCGGTGCCTTGTTAGCGATACGTCGACCGGCGGGAGGACGTCGCCGTGCCGCCGCCGGCCGGGGTCGATGTGGCCTGATAGGAGCCCGACGCATCTCACTGGAGTTCTGCCCGCGTTCCCGCTGGCGGCGGTGCCGCAAGAGGTTGAGGCGACGCGACGGAGGTCCGGTGGGCATGGCAACATCGATCGAGCTGGTCGAGGTGCGAGTCACCATCGGCGTGGACACCCACGCCGACGTGCACGTGGCTGCGGCGATCGACCAGCACGGACGCCTCCTCGGCACGACCAACGTGCCGAGTACCGCTGCCGGGCACGCCCAGCTGACGGCGTGGGCGCAGGAACTCGGCCCGATCGACCAAGCCGGCGTCGAGGGCACCGGCAGCTACGGCGCCGGGTTGACCCGGCACTTGCTTGATCAGGGCATCTCGGTGATGGAGGTCGTCCGTCCGAACCGTCAGACTCGCCGCCGGCGCGGTAAGACCGACGCCATCGACGCCGAGACCGCTGCCCGGTCGGTGCTGGCCGGCACCGCGC
>NZ_WBKR01000356.1 GCF_008868155.1 Micromonospora sp. ALFpr18c
GGGTCAGCGTGGGTTTGTGGCTAGCTTGGCCAGATTGTCCAGCTGGTGGGGGTCCGACAGGGCTGAGCCCACTGCCGCTACCCGTACGCCCGCGTCCAGGAACGCGGCGGCGTTGGCCGCGTCCAGGCCGCCGGTGGCGACGAAGCGCAACTGTGGCAGCGGGCCCGCCATGGCCGTGAACCACGCCGGCCCGAGGGAGATCGCGGGGAACGCCTTGAGCCAGGTGAGGCCGTGCCGCAGCGCCTGCTGCGCCTCGGTCGGGGTGGCCACGCCGGGCAGGTGCGGCAGACCGCGCGCGGCGGCGGCGTCGGCGATGGCGAGGTCGAGGCCGGGCGCGACGGTGAACGCGGCACCGGCGTCGGCCGCCGCCGCGACCTGACCCTCGTCGAGCACGGTGCCGGCACCCACGATTCGACCACGTTCGACGCCCGCCTGGACTGCGGCCCGCAGCGCCGGCACCGCCTCGGGGGTGGCGACCGGGACCTCCACCACGTCGATGCCGAGATCCCAGGCGCGCTCGGCGAGCCGGACGGTCTCGGCGACCGGCAGGCCGCGCAGGATGGCCATCACCCGGGCGCCGCCGAAGATGTGGTCGAAGTCCGCTGTGGTCATGGTGCACTCCATCCGAGGTCGTGGGAGATCTGCCGGGTGGTGGCCCGCAGTCGGGGTAGCAGGCGGCGCAGGTCGGCGAGGGTGGCGACCACGGTCGGCGCGGTCACCGACACGGCGGCGGTGACCGACCAGTCGGCCTGCCGCACCGGCGCCGCCACGCAGGTGATCAGCGGCTCGAACTCGCCGTCGTCGGCGGCCCAGCCCTGCTCGGCGACGGTCGCCAGCTCCGCGCGCAGGGCGGCCGGGTCGCAGATGGTCCCCGGGGTGTACGCCCGCAGCTCGCCGCCGTCGACCAGCCGGGTCAGCCGGGGCTCCGGGCTGTACGCGAGCACCACCTTGCCCACCCCGCTGGCGTGCAGCGGCGCGGTGCGGCCGATCCGTGAGTACATCCGCACCTGGCCACGCGCCTCGATCTTGTCCACGTAGACGAGGTCGTCGTCGACGAGCTGGGCCAGGTGGATGGTGTGCCCGCAGTCGCGGCCGAGCGCCGCCAGGTGCGGACGGGCCACCGTGCGGACGTCCAGCGAGTCCAGTGCCTGCTGGGCGAGACCGATCAGCCGCAGGCCCACGGTCCAGCCGCCGTCGCGGCGACGCGCGAACCCACCCGCCTCGAGGGTCTGCAACAGGCGCAGCGCGGTGGACTTGTGCACGCCCAGGTCGGCGGCCACCTCGCCGAGCTGGGCCGGCTCCCGTGCCAGCAGTTCGAGCACGCGCATCGCCCGGTCGACGCCCTGTGACACGCCTCAGCCCTCCGCCGGCGCGCCGGCCAGGTCCAGTGGGGACCAGGTGTCGTCGGGGGCGTCGAGCAGCCGTTCGAACCACGACCACGCCGGCAGTGGGGCGTTGTCGCCGATGCTGCCCAGCACCTGCGCGGCGACGAGGTGACCGAGGCGCAGCCGCCGCGTCGGGTCGAGGCCGCGCAGCAGCCCGGCCAGGTAGCCGCCGGCGAACGCGTCCCCCGCGCCGACGGGCTCCACCACCGCCACCCGGGGCGCCGGCACGAACACCGGCCCGGCGTCGCGGCGCAGGGCGGTCGCACCCAGCGCGCCGTCCTTGACCACCACCGTCTCGGGGCCGGGCAGCAGTCGGCGTACGGCCGCCGGATCGGTGGTGCCCCACAGGGCGTACGCCTCGTCCTGACCGACGAAGACGAGGTCGCTGCGGTCGGCGAGGTCACGTAGCACCGGCGCGGCCTGCTCGGCGGGCCAGAGCCGGGCACGGTGGTTGACGTCGAAGCTGACCAGCGCGCCCGGCAGCGGCCGGTCGGTCACCGCGTGCTCGGCGAGCGCCCGGCAGGACGGGGAGAGTGCCGGAGTGATCCCGGACAGGTGCAGCACCCGGGCGCCGGCGAGCCGGGGGTCGGCCAGTGTCCCGGTGTCCATCCGGGAGGCCGCCGAGCCGGCCCGGTAGTAGTGCACGGCCGTTCCGGCCGGACCGGGGTCCTTGACATACAGCCCGGTGGGGGCGGCCGGGTCGACGGTGACGTGGTCCACGCGTACCCCGGTGGCGGCGACGTGCCGCACGACGGCCCGACCGAACGGGTCGTCACCGACCCGGCTCACCCACGCCGCGCAGTGCCCGAGACGGGCCAGGTAACCGGCCACGTTGGACTCCGCGCCACCGACCGACACGGCGACCCGCTCGGCGTCCTCCAGCGGCTCACCGGGTGCGGGGCAGAGCACCACCATGGTCTCCCCCACCGTCGCCACCTCGACCGGGGGTGAGCCGCCCGGGGCGCCGGCACGAACACCGGCCCGGCGTCGCGGCGCAGGGCGGTCGCAC
>NZ_WBKR01000357.1 GCF_008868155.1 Micromonospora sp. ALFpr18c
GTATACGAGACAGAGCCCCCACCACGCCCCTGCCCCCGCGATTCAGCCTCGGCGGTTGAGCCAGCGCTGCAGGGCTGAGCGGGGGTCCTCGGTGGTGGGTTGCTGGCGGTCCGGGACCGCGGGGCGTTCCACCGGGCGGCGCGGTTCGCCGGCCAGCTCGCGGCTGGGCGCGGCGAACGCCTTCTCCGGCTGGCCCTTGACCGCGGTGGCGATGACCCGGGCGACGGCGTCGATCACCTTCGTCTGCACGGCGGAGCCCACCGAGTCGGCCGGGTCGTCCGGGTTGGTGGCGATGCCGGCCACCGCGACCTGCGGGGTGAAGCCGACGAACGTCTCGGTCGCGTTCTGCTCCGAGCTACCGGACTTGCCGGCCACCGGTCGACCGTCGAGGATGTCGTTCACACCGGTGGCGGTGCCGCCGTTGCACTGCCCGTACGGCGACTGCTGCCCCACCGGGCAGCGGGCGGCGTCGGTCGCGGCGCGGGCCACGTCGGCGTCGAGGACGCGCTTGCAGGACGGCTCCCCCACCGGCACCTTCGTGCCGTTCGCGGCGGTCACCGAGACGACCGGCAGCGGTGTGCAGTAGGTGCCCTCGGCGGCCACCGTGGCGTACGCGTTGGCCAGGTCCAGCGGGGTGGTGGCGGCCACGCCCAGGGTGAACGAACCCCAGTTCGCGGCGTTGTCCTTGGCGAACGCGGCGTCCGAGTCGGCGCGAAACGTGATCCCGAGCCGCTGCGCCATCTGCACCACCTTGTCCTGGCCGACCTGCTCGGCCAGCCAGACGAAGTACGTGTTCACCGACCGGCCGAAGCCGTCCCACATCATCCGGTACCCGTCCATCCAGTCCGGGTTGGCGTTGGCCGGGCACCAGTGGCCGTCGCAACTGCCCGGGCCCTCCGCGGCGTACCGGGTGGGCAGCTTGGCGGGCGCGTCGAAGCCGGTGGAGAGGGTACGGCCCGACTCCAGCGCGGCGAGCATGGTGAACAGCTTGAACGTCGAACCCGCCTGGTACCCGTCGACGCTGGCCCCACCGGAGATCAACGGGTTGACGGTGTTCGGGTAGTTGGCCTGCCCGGCCGGGTTGTCCGCGAGGCTGTAGTGCCGGTTGACCGCCATGGCCAGCACCCGACCGGTGCCCGGCTGCACGGCCGCGATCGGCAGGGCGCGCTTGTTGTCGTACCCGTAGACCTTGGTCGCCTGCTGCTGCGCGGTGGCCTGGACCTTCGGGTCCAGCGAAGTGATCACGGTGTAGCCGCCCGAGCGCAGGGCCTGCTCGCGCTCCGGCACGGTGGCCCCGAACGCCGGCTGGGTCAGCCACCAGCGGCGCAGGTAGTCACAGAAGTAGCCCCAGTCGTCGTGCCCCTGCGACACCGCGGTGCAGCCGTTGGGCGGTGCGGTGGGGTGCAGGGTCAGCGGCTCGGACTTCGCCCGCGCGGCCTGCGCGGCGGTGACCGCCCCGGTGGCGACCATGGAGTCCAGCACGTACGACCGGCGGGCCAGCGCCTCGTCCTTGTCGCCGTCGATGGGGCTGTACGCGTCCGGGGACTGCACCAGGCCGGCGAGCAGCGCCGACTCGGCGAGGGTCAGCTTCGCCGGGGGCTTACCGAAGTAGCGCTGGCTGGCCGCCGCGATCCCGTACGCGCCGGAGCCGAAGTAGGCGATGTTCAGGTAGCGGTCGAGAATCTCGTCCTTGCCGAGGCTCTGCTCGAGCGCGCCCGCGTACCGGATCTCCTGGAGCTTGCGCCCGACGGTGGGGTCGGTGGCGGCGGCCCGCTCCTCGGCAGTGCGGGTGGGGTCGGTCTTGAGGACGTTACGGACGTACTGCATGGTCAGCGTCGAGCCGCCCTGCTCGGTGCCGCCGCCCTTGACGTTGGCGACCAGTGCCCGGGCCAGGCCGCGCAGGTCGGTGCCGCCGTGGTCGTAGAACCGCCGGTCCTCGGCCGCCACGATCGCCTGCCGCATCACCGGGGCGATGTCCTCCAGCGCGACGTCGGTGCGGTTCACGTCGTAGAACGTGGTGATCAGCGTCTTACCGTCGTTGGCGTAGAGGTACGACCGCTGCGGGGTGGCCGGGGTGCGCAGCGAGTCGGGCAGCGCGGCGTACGTGCCGAGCGCCGAGCGGGCGGCGAACCCGAGCAGCAGGTTGCCCGGCAGCGCGGCGACCGCCAGGGCGAGCCCGGCCAGCAAGCCGGCGAGCAGCACGGTGAACAGCCGCGACAGCGGCGAGCGGGAGGCGGCCATGCTCCCCAGGATTGCCACAAAAACCGCCAACCGACCACCCCCGCCCGGCGATTGTCAGCAA
>NZ_WBKR01000358.1 GCF_008868155.1 Micromonospora sp. ALFpr18c
CGGTCCCGGCGGACCGTCAGCCGGCCATCACCCGCTGGTGCAGTGCCGACACCGCCGACCGGGCCGCCACGAACGCGCCGTGCTGCCAGGCCACCTCGTGGCTCAGCCAGTCCCCCGCGAAGTAGACCCGCCCGGCCGGCTGGAGCAGCAGGTTGTAGCCGGGCGTGCCGTAGCGGGGCGAGGTCCAGGCGCCCTCGATGCAGCGGGTCCGGTCCCAGGCGTGCGAGTACGAGGTGACCAGCTCACTGCGGTACTTGTCGCCGTGGATCTTCACGCCCTGCGTAATCGCGCGCTCCCTGCGCTGCTCGGGCGTGAGACCGCTGTACGCCCGGGCGTTCGCCCCGGTGTTGTTAGTAGCCGACGACCAGGCCGCGCTTGCCGTGGAAACCGTAGGACGGGTACCAGATCTGTGACAGGTCCAGATCGGTCTCGGGGATGCCGCCGGTCGGTCACACCGGTCACCTCGGCGTCGAGCCGGATCCGGTGCATGCCCACGGCCTTCGCCAGTGCTCGGGGAATCTGGTCCATGCCGCCGACCGGCTGGAACATCAGCATGGCCTGGTCGTAGCCGAACTCGAAGGAGAAGTGCCGGCCGACGTTGCTGGCGAAAACGTCGGAGAGCGCAGGCTGCCCACGTCGTTGCCCGCGCCCGGATACGCGGAGAAGCCGCGCCTGTTGGTCCCGGTGTCCGCCCAGTCGCTGGTGCGTCCACCGATCGCGCCGAAGCTCTGCAGGAACGCCAGCAGCCGGTCGCGGTCCCCAGTGGTGAGCCGACCGTCCAACGCGCCCCGGTCGGTGGCCTTGGCGAGCAGTTCCGAGACGTAGCCGTACACGTCGGCCTGGCGGTGCGGTACCGGACCGGCTCGGTCATTCCGGCGGACTCGTTGTAGATCCAGGCGTCCGCGTTCTGGTTGGTGAAGACCTCGACGGGTACGCCGAGTTCCCGGCAGTAGTCCCATGGTGACCATCCACTGCGCGATCCGGCCCGGCCTCGCATTGAAGTAGACCCCGTCGGAGAAGCCGGCCCGCTGGGTGCGTCCATCCAGGTCGGTCTCGACGTCGCCACCCCGGATGGTCAGTTTCCGCCCACCGACGCGGTGCCGCGCCTCGAGGATCGTGCAGCGGTAACCCGCCTTGCCCAACTCGTACGCGGCGGTGAGACCCGCGATGCCGCCGCCGAGAATGACCACGCTGGCACCCGGCCGCCCGGTGAGGGTGAAGTCGGACCGCTGCGGCGGCCGGAACGCCGGGGTGACCGACGCGGCCGCGTTGGGGGCGAGCCCCATTACCATCGCACCGCACCACCGCTGACTCCCACCGCCCGCAGGAACCCACGCCGGCTGACCATCGACTGCATCTGATCGCTCATGAAGCCCCCACAAGATCGACTCACAGAGCGCGTGTTACGGGGATCACGTCGTGCTGTTTTCCGGGTGATATCAGATCGTCCGCCCAGGACGAGACGGACATCTGCCGCGCGGCACACCAGGAGCGCGGAACAGGACGTTGCGCTCCACGAACATCAGGCATTCCCACAGCTACCTGGCTACCACCGCCCACGTGTGGGCAATTACTCAGTGTGACCAGCATCACACTATACTCGTACATGAACCCGACGGCAAAACCCTCCGTTCTCCTATTAGAGCTGCGAAATTTGCTCGGCAAGAATACCGGCAGGTGCAAACTACGCAAGGAAATCGCGTTTCCCCTATGGCGAGGAGAGTGTGATGCCCCCCTCCACACCAAACAATGCCTACCCCAACGCATCCTGGGATGTTCCGGTCAGTTCCTTGGGACTCACCGGAATTCCTGCCGATGAGTTAGCGGAGGTAGACCCTGGGCGAAGAATCCATACGCTGCCCACTGAGTTGGTCGCTGAGTTGGCCAAGCTGATGGCGACCCAGGAGGAGGAGCACCCTGGGCGGGAAGTCTTTTCGCTGCCCCCCGAGTTGGCCCCTAAGTTGGCCGCCCTGAGAAAGGCTGCGAAGGCGCCCCCTCGATCCAGTGGACGGTCTCTACCGTCCACTGGGCACCCACACGCGTTCGCTGGGCACACCCCTGGGCCTTCTAGGCAACCCCTACCGCCCGCCGGCTCTCCACCGACCACTGGGCACCTACACACGTTCGCTGGGCACACCCCTGGGCCTTCTAGGCAACCCCTACCGCCCGCCGGCTCTCCACCGACCACTGGGCACCTACACACGTTCGCTGGGCACACCCCTGGGCCTTATAGGCAACCCCTACCGCC
>NZ_WBKR01000359.1 GCF_008868155.1 Micromonospora sp. ALFpr18c
ACCGCAGCCGTCCCAGCAACTCACCCGCGGTCCGGGCCGCCCGGGCAGCCTCTATGCTGGCAGCAGCAGCCGCCTTCGATCTTGTTGTCTTCACAAACACATGATCAACGGGCGGCTGCGTCCATGTCGGACGCCGCCCCCACCACATCCCAGCAGGTCAGACTGCTAATGGCGGCTGCCGTACTAGGCCGCCGGCAGGAGATTTGTTTCACGGATCGGTGAGGGCATGTCGGGCGTAGTGGCTGGCCCCTTGGCTGTGGCCTGGTGTCGGCGTCGGAAGATGGACCAGGCGATGGCGTCGGCCGTGCGCCGGGCGGGTTCGATGATCAGGGCGTGGAACAGCCGTCGGAGTTCGTTGACGGTGGGCGGGATCAGCTGCCTGGGCTGGTGGTGCTGGCCGCCGTGGCGAGGAAGGCGTGGGCGGCGATGACGAGGGTGGTCCAGCGGTGCGAGGCTCGCCAGCGGCGGTGTTGGTGTTGATCCAGGCCGAGGCCGGTTCTGGTGGGACGGCTCGGCGGCCGAGCGGTCCGAGCAAGTCAGTACTGAGACGGAGGTAGGCAGAAGGCCGGACCCACAGGGTCCGGCCTTCTGCGTTTCGCCTGGTCAATCTGGCGGAGGATACGAGATTCGAACTCGTGAGGGTGTAAACCCAACACGCTTTCCAAGCGTGCGCCCTAGGCCTCTAGGCGAATCCTCCGTGAGCCAGGATACAGGCCCCCGTCGGCCGGGCCACCCCACCACCCCCTGAAGATCGACGGGCGGTCGGGTAGGCTGGGCGTCACCTCCCGTGCGGCGGTATCTCGTGAACCTCCCCAGGGCCGGAAGGCAGCAAGGATAAGCGAGCTCTGCCGGGTGCACGGGAGGCCTTTTTGTCTGTGGACCGGTTGATCCACTCGTCATCCATGATGTCGCGGTGTCCCGGGCATGCGGACACCCCGATTTCCAGGAAGCCGAGTTGATCAACGCGCGGCGACCAGTCTGCCCGGGGTGGTGGGTGGTCACCCGCGCCCGACCGGCGCAGAATGGCTCGGTCGAGAGGAGGCGGGACGAGTGACGCTGGCGCTCTACCGCAAGTACCGGCCGCGTACCTTCGCCGAGGTCATCGGGCAGGAGCACGTCACCGAGCCGTTGTCGCAGGCGCTGCGCAGCGGTCGGCTCAACCACGCCTACCTCTTCTCCGGCCCCCGTGGCTGCGGCAAGACCACCAGCGCCCGGATCATGGCCCGCTCGCTCAACTGTGAGCAGGGCCCCACCCCGGAGCCGTGCGGCACGTGTGAGTCGTGCCGCTCGCTGGCCACCGACGGCACCGGCTCCATCGACGTGATCGAGATCGACGCGGCCAGCCACGGCGGTGTCGACGACGCCCGCGAGCTGCGCGAGCGTGCGTTCTTCGCGCCGGCCAACAGCCGCTTCAAGATCTACATCATCGACGAGGCGCACATGGTCTCGACCCAGGGCTTCAACGCCCTGCTCAAACTGGTCGAGGAGCCCCCGGAGTACGTCAAGTTCATCTTCGCCACCACCGAGCCGGAGAAGGTCCTCGGCACGATCCGGTCGCGGACCCACCACTACCCGTTCCGGCTGTTCCCGCCGAAGGTGGTCCGCCCGTACCTGGAGCAGCTCACCCAGGCCGAGGGCGTCGCCGTCGAGCCGGCGGTCTTTCCGCTGGTGGTCCGTGCCGGTGGCGGCAGCATGCGGGACAGCCTCTCCGTGCTCGACCAGCTCATCGCCGGCGCCGGCCCGGAGGGGGTCAGCTACGCGCGGGCCGTCGCGCTGCTCGGGGTCACCGACTCCGCGCTGATCGACGAGATGTGCGACGCGCTGGCCGCCGGGGACGGCGCCGCCGCGTACGCCACCGTCGACCGGGTCGCCGAGGCCGGGCACGACATGCGCCGGTTCGCCTCCGATCTGCTGGAGCGGCTGCGCGACCTGATCGTGATCCAGCAGGTGCCGGACGCCGCCGCGAAGGGCCTCATCGACGGCCCCGCCGACCAGATCGAGCGGATGGCCGCGCAGGCCGCGCAACTCGGCCCCGGCACGCTCTCCCGCTGCGCCGACATCGTGCACGACGGCCTGGTGGAGATGCGCGGCACCACCGCCCCCCGGCTGCTGCTGGAGTTGATCTGCGCCCGGATGCTGCTCCCCGGCGCGCACGACTCCACCGGCGGCCTGCTCCAGCGCCTGGAGCGGATGGAACGCCGACTCACCCTGGGCGGCGGCGAAACCCCCACCAACCCAGGTGTACG
>NZ_WBKR01000360.1 GCF_008868155.1 Micromonospora sp. ALFpr18c
CTCTGCTGGCAACGCCTGAACGCCCTACCCACACCCACCTGACCAGCAACAACCGTCCCAGCGAGCCGGAAAGGGCCGCACCCCGGGAATCGGAGACCCGGCACACCGTCGTGACAGACGACGCACACACCTCACACCATAAGGGACAAAACGGTCAAGCCGAAAGCCGTACCAAGGGATCAATACCCTCTGACGGATCGAGGATGGGAGTAGCTATGGGAATGCCGACTGCCGAAACGCTCCATAGGATGGCTTTGGAGGAGCTGTCCTGCCGAATCTATGCCGGTGACGACCTACCGGCAAGTCTGCGGGGGAGTGATACCGGCTTGCAGAAGTTTTGGAACGATTGGGAAAGGGCGGCCTGCGAGAATACGGGTTCGCGGTGGGAACAACTTCTGACGCTAATTGACGGTAGCGCCGACGTTGAAGCGTCGAAACGAATATGGGGAGGGACTGCGCGGTATAACGATCATGCGCGCGAGAAGGAGTTGTTGTCTACGGTGGCTTCAAGAGCTCATGCCTTCGGCACCCTTATCCAAGATTGCGGGTCAAGGGAGGCTGCCCTGGATTCGAAAGTGGCGAAACTTGTATCGCCGCTGACCAAAGCTGAGGCAATGGCCGGAATAGATGCCGCCCCTTTCGGCGTCACCTTCCGTACCGTCGCCGCTTCAACGCGTTCTTTCAGTCGCCCATTATCGGTGGTGAGGGGAAGCTCCGGGGCGTCTGCCATGGTGCGCCCGGGAGAGGTTGCTGCCTGGGCTCCCCACTATCCTAATCCTCATGGCAGGACTCAGGCACGTTGACCATTTGCTCGTTTCGCGGCATGCCGAGTATTTGTAGTGGTCGGTAGGGGTTCCGCCATGGCCCCGGCGTTGTTCGGGCTTGAGGTATTCTGTCCAGGTTGGGATCGAGCAGAGCGGTAGTTGTGGACGAGCGCGACTTCTGATGATCTTTCGGGTGCTTACGCCAGAAGATCGTTTCAGGAGTCGCGCTCGTGTCGTCATCTTCCCCGATCAGCCCTGTTGTCGACCGCCTCGCCGAGCTGGCCTTGTGGGAAGCCGAACTCGCGGTAGACCCGGGTGGGGTTCGCCCGTTGTCGGTGGCGTCGTCGCTGCTCGACCGGCTCCGGCAGGTGCCCGACCCGCAGCGGTTACGAGGACTTCGGCATCCGCTGCTGGTGATCCTGGTGCTGACCGCCTGCGCCACGCTGGTAGCGGGAAACGACTCGGTGACTGCGATCCGGCAGTGGGCGGCGCGGACCCCGCAGGATGTCCTGCACCGCCTCGGGGCCCGGTTCAACCCGCTGCTCGGCCGGTACACGCTGCCCAGCGAACGGACGTTCCGGCGGGTCCTGGCCGGTCTGGACGGTGACGCCATCGACGCAGCGACCTGCGGATACGCCGCCGACGTCGTCCATGGCGACGCCCCGATCCCGGTCATCGCCGCCACCGAAGACGAGCCCGTGGAACGTGAGCAGCGCCGCGCTGCGGGCGGTGACCCGGCCCGTCCCGACCGGGCTGCTGCCCGCCGTCGCGGTCGATGGGAAACTGCTGCGCGGCACCCGCACCACGAGCAAGAAGACCGCCAGCCTGATCACCGGAGCACTGAACGCCCACTACACGCTGATCCTGAAGGGGAACCAGGCCCTCGCACTCCAAGCCGCCCAGGCCTTGCTGTCCGGTACCGACACCGAGTTCATCGATCACACCGACGTCGACGAGGACCGGGGACACAGGCGTACCGCACGCCGAACCCTGCAGGTCGCACCCTACGACGACAGCCTGATCCCCGGCGCCCGGCAAGTCCTCCGCCTATGCCGCGACACCGGCGGACTCGACGGCATCCGCACGAGCAAAGACATCATCCACCGCATCGTCAGCCTGACCACCGACCTGACCGGCCCACACCACCCCAACGCCTACGCCCGGGAGCATTGGTCCATCGAAAACCGTCTGCACTGGACCCGGGACGTGACCTTTTCGAGAAGACGATTCCCAGCTCAGGACCGGTACCGCCCCACGAACCCTGGCCAGCTTCCGCCTCGCCGGACGCGCGAACATCGCCCACGCCCGCCGCGACCTGCACGACCGCACCGACACCTTCGCCGTCGACGGCATCAAACAAGCCATGATCAAACCGGACACCCCCAAACAACGCCGGGCCGTGAGCCCGCACCGGCACCGGACCCGCCGCCCTCGCCGGGCGAGGGAGGTGAGTGGGGTGGGTTG
>NZ_WBKR01000361.1 GCF_008868155.1 Micromonospora sp. ALFpr18c
AGCGCGCGGTAGTCGGCGATCCGGTCGTCGTCGGGGTCGGTGATCTGGTGGACGGGCACCCGACGATTCTGCCGGACGGGAAGCCCTGCCCTCCGACGCCCGCCCGACCGGGTGTTTTGTCCGAAGAAGACGGGGAATGACCGGCGGAGTATCCGACCAGACGGGAAGGGATCAGCCAGGTGAGCGCAGACCGCACCACGGCGATGGAATCCGGCGCTCTGCCCCGGCACCCGACCGTCGCGGACCACATCGTCTCCCGCCTGTTCAGCTGGGGCGTCCACCGCTACTTCGGTTATCCCGGCGACGGCATCAACGGCCTCACCTCCGCGCTGCAACGCACCGAGGGGCGGGCCCAGTTCATCCAGGTCCGCCACGAGGAGACCGCCGGCTTCGCCGCCTCCGCGCACGTCAAGTACGGCGGCGGCCCGCTGGGCTGCGCGCTGGTCACCAGCGGGCCGGGCGCCATCCACCTGCTCAACGGCCTGTACGACGCGAAACTCGACCACCAACCGGTGATCGCCCTGGTCGGGCACACCGCGACCACCGCCGAGGGCGGCGGCTACTACCAGGAGGTCGACCTGCTCGCCCTCTACAAGGACGTGGCCGCGGCGTTCCTGGCCCAGCTCGACCACCCGGCGCAGGTACGCCACCTGGTCGACCGGGCGTGCCGGACGGCGCTGGCCCGGCGTACCGTCACCGCCCTGATCCTGCCCCTGGACATCCAGGACGAGCCGGCCGTCCCGAACCCGCCGCACGCGCACGGCTACTACCAGACCAGCAACGCGCCGAGCAGCACGCCGACGATTCCACCGGAGGCGGACGTGCGCCGGGCGGCGGAGGTGCTGGGCGGCGGGCAGCGGGTGGCCATGCTGGTCGGCCAGGGCGCCCTCGGCGCGCGCGACGAGGTCCGTGAGATCGCCGATCGGCTCGGCGCTGGCGTGGCCACCGCACTGCTCGGCTTCACCGCCGTCGACCACCGCGCGCCATGGGTGACCGGCGCGATCGGGCTGCTCGGCACCCGACCGAGCTGGCAGCTGATGAGCGGCTGCGACCGGCTGCTGATCGTGGGCAGCAACATGCCGTACTCGGAGTTCTACCCGCCGCCCGGGCAGGCCCGCGCGGTGCAGATCGACCTGGACGGCACCCAGCTCGGGCTGCGGTACCCGACCGAGGTGAACCTGACCGGCGACGCCCGCCCCACCCTGCAGGCGTTGCTGCGCGAGCTGGGCCCCGGCCCCGGGCCGGCCGCCTGGCGGGCCGAGATCGCCGAGGCCACCTCGGCGTGGCGCCGGGCGCAACGCGACCTGGCCGAGCAGGCCGCCGAACCGGTCAACCCGCAGCTGCTCTTCCACACCCTCAACGAGCGCCTCCCCGACAACGCGATGCTCGCCGTGGACTGCGGCACCACCACCGCCTGGTACGCCCGACACATCCAGGTCCGCCCCTCGATGCTGGCCAGTCTGTCCGGCACGCTGCTGTCCATGGGCGGAGCCATGCCGTACGCGCTGAGCGCGAAGTTCGCCCACCCGGACCGACCGCTGATCGCGCTGATCGGTGACGGCGCCATGCAGATGAACGGCGTCAACGAGCTGATCACGGTGGCGAAGTACTGGCGCAGCTGGGCCGATCCGCGGTTCGTGGTGCTGGTGCTCAACAACCGGGATCTGGCGTTCGTGAGCTGGGAGCAACGGTCCAGCGAGGGGACGCCGATGTTCCCGGACAGCCAGCAGCTGCCGGACATCGCCTACCACCAGTGGGCGGAGGTGCTCGGCCTGCGCGGCGAGCTGATCGACTCGCCGGAGCAGATCCCGGACGTCTGGGAACGGGCGCTCACCGCCGACCGGCCGGTGGTCATCAACGCGCTGGTCGACCCGGCCGAGCTGATGCTGCCGCCGCACTTCACCGCCGAACAGGCCCGCAAGACCGCGGCGGCCGTACTACGCGGCGA
>NZ_WBKR01000362.1 GCF_008868155.1 Micromonospora sp. ALFpr18c
CCCCGCCCTTGGCGGCCACGTCCTCGCCGAAGATGGCCATCTGCGGATGGTCGAGCAGGCCGTCGGCGAGCGCCGCGTTGATGCTCTGCGCCAGGGTCAGCGGGCCGGCCAGCTCCGGCGGCTTACCCCCGAAGGCCTCCGCCCGCGCGGCGGCGCCCGGCCCGCTGGCCCGCGCCGCCGCGTCACCCACTGCCCGCGCCACCCGCACCGGACGCCGGGGCGCCAACGCCGACACCACGTCGGCCGCCGAGGCCAGCTTCGGCTCGCCCAACACCTCCTCGGCGATCCGGCGTACCTGCCAGCCGGTCTCGTCGTACCGGGCCAGCAGTTCCTCGCCGGTGGCCACGCCGGCGTCCACGAGCAGCCGCGCGGTCGCGACCACCGGATCCCGGTCCAGGTCCTCGGCCAGCTCGGCCGGGCCGCGGTACGCCGACTCCGCGTCGGCGCCGGCGTGCCCCATCAGCCGCACGGTGCGCAGGTGCAGCACGGCCGGACGGCGGTGCCGGCGCACCCAGTCCACGGCCTCCTGCGCCACCTCGTACGTCCGCACCGGGTCGGCCCCGTCGGCGCTGACGTACCGGATGCCCGGCTTGGCCCGCAACGCCGCCTCCACCCACCCCTGCGGGGAGCGAACGCTGATGCCCAGCCCGTTGTCCTCGCAGACGAAGAGCACCGGGATGCGCAGTCCGGCGTGGTCGTACCAGCCGGCGGTGTTGAACGCGGCGGTGGCGCTCGCGTGGTTGACCGAGGCGTCGCCGAAGGAGCAGACCACGATGGCGTCCGACGGCCACGGGGAGACGCCGTCGCCGACGCGCACTCCCGCGCCGGTACGGCGTCCGGCGCTGTCCAGCCGGCGCAGTCGCTCCACCGCGAGCCCCATCCCGACCGCCCGGGGCAGGTGTGAGGCGATGGTGGAGGTGGTCGGTACGACGTTCAGGTCGGCCCGGCCGAACACCTTGTGCCGGCCGCCGGCGATCGGCTCCTGACTGGAGGCGACCATGCCGCGCAGCACGTCGCGGGCCGCCTCGGCGTACGGCGCGAATCCGCCGGCGGGCGGCGCGGACCCGGCCGGCTCGACCTCGGTGGCCGGGGCCGGGTCGGTGCCCTGCTCACGGTCGACGGCCTGCTGCCGGTCGTCGGCCGGTTCGGCGTCGGGAGTCTCGGCCGGCGCGGTGTCGGCGGCGGCCTGGGCGGCCCGCACGCAGTAGAACGCCCCGGAGCGGTAGTGCAGCAACGCCGGATCGGTGGGGCGCAGCGCGGCGGCGACCGCCGCGTTGCCCTCGTGCCCGGCCGAGCCGATGGTGTAGAAGCCCTCCCCGAAGCTGCGCAGCCAACGACCGGCCAGGTCGAGCTGCCGGCTGGTCACCTGCGCGTCGAACAGGTCCAACAGTCGCGCGCCGGTCAGCGGGGCGTCGTCGGTGACCGGGTCGGCGGGGTCACGCCGCCGCGGCGCGGCGGGAAGTGCCGCCAGCGTCTCCCGGAACCGGTCGTCGAGATCTTGCGGGGTGGTCACGTCCGACAGCATTACCGACGCGAGCCCTGGTCGCCCAGTGGGACACGGCCGGCACGGGTCGACTCACTCCGGGCCGCACGGCTCCGGAAGGCCGCCGTCGGACACCTTCCACACCAGGTCACGGAGGGTGCCCAGCTCCTCGTCGGTCAGGCCGGCCAGGAGTCGGGAGTCGGACATCACCTCGGCCACCCGGTCGCGCACGGCCCGGCCGTCACCGGTCACCACGAGCGTCTTCTGCCGGCGGTCGGCCGGGTCGGTCCGGCGCTCGACCAGACCAGCCTGCTCCAGCCGGTCGACCAACGCCGTCACGTTCGACCGGTCACAGCTGAGCCGGTCGGCGAGGTCACGGGCCGGCAGCGGATGGTCCGGGTCCAGCTCGTGCAGCGCCCGGGCCGCCGCCGGGGTGAGCCCCAACTCGGCGAACGCGGTGCCCTGCCGGTGCCGCACGGAGGCCGTCAGGTGCGCCATCCGACGCACCACGTCGGCCGCGAGACCGTCCCGGTCCACCGGTCGACCTGCTGCGGCTCCTGCCTCCTGAGTCACCGCCACATCGTACGCAGTCGTGCCGTTCGTCCAGCTCAGCGATCCGGTCCGGGCACGCCGGCCG
>NZ_WBKR01000363.1 GCF_008868155.1 Micromonospora sp. ALFpr18c
CGTCAGCCCTCCGGGACCGACCCGACCCGAGGTCACGCCCACACCCACCGAGCCGGTGGGCGTGCCGGTGGACGCCCGCGGCGGGACGGTCACCGTCCGCTGCCAGGA
This sequence comes from Micromonospora sp. ALFpr18c, assembly GCF_008868155.1. Classification (GTDB taxonomy): domain Bacteria; phylum Actinomycetota; class Actinomycetes; order Mycobacteriales; family Micromonosporaceae; genus Micromonospora. The sequence continues at coordinate 109 of NZ_WBKR01000363.1, forward strand.
GGGGTCGGCCGAGGTGCTCGCGGTGAGGTTGGCACCCGGCTACGAGGCCGAGGCGTACGACCCGGGCCCGGCGAAGCAGGTCCAGGTCCAGTTGACCTCCGCCGAGAACCGCAGCGAGATCCGGGTGCACTGCGCCAGCGGCAGCCCGAAGCCGAAGGTGAAGGAACGGTCCGCCTGACCGGGGGCCGGCGGGTGCCGCGCCGGGGCGTACCCCCGGACACGGCCCCCCGTTCCCGCCGGCCGGTCGGTCACCGCCCGGCCAGCGCCGCCCAGCCCGGGTTGACCGGCTCCCGGCGGAGCGGCATGCCCGCCTCGGCCGGCGTACGGTCGCCCTTGCGCTGGTTGCAGGCGTAGCAGGCGGCGGTGGTGTTCCGCCAGGTGTTCCGGCCGCCGCGCGAGCGGGGCAGGATGTGGTCGATGGTCGACGCCGGGCCGCCGCAGTGCGCGCAGCACCGATCGTCGCGGCGCAGCACCCCGGCCCGGGACCAGGCGGGCCCGGCGCTGAACCGCCACCGGGTGACCACGTAGCGGACCAGCCGCACCACCCGGGGCATCGGGAAGACCCCGATCACCTGGTCCGGCTCCGCCTCGTGGATCTCCGCCACCCGGCGGCAGAGCATCCGGATGGCGTGCTGGACGGAGACCCGGTGCAGCGGGCCGAGGTCGGCGTTGATGACGAGAACGGCGTCCACCGGGACTCCTTTCGACAGATGGTGACGGACAGCGAAGAGCCGCCCGGTCCGGCTGACGGACGGGCGGCTCGGCGCGTACGGGTACGCGTCAGTCGGGCCGGCCCGCCCGAGGTCCTTCCGCCCGGCAACCATCGCCGGGCAGCGTCGACGGCACGTTGGTGACGTGCGACTTCGTCATGAGCTGCTCCCGCGGCGGGTGGTTGACCTTGCGTGATCACGGTAGGTCGGGGCGGGACAGGGGGGCAACGTATTTCGATCGGCTCCCCGGCTCCTCCGGGCGGCGCTGCCGCCGCGCGGTGACCCCCGCCGCGCGGCGGACGGCGGTCAGGGGCCGATCGAGCCGCAGGGCCATCCGTGCGGTGAGTTCGCTGTCCAGCAGCGGTCGGTTGACCTCTCCGGCGACCGCCAGCGCCGGGCCGGAGACGGATCGCCAGATGGCGGCGATCCCGGCGCCGAGGCCGAGCAGGGCCACGGTGGCCCGGGCGGTCGGTGAGCCGGCCGCGGCGGCGGCGCTCACCCCGACGACGGCGAAGAGCACCACCAGCAGAGGCACCAGCACCGGCCAGAAGATGCCCCGTGCCGCCTGCGCCACCAGCCGCCGGTCCCGGATGATCAGGTTCCGGGCGACCACCGCGTAATCCTCCTCGTCGAGCAGGTCGCGCGGATGCAGACCGCCGGTGAGCACGCCGCGCCACAGGTCACCCTGGTTGCGCAGCTCGCGGCTCAACTCGGCGGGCGAGGGCTCGGTCGGGTCGCCCCGGCCGGAGCGTTCCACCGCGACCGCCCAGGCGGCCAGCGAGCGGCGTACGACGGCCGCCGAGTACGGCGGCAGCACGGTGGCCAGCTCGTCCAGCCACCGGCTGATCTGGACCTGCCGGCCGTTGAAGCGCCGCAGCAGTTCGGTGGCGTCGCCGGGCCGGACCGTGTCGGCCAGGGACCGGCCGAGCCGGTAGGCCAGACCGACCCGCAGGTTGGTGGCCATCGTCCACCGCAGCACGTCCACGTTGAGGTCGTCGAGGGCGAGCAGCAGCGGTTCCGTGTCGGTGGTGCCGGACGTTCGCAGGTCGGGCAGCCGGTCTAGGTCAGGTAGCCGGTCCAGGTCGGGCAGCCGGGCGCGGGCGGCGGCCGTGTCGGGCAGGGGTCCGTTGTGCCGGGTGAGCGCGGCGATCTGGGCCAGCGCGACGTCGACCCCGTCGAGGTACATCCGCATCCGGCGGGGTGTGGACATCTCGGTCAGGTTGGAGAGTTTGGCCGGT
>NZ_WBKR01000364.1 GCF_008868155.1 Micromonospora sp. ALFpr18c
TCAACGCCGCTGGATCACCCGCTGGAAAGCCGCCCTGAACGCCTTCGAGATCACCTTCGAAGGCCGCCTGTCCGCAGGCCGCAAGTAACCCATCAAGATCCAGTTACACCGTTAAGTTGACAGTCCCGCGTTGTCGGGTAGCTGCTGGTCACGGCGGTGATTAGGTCGTGTGATCGGCGGTTGGCCAGGGCTATTGCGTAGTGGTGTTGACCCTGGTCGCGGTCGGTATTTCGGTGGTCACGGCGGTGATGAGGTCGTGGGGGCGGTGGCTGGCCTCTCGGGTGGCTTCGGCGATGTTGGTGGCGCCGTTGATGCGGTGATATCCGATCGAGGTGTTACGGAGGGTGGCGAACACGGCGGGGCCGTTGCCGGTCCTGGCCCGGTGGGCGTCTTCACGGAGCGTGACATCCCGTACGTAATGTAGGCGGTTCTCGATATGCCACTCGGAACGCGCCCACGTGCCGAGATCGGCGGGTTGGGCTTGGCCGGCGGGTAGTGAGCTGGTCAGGTAGGCGGCTTCACGGGTGGTCTTGCCCTTGATCGTGCGGGTGCGGGTGATCCGGACGGCCTGCTGTGCGTGGGGAAAACCCAGCCCTCCCGGAGTCTTGACGGTCAGCGCCTTGACCGTGCGGGTCTCCCTACGGCCGTGGCCGGTCTCGCGGGTCTGGACCCCGACCGGGACCTCGGCCCACGGCAGACCCTTGAGCTGGGCGAACAGGGTGGGCTGGTTACCCTTGACCGCGGCCATCAGATGCCCGCCGGCAGCGGCGAGCAACTCGGCGTGCCCGATCTGGGCGTGCAGCGCGTCCGCGACGACCAGAACGTCCTTCAATGACCCCAACACGGCCGCGACCAGCTTGAACAGCGGAGTGAACGCGGGGATTTCGTTGGACTTCGCAGCGATCTGCACTTGGGCGAGCACGATCCCGGTGCTGGTGTCGTACGCCGACAGCAGGTGGACCTGCCGGCCGTCGGCCAGTCGGGCACCCCGCGCGACCTTCCCATCGACGGCGATCACCAGGCGCCACCTGCGCCCGGCGACCACGACCGGCGACGCCCTCGCCCGCAGCCAGCGAGCAAGGACCTGCGACAACACTTCGGCGTCGAGCCGGATCAACAACCGCCACACCGTCGTCGCGGCGGGCACCCGGCCGGTGAACCCGAGCCGCTGCCAGACCGTACGGTCCTGGAAACGCACCCAGTCGCAGACCGCAGCGAACGTGCACGCCCCGGCCATCACCGCGCATACCGCTGCCGCCAGGATGCTGACCAGTGGATACCGTCGGCCGCGCGGATCGCGCGGGTCGTTTACCGCTTCCAACGCGATGAACACGCTCCGACGGTCACCATCGGTGACCGTGGCCGGGCACGGCATGTCCGGGGGGCGCTGCGGCAGCACGATCTCGGCCAGTAAGGATGACATCAGCGGGTGCGATCCTGTTCTCGATCATGGTCTTCGCAAACTCATGATCACCGACAGGCCGCACCCGTCCTACATGGACCCCCAGACCTCGCCGGATCCCAGCAAAACCCCAGCTCAAAAGCATCTCAACCGACTACGCAACAGCCCTGGGGTGTCAGGATCCACGGCGACAACTTCACCTTTCAGTTTGCACGAGCCAATGGTTGAGAGTCTATTAGCTCGAGTATCGCCGGTGATTATTCCTCGCGCACCAGCGATAGCGTCTGCCGCCATTCGCGCCTTCGCACCCGACGCCTGATCGACCCCTCTCGTTTGAGACCTCCACCCGCGATGCGGGCGGCGGGCGGCGGGCATTGAAGCGTTGCGCCCGGGGCGACCAAGCGATGCAGGCGTTGCGGACCCCGGGGCGGCCTTCCTGATGCATCTGATCCCAGGCACGTGCGGAAACGTCAGTTGCGATCACCCCTCAGCCCACGGCGAGGTCCTGAACGAATGCCCCCGCGACCGCGGACACGGCCGTAAGGAGACCCGCACGGTCAAGGCTGTCACCCTGCACATCCCGGGCGGGATCGCCTTTCCGCGCGCCCAGCAGGCCGCCCGGATCATCCGGACCCGCACCGTGGA
>NZ_WBKR01000365.1 GCF_008868155.1 Micromonospora sp. ALFpr18c
CGGCGCCCGGAACGGTGTCGAGCGGGCCGTTGACGAAGCCGATCCGGCGTCGGCCGGTGGCGACGAGGTGGTCCACGGCCAGCGCCACACCCTGTCGGGAGTCGGTGCGTACGTTGTCCACGGCGGCGTCCGCGCCGAGCTGGCCGACGACCACCACCGGCACCGGGCTGTCCACCAGCGCCCTGAGGTGGTCGTCGGTCACCCGGATCGGCGAGACGATCATCCCGTCCACGTAGCGGTTGGCCAGCCGGCGCAGCAGCGCGGTCTCGTTGTCGATCCGACCGCCGGTGGCGTGCACCAGCAGTTGCCGCCCGGAGGAGGCGACCACGGCCTCGATGGCGCGCATCATCTCCACGTACACCGGGTTGCCGATGTCCTCGACGGCGAGCGCGACGAGGCCGGTGCGCTGCGACTGCAACGACCGGGCGATGGCGTTGGGCACGTAGCCCACCTCGGCCGCCGCCTCGCGGACCTTGCGGATCGTCTCGGGGCTACCACCGACGCCGTTGAGCACCCGCGAGGCGGACGCGATGGAGACGCCGGCGCGGGCGGCGACGGTGTGCACCGTGGGCCGGCCGTCCGCCGGTTCCTGTAAACGTTTACGACCCACGTCCGGCACCTCCACCCGATAGCTGTAAACGTTTCCGGGGAGTCTGCTCCGCAGGTGGCGGAGAGGTCAAGGGCTCGTTACGAAAACGTTTCCAACCGCCCGGACCAGCCGAACAACGCGGGTGGGGGCGATCTCAGCCGGTTGTTGTCAGGAGTCGGGCCACGGCTGCTGGTTCGGCCAGGTGTGGGAAGTGGCTACCGGGGAGCACGGTCACCAGGACCGACCGGATCGGCGACCCCCACCTCGGTCACCTGGTCGTGCACGGCCTCGACAACCTCCGCCATCGCGTACGAGGACCGCCGCTGTGAGTCGCCGTGACCGGGCAGGTCGAGAGCGAGAACCTGCCGGGCAGGATCGATCACCGCGAGCTCCCGCCGGACCGGGTCCCACTGCCCCCGGTCGAATGTGAGGCCGTGCAGCAGCACCAGCGTGGGCGACGATCGTCGTCAGTCATCGACGTTGCCTTTCCGGTGTCCCGATCTCCCGGTACCGCCCGAAGGTGAGGTGGCGGCGGAGGGTGAAGCCCATGGCCTCGTACAGTCGGATCGCGCTCGTGTTGACCGTGGCCGCGTGCAGGAAGGGCGTCTCGCCGCGCGCCTGGACACCGGCCGCGACCGCACGGATCAGCCGGGTCGCGAGGCCGTGGCCCCGGTACGCCGGATCCGTGCAGACCGCGCTGATCTCGGCCCAACCGGGCGGACGCATGCGCTCCCCCGCCATGGCAACGAGCGAACCGTCGCGCCGGATGCCCAGGTAGGGGCCAAGTTCGATGGTGCGGGTCAGGAACGGCCCCGGCTCGGTCCGGCGGACGAGGTCCCTGACCGTGCGCCCGGGTGCCTTCCACCGCCCACAACCGGCACCCGTGCGGCGGGGTGTGCGCGGCGGCGAACGCCAGCAGCCGACTCAACCCGTCCTCGTCGGTGGGCACGGTGACCTGCGCCAACACCGCCCCGAGCCGGTCGAGCACCGCAGCGGTGTGCGTGTCCGTGTGGGTATCCACCCCCACCACCACGTCATAGCGATCCGTAACCCGCTCTACGATCTGTGCCATCTCGGGTTGTTGCTCCTTTGCCAGTGACGACCGGGACAGTCGGCGTCGGCTCGGGATGCAGTCACCTCAGCGGCAAATCTGTGATGGGCCACGTGTGCTCGCACGGGCAGGCTTCTGATCAGGCCAGCAAGGTGGGCCGGGCCGGCGCCGACGACCACCTGGGGACAGGTCTTGCACAAGGCACACCCGCACTCCGAGCGGCCGGATCGGCAAAGAGTCACCCAAATGATCATTGACGCCGAACCCTATCGGCAACCGACCGAACCGATCACCACAGACATAGAAGCGTCTTGCACTTACTGTCCCGATATACGGGGCATCCCACTCATCTCGACAACCGAAAGTGCAAGATCAGCGCGGTCTGCACGGATC
>NZ_WBKR01000366.1 GCF_008868155.1 Micromonospora sp. ALFpr18c
CGGGCCTCCGCGGGGGGCAGCAGGGGCAGCGCGGGGCGGTCGCGGCGGGGCTGCTTGAACGCGTCGTACAGCTCGTCGATGTCGCGCCGGACCGGCTCGCGGCCCCCGACGTCCCGGACCAGCCAGAGCTCCTCCTGGTTGCCGACGTGCGCCAGGTCCCAGACCAGCGGCGACATCAGCGGCGAGTGCTGGCGCATCAGGTCGGCGTCGTCGACCGCCTCGGTCAGCAGCGTGGTCCGGGAGCGGGCCCGCGCCAGCTCCGCGGCGATCCGGCCGCGCAGCCGCTCCCCGTCGGTGTGTCCCGTCGTGCTCGCGGTCACCGGTCTCCCATCTCCGCGGCGGAGAGCCGCCGCCGAATGCCTCGTGCGATGTCGTCCTGGGTGTCGGCTGGCAGGTCCAGCCGGGGCAGCCCGGCCAGGGCCAGGTCGAGCAGCCCTGTCGCGGCGGTGCCCAGCGCCGCGTCGGCCAGCCCGTGCCGGGCGGCCGTCGACCAGCGGTGCGCCACCGGCGCGGCGATCGTGTACGCCGCACGCACCGTGCCCGGATCGGCGAACAGGGCGGTCAGCACCGCCAGCGGAAGCCGCCAGTCCGCGCCGGGCTGGGCGTCCAGGTAGCGCAACTCGAGGTAGCCGCGTGGGCGTACCGGTGGGAAGAGGGTGCTGACGTGGTAGTCGAGGTCGTCGGTGGTGGGTGGGCGGGGCAACGCGCCATCGAGCCAGTCGGCGAAGGTGACCCCGGGCGGGGCGGCCCAGTCCGGCCCGTGCCGGCGCAGGCAGAGCAACGGCGCGGCGAGCACGTACCGGATCCAGGTGTCGGTCGGGTCGTCGGCGGCGGTGCCGGCGGTCCAGACCGGGCGGGTGCGGGCCGGATCGATGGCCAGCCAGGCTGCCATCCGGGCGGAGGCCCAGCCGGTGCGACGCCCGGCGTGCCGGCTGGCGGAGGCGAACGCCGCGAGCAGCGGCGGGCCGACCGCGTGGGCGGCGGCCCACCGTGCGGCGACCTGGTCCGGTTCGCCGGCGTCGAGGCAGACCTGCAGGCCGGCGGTGCTGTACATCATCGTCCGGCCGGCCGGACCGCGCCGGTCGAAGGCGCCGCGCATGGCGCGGTAACGGGGAGTTTCCACCACCGGGCGGGGCCGTCGGTGCGGGTCGATGCCGCTGCGGCCGAGGACCAGCCCGGCGGCGGCCAGCAGGTCGGTGACCTGGGCGATGTCGGCCTCGGTGGCCTCGATCAGCGTGGCGGTCGAGGAGCGCGGCGGGGTGGAGATCTCGAGCTGGCCACCCGGTTCCAACGTCACCGTGCCGCCGTGTCGCAGCGGCTCGGCCGAGCTGGTCGCGTCCAGGGTGACGGGGCTGTGCCGCCCCAGCGCCGCCCGCAGTCGCGTCGGGGCGACCGGTCGGGCGGGATCGGCGGCGTCGTGCACGGTCCATTCCAGTTCGACGCCGGTGTGCGTGGGTGGGCCGGTCTTGAAGCAGATCCGGGCGAGGTGCCGGACTGCGGCTGCGGACTCGCGCAGAATCGCGCTGCGGTCCAACTCGGGTGACGTCACCACCGGTCGGGGCCCCCTTTTCCGTGAGCCGGCTTCGGGCACTGTGCCACCGTAAACCCGCCCCCCGACACCGTCGGGAGGCGTCCACGGCGCCTCCAACCTCTGTCTAACAGACGAATTTCCCCGGCGCAGGGCGGAACCGGGCCGCGACGGGTCAGTCCCCGGTGGGCCGGCCCTTCGCCGAGTGCGACGGCTTGACCTTCGCCGACCGGGTCGGGGTCGGCGACAGGGTGGACGACGGCGTCGGCGTCGGCCCGGGCACCAGCCGCTGGCAGTACGCGCCGACCTGGCTTACGCCACCCGCGGCGGTCACCAGCTGCGCGAAGGCCGGGGTCCGCAGGGCCTGCTCCCGCTGTTGCGGCTTCTTGGCCTGCCAGGCACGGCACAGCCCGGTCAGCTGGCCGGCGGGGGCCGACCCGGCCGGTGTCGTGCCGGCCGGTGTGGGGCCGGCCGCCGACGCCGTGCCGGTCACCTCCCGGGTG
>NZ_WBKR01000367.1 GCF_008868155.1 Micromonospora sp. ALFpr18c
TGATGGCCCGGATCGAGCGACACGAACAGAAAGAGCAGAACCCCCAGCAACCCACCGGCTGCGATCACCAGCCTGCCGCACTGGCCCTGACCGCATAACCCCCGAAGGATTTACGGAGCGGACCACTAAGCTCCCGCGATGGGTTACTGGGGCACGGTGGTCGTGGCGCGAGCACCGGGCCTGCTCGTGGAGCAGGACGGCATGAGCGGGTTCGGTTACCAGCATCACTGGGTGCGCGAGCTGGGCGATGGTGGAGCTCCGTGCTCGACCACGACCAGGACGCGGACTGGAAGGCGGCGGATGATCTGCTGTTCGACCTGGTGAAGACGCTGGGGGTCGCCCGGATCGGCCGGACGCTTCCGTGGGCGTTCCCGATCAACCGTCGGCCGTTCATGTTGATCACGGACCTCATGGGTCTGGCGCGCAGGGCCCTTTCGGCGGCGGAGTACCGGCGGGTCGCGGAGGAGAAGGGCAGGGCGCCGGAACCCGCGCAGCGTGGGAGACGGCGGCGATCGAGCTGGAGCGAGAGCTGTGGGCGTCGCTGTACCGCACCGACGTGGACGTGGCGGCGTTGGCACGCCGGGTCGTCGAGGTGCAGGTGGCCCACGACATGGTCCCTGAGCGGGCGGGGCAAAAACCGGTGGACCCGGATCGGTTGTACGAGTCGCTCTTCGCCGGGCTGGTGGACGGCACCCTGCAACCGGAGGACCCCGAGGATTCCGGCCGCCACTGGGCGGACGACCGGGCGGGTTAGACCTGCGCGTCGACCTCCGGTTTTGTCCCCCATCGAGTGACCTCGTTGACATGTGTGGGCAAATCATCTGTGATGGTCGATGTCAATCGTTCGGCTTGGTCGGGCTCCGGGTCATCTGGGGCCTGCCGGTCGATGCCCTGTTCCTGGAGGACGGATGCGACTCTTCGCGCGGACCAACCCGCGTCGACCACGTCGACGGCTGTTGCCGGCGACGATGGCAGTGGCAACGCTGCTGACGGTGGTGGTCGGCGCGCCGGCGGTGGCCGCGGCCCCCTCGACCGTGGTCGGCGTGGCCAGTGGCCGCTGTCTGGACGTGGTCGGCAACGTCCGAACGGCCGGCGCCGGCATCAACATCTACGACTGCAACGGTCAGGCCAACCAGGCGTGGACCTTCACCTCGGCCGGTGAGCTGCGGGTCTACGACGAGACGATGTGCCTGGACGTGGTCGGGCAGGACACCAGCGCGCCTGCCGCCCTGCAGATCTACGGCTGCAACGGCGGCGCCAACCAGCGCTGGCGGGTCAACACCGACGGGACCATCGTGGCCGTCCAGTCCGGCCTGTGTCTGGACGTGACCGGCGCCGGCACCGCGAACAGCACCACCGTCGGTCTGTGGACCTGCAACGGGCAGGGCAACCAGCGGTGGACGACGGCCCTGGGCAGCACCGACAGCCAGCCGCCCACCGCGCCGGGCAGCCCTCGGGTGAGCGGCCTGACGTGCAACTCCGTGACCTTCGCGTGGAACGCCTCGACCGACAACGTCGCGGTGGCCTTCTACGACGTCTACCACGACGGGCAGTTGATGAGGTCGGTCAGCGGCTCGACGTTGTCCACCGACCTCACCGTGGTCGCCGGGGCGACCTGGGGCCTGTACGTCAACGCCCGCGACGCCGCCGGCAACGTGTCGCAGGCCAGCACCACCGTCTCGATCACGCCGCCGCCGTGTCAGGCCGACACGCAGGCACCGACCGCGCCGACACAGCTCACCGGCACCGCGGCCGGCACCACGGTGACGCTGCGGTGGACGGCGTCGACCGACAACATCGGGGTCCGGGGGTACGACGTGTACCGCGGCGGCGTGAAGGTCGGCACGGTCACCGGCGCGCCCCCGGCCACCACGTTCACCGACACCGGTCTGGCGGCGAACCCCTCCCTGTCACGCTGATGTGAGACAGCTCGTCTACCAGGGGATACTCTTCCTGGACGGTTCTGAGGAGAGATCATCAGCATGACGTCGAAGTCCTACGAGAGTCTGGATCCGGACGCCCGGCC
>NZ_WBKR01000368.1 GCF_008868155.1 Micromonospora sp. ALFpr18c
TCGGGGTTGTGGGTGAGCTGAGAATCCTCGCCCGCGTGCGAGACTAGGTAACCATGAGCGACCCACGGATCACCTCGTCGATCTTCACCCGCGGCGCGGTCGACCTCAGCACGCTGCGCGGCCCCGCACCTGCCAGTTCCCGCCCCGGCACACCCCCGCAGGGCGGCCCGTCCACCGGCGCACCCGGCGGGCCCACCGCCGGCGGCAACGCCGCCATCGTCGACGTCACCGAGGCGACCATCCAGTCCGAGGTGCTCGAACGCTCGATGGCCATGCCCGTCGTCGTCTTCTTCGGCGCGGCCGGCTTCCCGGAGAGCGACGAGTTCGCCCCGGTGCTGGAGCGACTGGCCGCCGAGAGTGACGGCGCCTGGGTGCTCGCCCGCGTCGACGTGCAGCAGAGCCCGCGGATCGCCCAGATGTTCCGGGTCCAGGGCATCCCCATGGTCTACGCGGTGGTCGGCGGCCAGCCGATCGACGCCTTCTCCGGCGTGGTCGGAGAGGCGCAGCTGCGCCAGTGGCTGCAGGCCGTGCTCAAGGCCGGCGGCGTGACCGTCGCCGAACCGGAGGACCCGCGCCTCGACGAGGCGGACGACGCGCTGATGAGTGGTGACCTGGACGCCGCCGAGCGGGCGTACCGCAAGATCCTCGCCGACTCCCCGGCGGACGCCGCGGCCGAGGCCGGCCTCGCCCAGGTCGGTGTGGCCCGCCGGGTGGCCGGCGCCGACCCGGCCACCGCGCTGGCCGCCGCCGAGAGCGCCCCCGACGACGTGGCCGCCCAGCTGCTCGCCGCCGACATCGAGGTGCTCAGCGGCCTCGCCGAGCAGGCGTACGCCCGGCTGGTCGGTCTGGTCCGGCGCACCGCCGGTGAGGACCGGGAGGTGGTCCGCCAGCACCTGGTGTCGCTGTTCACCATCGCCGGTCCGGACGATCCGGCGGTCGCCTCGGCGCGTCGCGCCCTGGCCAGCGCCCTGTTCTGAGTTCGTAGCACGCCAGCGCGGGCCGGCGTTCCGGCCGGCCCGCCCGACCACCGAGGACGGGAGCTCACGATGCGCCGGATCGCCGTCCTCGACGCGCCGACAAATCTCGGTCTGCGGCCGCCGACGCCCACGTCGGTCCCGGGCTGCGCGAAGGCACCCGGAGCGCTGCGCGACCACGACCTGCTGGCCCGGCTGCGCGCCCGCGACGCCGGCTGCCTCACCCCACCCCGGTACGACCCGGGCGACTGGCGGCCCGGCGACGGGGTGTGCCACGCCCGGGAGATCGCCGACTACTCCCTCGCCCTCGCCGAACGGATCGGCTCGATCATCGACCGGGGTGAGTTCCCGGTGGTGCTGGGCGGCGACTGCTCGGTGCTGCTCGGCTCCGCGCTGGCCATGCACCGGCTCGGCGAGGCGGTCGGCGGGCGCATCGGTCTGGTCTTCGTGGACGGGCACTCCGACTTCCGGCACCCCGGCAACGCCTCCTACGTGGGCGCGGCCGCCGGCGAGGATCTGGCCCTGGTCACCGGGCGCGGGCAGGCCGACCTGGCGGCACTGGAGGGGCGCCGTCCCTACTTCCGTGACATCGACGTGGTGGTGCTCGGCATCCGGGCGCAGGACGAGTACCGGCTCGACCTCCAGGCGGCGGGAATCACCACCCGGCCGGTGCCGGCGCTGCGCGCCGAGGGTGCCGCCCGGACGGCCCAGTGGGCACACGAGCAGCTCGCCGACTGCGCGGGCTACTGGGTGCACATCGACGTGGACGTGCTCGACCCGGCGGTGATGCCCGCCGTGGACGCCCCCGACCCGGGTGGGATCGCCTTCGCCGAGCTGGAGATCCTGCTCGCCGGCCTGGTCGACACCCCGCACTGCCTCGGCGTCGAGCTGACCGTCTTCGACCCCGACTACGACCCGGACGGCTCGTACGCCGCCGAGATCGTCAACACCGTGGTCGCGGGCTTGGCCCCGGTCACCGCCCCGGAGGCCGTACCGCCCCGGCTGCTGTCGCCCCGTCCGGCCCCCG
>NZ_WBKR01000369.1 GCF_008868155.1 Micromonospora sp. ALFpr18c
CGACGCCCACCCCCAGCCGCGCGGCCGTGCGCAAGACCCCGAAGAAGCCTCCCAAGCCACGCCGGCCCCGCCCGGTCGCCGGCCTCGACCAGGCCCAGATGGACAATGCCAAGGTCATCGTCGACGTCGGCCGGGAGATGAAGATGCCGCGGCGCGCCCTGGTGGTCGCGCTGGCCACCGCGATGCAGGAGAGCAACCTCTACAACCTGGCCAGCGACGTGCTGCCGGAGTCGTTCGACTACCCGAACCAGGGCAGCGGCTCCGACCACGACTCGGTCGGCCTGTTCCAGCAGCGGCCCAGCAGCGGCTGGGGCACGGTGGCCGAACTGATGCGCCCGTCGTACGCCGCACGGGCCTTCTACTCGGCGCTCAACGAGATCCCCGGCTGGCAGGACATGAGCGTCACGGCCGCCGCGCAGGCCGTGCAGGTCTCCGCCTACCCCGACGCGTACGCCCAGCACGAGGAGCGGGCCACCACCATCGTGGCGGCCCTCATCGTCTGAGCGGGGCGGCGCCCAGCGGTGGCCGCATCTATGGTGCGTGGCATGTCGATCACCGACCGGGATCTGGTCATCGAGGCGGCCACCGCCGGAGCTGCGGTCGTATGCGCTCACTACGGGGCGTCGTTGACCCGCTTCGAGAAGTCCGGCGGGGACTTCGCCACCACGGCCGACATCGAGGCGGAACGGGCCATCCTCGACGTCCTGCACGCCGCCCGCCCGGACGACGTCGTGGTCGGGGAGGAGAGCGGGCGCACGGGCACCGGCGGGAACGGACGCGAGTGGCTGGTCGACCCGCTGTGCGGGACGCTGAACTTTGCCGTACACACCATGCTGGCCTCGGTCAACGTGGCGCTGCGCGCCGGGACGCGGGTCGTCGTGGCCGCCTCGGCGGATCCGTTCGCCGATGAGGTGTTCTGGACGGACGGCGCCGGCGCGTACGTGCGGCGCGGGGGCGTGGACGAGCGACTCGTCCCGTCGGCCGGGTCGACGCTGGTGGATGTCAACCTTGATCCACCGTTTCCCAACGCGTCGGTCTTCCGCGCCGCCCGCCTCCTTGCCGACGACGGTTTCATCGGGCAGTTCCGTCCACGCGTCGTCTCCACCACCCTGGCGGTGGCGTGGGTCGCCGCCGGGCGCCGCGCCGCCTACGTCACCGACGGGCACCTGCACGACAGCGTCCACTTCGCCGCGGGCATCGCCCTCTGCCAGGCGTCCGGCTGCGTGGTGAGCGGGATCGACGGCCAGCCGCTGCACACCGGGGCGGGCGGTCTCGTGGTGGCCGCCGACGAGCGGACGCACGCCGCCCTGCTGGCCCTTGTCGGCAACCAGCGGGCACCCGTCAGTGCGGACGGCGTGCTCCCGGCCCAGGCGACGTGAGGGCGGACATACATTTGCGTGGCGCGCATCTTTGCGTGTCACGCAACTAATGCTAGCGTGGTGGCATGACGGGACTGCGGGAGCGCAAGAAGGCCGAGACGCGGGCGGCGCTCGGCTGGGCCGCGATCCACCTCACCGCCGAACGCGGCTACGACAACGTCCGCGTCGAGGACATCGCCGAGGCGGCCGGTGTCTCCCCGCGCACCTTCAACAACTACTTCTCCAGCAAGGCCGAGGCGATCGCCTCCCGCCACCTCGACCGCAGCCTGCGCACCGCCGCCGCGCTGCGCGAACGCCCCGCCGACGAGCCGCTCTGGGCGGCGCTCACCCGGGCCGCGCTGGAACAGTTCACGCCCGGCCCCGAGGTCGAGGCGATGCCCTCCCCCGCACACGCCCAGTGGGTGGCCGGCGTACGCACCATGCTCGCCGAGCCCGCACTCCAGGGCGAGCGGCTGCGCGCCGTCGCGGTCGCCGAGGCCGAGCTCGCCGCCGCCGTCGCCGAACGCACCGGCACCAACCTCGCCACCGACATGTATCCGCGGCTCGTCGCGGCCGCCGCCAGCGCCGCCGTGGCCGTCGCCATGCA
>NZ_WBKR01000370.1 GCF_008868155.1 Micromonospora sp. ALFpr18c
ATTCCAGACCCTCAGCCAGGCCACGGGAGATCTCCTCACGATCGGTCAAGGTCAACATGTTGCGCACAGCGGGAATCCTGTCCCACCGACCCACCAAGATCAAATGCTACGACCGCCTGAACTCGCCCACTGCTTCCCCAGGGTGGGGTGTTCACGGCGCCCCCGACGACGGCACGAGACGATGCGCCGAAGAGTGCAGGGCCGCCGACCCGACGCGCGTTGATCAGCTCAGGGCGTGTCGCTCCCGGGTTCCGCCTGGGTAGACGCAGTGAGCGGCGGAATACTCGAACGGCGTCTTCGCGTTGCGGGCATGACCCCGACTTTCCGCAGCCGGCGCAACAACCGTTGGCGCTCAAAACCGTGTGCCGATCCAAAACCAGTTGTGCCCTGTCGATCTGCCCGCCGCCGGAGTAAGTAGTCACGCGATTTCACCTCCCGAGGGGGCAGGGCGACGCCGCATGAGTAACAACCTCTCGTCCACGCGGCGCACCCTGCCCGTCACCCACCACTACGGCGCACACCGCTCGTAGCAATGGGGATTCCGTCCAGATTTCAGCCACACAAGACCGACGCGACGCAGGGCTAATCAATTTGCCGATTCGTCGTCGTCTTGCGTACCTACAGCGAATCGCAAATCACCGCCGTTAGGTACTCTGTGACGCACGTCGAAGCGGTGAACGTGGTGAAAGATCGACTTCTATGCGGGGGTACACAGTGCCGCAAGCGGGACCCGGCAACGCCAAGCTCGCAGCCGTGATCGCGGAAGCTGGGATGTCCCATGCCGAGGTGGCACGAGCACTGGTCCGCGTCGCTCAGGAGAGCAACGTGGACGAGTTGACCGGGGTCGGCCGTTCCCACGTCTCGCACTGGATCGCCGGCTCGAAGCCCTCTGGACGAGCACCCGTGCTGCTCTGCGAAGCGTTGTCACGCAAGCTCGGACGCGCGCTGACCTTGGAGGACATCGGTCTACCGACTCCACTGCTGTCCTCATCGGACATGCTTGGGTGGCGAGTCGATACGCTGGCCGCGCTGACCGAACTCGGGAGAGTCGCCAGCATGACCGTAGGCAAAGGCGACGTTGACGCGGTACAGG
Organism: Micromonospora sp. ALFpr18c; assembly: GCF_008868155.1. Taxonomy (GTDB): domain Bacteria; phylum Actinomycetota; class Actinomycetes; order Mycobacteriales; family Micromonosporaceae; genus Micromonospora. The sequence continues at coordinate 1,094 of NZ_WBKR01000370.1, forward strand.
ACATGGTGTCGCTGTTCTCGCGCGTCGACCAGCGCCGAGGCGGCGGGCACGCCCGGTCAGCAGTGGTCCAATATCTCAGCTCAGACGTTGCGAGTTACCTATGCGGACGCTACGTAGACGAAAAGCTGAGACGCGACATGTTCAGTGCGGCCAGCGAGCTTTCGTACCTTGCAGGATGGATGGCGTTCGACAATGGCGAGCACAACGTCGCGCAGCACTATTTCACCGTCGCAGTGAAGTTAGCTGCCGAAGCCGACAACCCGGCAATGGCGGGCCACGTCCTCCGGGCGATGGCACACCAGGCGATCGACCTGGGGCACCACAAGCACGCTCTCGATCTCGCCAATGCCTCGGTGCACGGCGACCGCTACGAGACGGCTGCTCCACGGGAGCGTGCCCTCATCGGGGTGGTCCATGCTCGCGCTCTAGCAGTGAATGGCGAGACCCAAAGCTCCGCCCGCGCGCTGCTCCGAGCAGAGGACGACCTTGCCGCCGCGCAGGGAGACGACGAGCCCGGACGAGTCTTCTTCTTCGCTGAGGCCAGCCTCGCGCACGAGACGGCATGCGCGTTACGTGACACCGGCGACCTAGGCGGCGCGACAAGTCATTTCCGCCGCAGTGTCAGGACACGCAAGGCGGCAGCCTTCACCCGAACCCACGCCGTCACGCTTGGTTACCTGGGAGCGGTGCAGGCCCGGCAGGGTGAGATTGAGGAAGCGTGCGCAACGTGGTCCCGCGCCAGGGTCATTGCGTGTTGGTGTAACTGCTGGTCACGGCGTCGATGAGGTCGTGTGATCGGCGGTCGGAGCGGCGGTTGGCGCGGGCGATGTTGGTGTCGCCGTTGATGCGGTGCCAGCCGATCGCG
>NZ_WBKR01000371.1 GCF_008868155.1 Micromonospora sp. ALFpr18c
CCACCCCCCACCCTCCCCCGCGATCGTGCACCTTCGGTTGTCGTGATGCGTGGGATGCCCGATCTGTCGGCGCAGGAAGTGCAAGCTGGGCGGGGTGGCCGGGGGGGTTTAGCTCAGGAGGACGGCTAGCCAGGTGCCGGTTAGCAGGGCTGGGCCCAGGGGAAGCAGGGTCTGCCGGTTCACCTGGCCTGTGCTCAGCAGGGCCAGCACCAGGGCGCCGTGTAGCAGGTGTGGCAGGAGCAGCCCGGTGAGCAGGGCGTCGCGACCCAGCCAGCCGAGCGGCAGGCCGAGGACGACGGCGAGTTTCACGTCCCCGAAGCCCAGTCGGGAGCCGGGAAGCAGAGCCAGCAGCACGTGCGCCGCGCCGGCGACCGCCGCGCCGGCCAGCGCACCGGGCAGCCGCCCCGGATCGCCGGACAGCAGGGCCGCGCCGGTCAGTCCGACGAGCGCCGTCAGCCCGGCGGCGAGGACGAGCGGGTCGGGCAGCCGCAGGCCGGCCAGGTCGACCCCGGCCAGCACCAGACCCACCGCTGCCACCGCGAGGAAGACCGGCAGCGCCGGATCGTCACCTCGCGCGGCCGCGAGCCCCACGAACACCACGGCCGCCACCGGTGGGCTGAGCCACGCGACGCGCCGCAGCCGGGCCGGCGGGGTCGCGAAGCGCCAGGCCAGCGGGGGTACGACGAGACCGACCAGCCCGCCGAGCACCGCCACCCCGACCAGTGCAGCGGCCGACATGGGCCGGACGTTACCGGCGCTCGCCCGCCGGTGCCGTCCCCGATCGCGATTCCGCGCCCGCCCGGCGGGGACGTTCGGTGCTCACCACCACGGCCACCCCGGCGACGATGACCGCGCCGCCGAGCAGGGTCTGCGCGGTCACCGGCTCGGCCACCAGCAGCGCGCCGAGCGCCACCGCGACCGCCGGGTTGACGTAGGCGTACGTCGAGACCAGCGAGATGGGCGCGTTCTGCAGCAGCCAGACGTACGCGGTGAAGGCCACCAGCGAGCCGGCCACCATGAGGTAGCCCAGTGCCAGCCAGGATCGGGTGCTGACCGAGGCGGGGTGGAAGTCGCCCAGTTCGCCCCGGCCGGCGGCGACGACGGCGAGCACCAGCGCGCCGGCCACCATCTCGTACACCGTCGCGACGAACGGGTCGGCGGGCATCCGGATCCGTCCGGACAGGAACGATCCGACCGACCAGGAGGCGGCCCCGGCGACCACGGTCAACGCGCCGACCAGCGGCACCGCGCCCGTGCTGTCGTGAGGCAGCACGAGCAGGACCAGACCGGCGAAGCCCACGGTGACCCCGACGAACGTCCAGACCGGCGGACGGTCCCCGGTGCCGGAGCGCAGCAGCACGACGAGCAGCGGCACGGTCGCCACCAGCAGCGCGGCGATGCCGGAGGGCAACGCGACGCCGGGCGGCCCGGACTCGGCGAGCACCACCAGGCCGTTGCCGCCGGCGAGCAGCAGCACCCCGACCAGCGCCGCGGAGCCGAGCTGTCGACGGTCCACCCGCAACGCGCCCGGCCCCCGGCGCAGCCGGAGCACCACCGCGAGCACCAGACCGGCCGCGGCGAACCGCAGAGCGGCCGACGTCAGCGGGGGCAGCGTCTCCACGGCGATCCGGATGCCCAGATAGGTGGAACCCCAGAGGAGGTAGACCAGGATCAACGCCGTCCAGATCAGGGTCGGCGCGGCACTGGGGCGGCGGACGGCGGGGCCCGCGGCACTTGTCGGAGATGAGCTCATCGGTGGACCACGCTACGGTGACGTCGGAGTCGGCGTCGCGCTTTGGTGGCCGGCCTCTCACCACTTCGTGCAGGAGGGCGGCATGACGAACTACGGACCACCGGGTGGCGGCACGCCCGGGTCGTGGCGTGGGCAACGACCCGACGAGAAGCCCGGTTGGCCGGCGCAGCCCTACCCGCCGGCCAACCGGG
>NZ_WBKR01000372.1 GCF_008868155.1 Micromonospora sp. ALFpr18c
GTGAGATCAGCGACAGCGCTCTGCACCGCATCGACGCCGCGCGGGCGAAGGCGCGCGCGCATCTGTGGAGCCTGCTACCGGCTGGCGTGCCGGAGGCGACCTACGCCGGTGGCCTGAGCATGGGCGACAGGAACTGCTCGTCTTCCTCGAAGACGAACTCCACGCCCGCGACATCACCCTGGAAATCCTCACCGGCATCTGCGCCGGCGTGCACCGCCCCGGCGGCGCCACCCTCGCCGACCGGCTCCTGTTCGCCGTCGCCGCCCTCGCCGCCGAGATGGAACGCGAACTGATCCGAGAGCGCACCCTCGACGGACTACGCGCCGCCGCCGCCGCCGGCCGACACGGCGGACGCCCCACCACCGTCACCGATGACATTCTCGCCATCGCCCGTGCCCGCCAGGCCCGCGGCGAATCCGTCACCACCATCGCCAGACACCTCAGCGTCGGCCGCTCCACCCTCTACCGGGCACTACAACCCCCTGACCAAGCGATTACGGCTTAGCGCCGGATCCACTGCCATTGGTCCCCAAGGGCCGATTCGGTACGCGGCCGCCCGGCCGGGCCACCTCGCCGAGCGGTCTTGGTGGACCCTCGCCCGGGTGCGGATCGTGCGGGAGACCACTGTGGGCGCGGTCGACCCGATGATGGCCCGGACCTTCCGCATCGGTGAGGAACTGACGATGAACCAGCGCGGCCGCGCCGGTGATGAGGTGCTGCGGGACTGCTGGTGGCCGTCGACCGACATCGACGGCGCGCACATCATCGCCGCCGACTGCGCCGAGGTCATCAAGGCCCTGGAGGACATCCCGCCGACCTGGACGGCCGCAGCGCTGACCGCCGAGCAGGTCCGGACCCCCGACGAGCCGCTCTACCACGGATGGACCCGGCCGAATGCATGCCTGCCTGTTGTCCAGGCATAGTGACGGATATCACTAAAAACAAGGTGCATGAACCTAGTCGTCGGCTGTGTACGTTCAGATTGTATACACATTTGACAGGCTCCGATCAAAAGATTAAAGAGAGGAATTGCGCAGTGAATAGCGAGCAGACGTTGAGTAGGGAAGCGCTCGTGGCGGGAGTGATATATCTTAATTATATTCTCGGCTCAACAGAACAGCCAGAACACAGGAACCCGCAACTGCCGAGGGCGGATAGTAGGCTCTACGTGGAAGTTGGAAACACGCACCATGAGACGGACGTATATCAGGAACTGAACCAACTAAAGAATCCGCAGAGCCCGGCGTGCGTGAGGAGAGGCTCTGCGGTGTTCTGGAATCTGATGCAGGCCGGATTTACTTTGGAGCAGATTGGGCCAGCCTCCTACAAGATACATCAATCGACGCCTGTCGACCGGCTGATAAGTGCAACCACTGTTCCGCGAAATGAACCAGTATTTTCGGGGATTTCAGACACAAATTTCTACGCCGTATTGAGGACTGTTTCGCCCGCTTCCAGTCAAAACGCGAGCACTCCCATGGTGGTCGCATCATCCTCTATGCATGCGGCAATCCAGTCGCCTGCGGCTGCGCAGGCAGGTAGAGGTGGACCTTCCGGGTCGGGTCCGGCTTCCACCTCATCGGGCGCGGCGTGGTCCTTTTCGAATCCGGCTTCCACCACGCGAGGCCAAACGCCTCGTTGAAACCTTTGGCCGTGTCAGCCTCGATCCGTCAGAGGGTATTGATCCCTTGGTACGGCTTTCGGCTTGACCGTTTTGTCCCTTATGGTGTGAGGTGTGTGCGTCGTCTGTCACGACGGTGTGCCGGGTCTCCGATTCCCGGGGTGCGGCCCTTTCCGGCTCGCTGGGACGGTTGTTGCTGGTCAGGTGGGTGTGGGTAGGGCGTTCAGGCGTTGCCAGCAGAG
>NZ_WBKR01000373.1 GCF_008868155.1 Micromonospora sp. ALFpr18c
TGGCACCGACCGAAACCCACCGACCACGACACCCACTGGCGCAACTGGCGACGCCGCCACCAAGCCCGAGCACGCTGGTTCCACCAACGCACCCGACTCAACCGAGACTATGCCCTGGCCAACTAGCAAATGGCGGCTGCCGTACTAGCAAATGGCGGCTGCCGTACTAGAGATGCGGCTCAATCGTCCCTTGAGTTCGACTCAACGATTTGAACCGTTTAGACTGAAGGAAATGCTTCGTCACCAACTCGTCGATTTACGATATTCCGCACTCCTGACGCGAATTAGCCGAAAGCCGCATCCGGATACGCGTCAATCCACCAATTGCTGGCCGCTAACGTTGACGGCGTGCCTGCGGGTTTTGATGTGACTGCGGGCGCGGATACCTGTCTTGTGCGCCCGGGAGGCGATCAGTACCTGCATATGGGCTACTAGACGTCGCGGCGGCGGCACGTTGCATAGCAACCCTGCGATATACCTGACAAGCTCGACGGAGAGACGGATCGTAAGTTGGAGACGGGCGGTCAGGATCCCCTTGGTTCAATTGCCCTGAATCCATGTTGTACATGTCAAACAGATTGTTGTCAATAACCAAATTGGCCCACGACGCGAAGTGCATATCCGCATTTGCCTGGTTTCCACTCAAATAAGACTTTCGCCCAGCCTGCATATAGGAATCTGCGTATTGGTGGGGAGTCCAATTGGACTGTTCAATATCCACTTCACGCCTCCAATCTCGGCATCTTTCATGTTGAAATTGACGCTAGCCGCATCCCGATGGCCTACGTACTCTTCAAATCGACTCTCGCGAAGCCAGCCATCTCTTTCATCGAATCGCTAGACTTGATCGATTGAACTGATATTCCAGTCGCATTTTCCTATGTCGGGCGGATACCCATCACACTCGCGATAGCGCTGGAATGAACATTGGTGAAACAAACTTCCGCGAGAATTGTCTTCCTTCCGTGAGTCCATCCTGTTGATAGAACGGATAGCTGGGCGGCGTGGTTCACCAGAATTACAGGACCCGGCAACCCGCCCGGCCGCCGAGACCGACCGGCCTCGTGGACCTGGTCAAACGCGATTTCACCGCGACGCGCCCGAATAAGCTGTGGGTCGCCGACCTGACGCACCACCTCGGCCCCGCGCTTGGGTAGATGTCCCAGCCCGCCAAATATTTGATCTTGGCATGCCACGGTGCGCCGCAGGGTGACGGCGGAGGAGGGCGTCGTGCTGGCCCCACGCTTGCGTAGCTGTCCCAGCACCGCAAATATTAATCTTGATAGCCGGTCTCGGCGTTCGGTGCCGTGTGGCGAGGTGCTGGACCGGCGATGGTCAGCGCCAAGCACGCCGCGCGTCCAACCGCTGCGCCCCGCCGGGCAGGCCGCCGACGATGGCCGGGCGCTGACCCGCGCGATGGATGTACTCGAACACTGCGGCGTTGGTCAGTGGGGTGAGCACCTGCCACGCACCGCCGACGCGGCGCTGCAGCGCAACATCGGCGATCTCTGATGCGGATGACCGACTGACAGTGTCATGTCAAGGTTCGAGGTCTCCTGGATGAAGGGCGGCGGAAGCAGGTACAGCATGCGCGCGGCAGTGTCCGTGGTGTTGGGGTAGACCCCAACACCACATTCGGCCGCACCAGGTCAACCGCGTCAGGGTCAGCGCCGTCGAGCAGAACACCGTGCGCCAGCTCGACGGCGTGGACGTCGACCGGGTCTTCACCGACCGGGCCTCGGGCAAGGACACCGCCCGGCCGAAGCTCGACGAGCTGATCGCG
>NZ_WBKR01000374.1 GCF_008868155.1 Micromonospora sp. ALFpr18c
ACCACCACCGACACCTGCACCACAGCGACTGGACCGTCCACATCGCCGGCGACGGCCACCCCGAATTCGTCCCACCCGCCTGGCTCGACCCGAAGCACATCCCCCGCCGCAACCACTACCACCGACGGACATAGACCACCGCCTGTGGCCCAATCAGGCAACGAGCCGAGCCCGTCGCCACCCGACCCATCGAGCGGTGAACGGCAAGCGAGTGCGGCGGTCTCCGGGACCGATCGCCACACCCACATGACGAAGAGGCTCCCCGGCCTGCGGAGAAGCCGGTGTCATGCGCCCAGCGGTCCGTCGATGCCTCCGGGCTGGCGGACCCAACGGCCATGCGTTCAACAGGAGGAGGAGCAGTCATGCCGGGAACCGGAAGCCGGGCGCGCCATTGCGAACCCGCAAGCAGCACGCCGACGCAGCCAGACACCGACGCGAGCCAGCAGGTGAACGCAAAGCCAGACGCCGACGCAAGCCAGCAGCCAGACGCAGCCAGACGCCGACGCAAGCCAGCAGCCAGACGCCGACGCCGCCAGCAGGCGGACGCAGCCAGCAAGCCGCCGCAGGTCAGCGCACCGTAAGGGCCGCGGGCGTCCGGGAAGTCGGCACGACCGAGCGCCGGTCAGCACCTCCGGGCATCCGTCAGCGGGTCCGGACGTCGGGGGGCGGCTCCGAGCGCCGTTCAGCGGATCCGGGCCCCAGCGAGGCGACCCCGACGCCAGCGAGGCGACCCGGACGCCAGCGAGGCGACCCGGACGTCGGCGAGGCAGGTCAGACGTCCGTGACGCGGATGCCGGCGTGTGCCTTGTAGCGCTTGTTGATGGCGATCAGGTTGGCGGTGAACGCCTCGATCTGGTGGGCGTTGCGCAGCCGGCCGGCGTAGATGCCGCGCATGCCGGGGATCCGGGCGGCGAGCGCACCGACCACGTCGACCAGTTCGCGGTCCTCGGTGCAGATCAGTACGTCGAGGTCGATCCGGTCGATCTCGGGGTCGGCGAGCAGCGGGGCGCTGACGTGGTTGAACGCCGCGCAGACCCGGGAGTCGGGCAGGAGCGCGGCGGCCTGCTGCACGGCGCTGCCCTCGGCGACGGTCAGCGCGTACGGGCCCTGCTTGTCGAAGCCGAGCGGGTTGACGCAGTCGACGACGATCCGGCCGGCGAGCGGCTCGGCGAGGGCGGCGACGGTGGCGGCGTGCCCGTCCCACGGCACCGCGATGATCACCACGTCGCTGCGCCGAGCCACCTCGTCGTTGGCCGCACCGGTGATGCTGGCGTCCGCCGGCAACCCGGGCAGGGCGGCGATCTCGGCGGCGGACTCGGCGGCACGCTCGGCGGACCGGGAACCGATCAGCACCGTCTGCCCGGCCCGGACGAACCGGTAGGCGAGGCCCCGCCCCTGGTCGCCCGTGCCACCGATGATGCCGACCGTCAGCCCGGACACGTCGGGCAGCGTGCTCGCGTCGTATGCCATGGGCTCATCCTCGCAAACCGCTCGGGCCGGCAGCAGCGGCAGGCGTTGTGACAGTCCCCGCCGACCCGAAAGGCCCGCTGACCCGGAAGGCCCGCCGACCCGAAAGGCCCGCTGACCCGGAAGGCCCGCCGACCCGAAAGACCCACCGACCTGAAAGCCCGCTGGCCCGGAAGGCCCGGCGGCGGGGCGGGTCAGGCCAGCTCGAACAGGACCGTGCGGGCCGCCGGGTCGGCGGTGACCAGGCGGACCCGGACCCGTTCACCCAGCGGCAGGTCACAGAGGCAGCGGCCGCGTA
>NZ_WBKR01000375.1 GCF_008868155.1 Micromonospora sp. ALFpr18c
AGGCGAGCGACCCGCCCGACGTCGGCGCTCCGAGCAACTCGACCTGTGCATCCCCGCCCCCGGCCCCGGGCGGGCGGGTCGCCGGGCCGGCGGGCGCTCACGCGACCGGCATCACCTGGCCGGGGTCCGTGACCGTGTCGTCGGTGTCGTACGCGATCGCGTTGGTCACCCGGACGACGCCACTGACCTGGGCCGCGAGCCGGCCGGCGAGGTCGACGGCGGAGCGGTGGTCCACCCGACCGGCGAGGGTGACCTCACCATGGCGAACCTCCACGGTGACCAGGCCGTCCCGCACCGCGAGCACCCGACGCAGCACCTCCTGCACCACGTCCTCCCGGATCTCGGCGTCCGAGCGCAGATGCACCCGCAGCAGGTCGGCGCGGCTCACGATGCCGACCAGCCGGCCGAGGTCGTCGAGCACCGGCAACCTCTTGACCTGCTCGCGGTCCATCAGCCGGGCGGCCGCCGACAGCGTCGCCTCCGGGTACGTGGTGACCGCCGGCGCCGTCATCAGGTCACCGGCCAGCAGCGCCGCACCCTTGCCCCGGGCACCCCGCCGGCGGCGGCTCTCGAAGACGCGCCGCTGCGCTGGCTCCCCGGCATGTTCGATGCGATGCAGAAGGTCAGCCTCGGACACCAGACCCAGCACCCTGCGGAACCCGTCGATCACCGGCGCCGCGCTGACGCCACGGCGCAGCAACACGTCGACGATCTCCCGGTACGGAGTGTCGGCCACCACGGTCGTGACCTCCCGCGTCATCACGTCACCCACCTGCCAGGTCCTCATCACGACCTCCCTCTCGTCATCCGCCTCGGACGCTACGGCCGTACGACGGTCGCGGTCAGAGGCACCGGACCAGGCCGGACCGGGTCCAAGGTCCCGGATCGACGCGGTCCGGTCGGCCCTGCCGCGCACGGCGCGGCGGGAGTGCGCTGAAGGTGCCACCGGGAAGCGCGGTGCGAGGCAGAGAAGGGACGTGGACACCATGACCGCGACGATCGAGCGGGTCACCGCCAACACTCCGGCAGCCGGCACCCGGGAGAGGGCCGTCCGGTACGTCCTGGCCGGCACCCGCCTGGCGCTCGGCTGGATCTTCCTCTGGGCGTTCATCGACAAGCTGTTCGGCCTCGGACTGGCCACCGAGTCGAAGAACGCCTGGATCAACGGCGGCAGCCCCACCAAGGGCTTCCTCACCTTCGGCGTCGCTGGTCCGTTCCAGGACCTCTACGCCGGGATCGCCGGGGCCGCCTGGGCGGACTGGCTGTTCATGATCGGTCTGGCCGGGATCGGCGTCGCCCTCCTGCTGGGCATCGGCATGCGGGTCGCCGCGGTGGCCGGTGGGCTGCTGCTGGTCCTCATGTGGACCGCCGTGCTGCCCCCGGAGAACAACCCCTTCATGGACGACCACCTGATCTACGCCGCGGTGCTCGCGGTGCTGGCACTGGTCAACGCCGGCGACACGTGGGGCCTCGGGCGACTCTGGGCGAAGCTGCCGATCGTGCACCGCCTCCCCTGGCTTCGCTGACCCACCACTACACGGCGGGCGTCCCCATCCGGGCGACGCCCGCCAAACCGCGCACCGCGCACCGCGCACCGCGCACCGCGCACCGCGCACCGCGCACCGCGCACCGCGCCCCGCGCACCGCGCACCGCGCACCGCGCACCGCGCACCGCGCACCGCGCACCGCGCACCGCGCACCGCGCACCGCGCCCCGCGCCCCGCGC
>NZ_WBKR01000376.1 GCF_008868155.1 Micromonospora sp. ALFpr18c
CGGACCTGCCGGGCGCGCCCGCCGTGGACCGGCAGGTGGTGGCCTTCGAGGAGGCGCTGCGGGTGGCCCGCCGCGCCGGCCTCGACCCCGACCTGGTCCACCTCGCCAACTCGGCGGCCGCGCTGTCCGCACCACGGACCCGGTTCGACCTCTGCCGGATCGGGATCGCGCTCTACGGCGTGGACCCGTTCGGCGCGACCGGCCCGGGCGGGTTCGGCCTGCACGCCGCCATGACCCTGCGGACGAGCGTGGTCAACGTGAAGCGGGTACCGGCCGGCACCGGCGTCTCCTACGGGCCCGAGCACGTGACCGACGCGCCGACCACGCTGGCCCTGCTCCCGCTCGGGTACGCCGACGGGGTGCCCCGGGCCAGCGGGGGTCGCGCCTCGGTGTGGCTCGGCGGCCGCCGGTGCCCGGTGGTCGGGCGTATCGCCATGGACCAGTGCGTGGTCGACGTCGGGGACCTCCCCGTGGCGATCGGCGACCCGGTCGTGGTGTTCGGCCCCGCCGAGGGCGACCAGAACCCTCCGACGGTCGGCGAGTGGGCCCGCTGGGCCGACACCAACCCGCACGAGATCTTGACCGGTATCGGGGCCCGGGTGGCCCGCGACCACCTCCACGAAAGGACACGGACGTCATGACGACCCGACTGGCAGTGCTGTACGGCGGGCAGAGCGGCGAGCACGAGGTCTCCCGCCAGTCGGCGGCGAGCATCCTCGCCGCTCTGGACCGCGACAGGTACCAGGTCACCGAGGTGCTCATCGGCCGCGACGGCGGTTGGCACCTCGACGGCCGTCCGACTGCACTCCCCCAGGCGCTGCGTGTGCTGCGCACCCAGGACGTGGTCTTCCCGGCCCTGCACGGCCCGTACGGCGAGGACGGCACCGTGGCGTCGCTGCTGGAGTGGCTCGGCGTGCCGTACGTCGGCAACGGCGTCTTCGCCAGCGCCGCCGGCATGGACAAGGGTGTCACCAAGCGGCTGCTCGCCGTGGAGGGCCTGCGGGTCAGCCCCGGCGTGACCCTGCGCCCCGGCGAGGATCTGGCGCCGGCCGACCGGCGACGGCTGCAACTGCCGGTCTTCGTCAAGCCTGCGCGGGCCGGGTCCAGCCTGGGCGTCGTCAAGGTGGACGACTGGGCGGGAATCACCGCCGCGCTGGAGCAGGCCCGCCAGGTCGACCCGAAGGTGCTCGTCGAGCAGGGTGCGCGGGGACGGGAGATCGACGTGGCCGTCCTCCAGTACCCGGACGGTCGGGTCCAGGCCGGCCCACCGCTGGAGATCCGGGTGACCGGCGCCGGCTTCTTCGACTACGACGCGAAGTACGACGGCGGGGCGGTCTTCCAGATTCCCGCCCCGCTCGACGCGGCGACGACCGAGGTGCTCCAGGACCGGGCGATCCGTGCCTTCCACGCCCTCGACTGTCGTGGGCTGCTGCGCGTCGACTTCTTCCTGCCCGAGCACGGCTCCCGTGAGCCGATCGTGAACGAGGTGAACACCTTCCCCGGGTTCACGGCCGCGTCGCAGTTTCCGCAGATCTGGCAGCAGGCCGGAATCGGGTTCGCCGCGCTGCTGGACATCCTGATCGCCGGTGCGCGGGCGGATCAGGGCCAGGTCCGCCCCGGCTCACTGCCTCGGTCGGCCCGCGCGGTGGACCCGGTGGGCGGGGCCGTCGCGGTCAGGTGACGGGGCAGGGCCGGGCCGGTCAGGTGACG
>NZ_WBKR01000377.1 GCF_008868155.1 Micromonospora sp. ALFpr18c
CTGCACCCCGACCGATTCAAGAAACGAGCCATCCATCAACTCGAAGCCATGGGATACCGCGTCACCCTGGAGAACGCGTCGTGAAGCGAACCAACCGCCTCTGACGCGAAGGGAATCTTCGCGTCAGCGGTCGGTGATGAGGCTGTTGACGGCGGCCTCACGGTCGGCTTCGGTGGGCAGGCTGTACGCCCGGGTGGTTTCAACTCGGGCGTGGCCCATGAGCTCGGCGACCAGGACGAGGTCGTGGCCCTCGCGGACGAGTCGGGTCCCGAAGGTATGGCGCAGGACGTGGCCGCCGGTGAAGTCGGCGGTGATGCCGGCCTCGTCGGCGATGGCGAGCAGGATGTCGTGGGCGCCGCGGTCGGAGAGCCGGCCACCGCGCTGGTTGAGTAGGAGCGCGGGGGCGTCGGCGCCGGCCAAAGTCGGCCGTTCGTGGTTGATCCAGCGGGCGAGATGCTCGCGGAGGTCGGCGTGGGCGGGGACTTCTCGGTACTTGCCGCCCTTACCAGCCCGGACGGTGATGACGCCCTTGCGGGCGGACAGCTGCACATCGTCCAGGTCGAGCGCGACGACCTCGCCCAGCCGAAGGCCAGCGTAGTACGGCAGCAGGGCGACAACGCGGTCTCGAGGGCTGAGCCACCGTTCGACGGTACGCAGCCAGCGCAGGCTATCGCGGCTATCGAGGGCGCGGGGCGCCCGTTTGGGCAGGTCGAGCCGGGCGGCGTTGGGGATGCCGAGGCCGAGGCGGATGTAGAAGTCGCCGAGCGCGGCGAGGGTGGTGTTGATCGTGGACGGCTTGCGCTTCGCGACGGTTTGCAGGTGGGCTCGGTAGTCGCGGACGGCGCCGTCGCGGGCGGCCGGTTCGGTAAGCGGGTCGCCGTCAACGTCGGCCGTGGCGAGCCAGGCGAGGTAGCCGCGGGCGCGGGAGGTGTAGGCGCGGCGGGTGTCGTCGTCGAGCATGGTCGCCTTGGCCAACTTTCCGGCGTACCGGTCAAGCACGGCCTGCAGGTGGGCGGGCAGCACGGCGGGGGCACGGCCGCGGCGCGGCGAACCCGTAACGGTCATGCCCGGGTCGGTGCGGTCGCGCGCTGGCGGGCCGCCGGGTCACGAGGCGACACCTTCCCCGAGGCTGCGCGGACGAGCACGGTCAGGATCCGCCGGGCACGGTCGTTGCCGGCCACCTCGGCCGCCCAGGTTTCGCACCGGACCGTGCACTCGCTCAGGTACTGATCGAGTGCACGGTCGAGTGTGGCAGGCGGCGAGGGCCTCGTGTTATCTGAAGTTGTTCCGGTGGTCTGCTGATCGCGCTGGCGCGTGTTATCTGAAGTCACGCGAGGAGGGTACTTCAGATAACCAGTCTTATCTGTAGTTGAGCGATCTAGGCCTTGGTGGTGACGCGGCGGGCCGTGGGCAGATCAGCGGTCGGCGCGTCGTGCCACAGTTCCGCATCTTGCCCGCCGGCGCGGCGACGGCGATGGGGCCGCCGAGGGTAAAGGCGCTGCGCTGGCCGAGTCCCGGGTGTCGACCTCCGCTATTCAGAGTAGATAGCGGGTATCGAGGGTGATCAAGGAAAGGTGCACCCGACCTGCAAGGATGTGGTTGTCTACGCCATGTCCTTTGTAGAAGCGGGTGCACCTTTCTGGTGAGCAAGTCTATCGGGTGGGATGACCGGCTGTCGGTGACGGCCACAGATAAGAACCTCGTC
>NZ_WBKR01000378.1 GCF_008868155.1 Micromonospora sp. ALFpr18c
AGTGGTCCGAGCCGGAAGTCCGTCGGGGGTTGATGGGTGACGGGTGCGGTCAGGGTCCGGGTGTGATGGTGCCGATGTGGATGTCGTAGACGAAGTCGAAGGCCTCTTCAGGACTGCCGGTGAGCCAGATCTGGTTCTCGTAGCTGTTGCTGCTGGCCACGTAGATCGCGGTGCCCCAGCGGTGCGCGTACCCGCCGTAGCGCAGCCGCATCAGCGGCATCTGGTCCCCGTCGGCAAGTTCACCGGTGACATAGGCGAACTGGCCGCGGTAGCGCACATCGACCGCGGCCAACTGCGGCCACTTCAGTTTGGCGTGCTCACGTAGCCGCTGTGCCAGAGAGATCTTGGTGGACTCGGGAATCGCGGGCATGGATCACATCCTGCCCTGCGGCGTGTCGGTAGCCGGTAGCGGCACACGGCACGGCAGTCTCACCCGCGCCCCGAACCAAGATCACCCTTATGAAGGCCGCCCGTGCCCGTGCCCCGCGCACGCCAGATCACGCTGACTGCCGCCGACCGGCATCGGCTCAAAGCCCTGGCCTACTCCCATACCGCCGGCTACCAGCAGGTCATCCGGGCCCGGATCGTCCGCGACGCCGCCCACGGCTACTCCAACACCAAGATCGCCGCCCGGCGGCAGGTACACGTCGACACCGTGCGCTACTGGCGCGGCCGCTACGCCGACGAGGGCCTGCCCGGCCTGGCCGACCGGCAGCGTTCCGGCCGGCCGGCCCGGTTCACCCCCGTGCAGGTCGCCGAGGTCAAAGCCCTCGCTTGTCAGCTGCCCGCCGAAGCCGAGGTGCCCCTGTCACGGTGGAGCTGCCCGGACCTGGCGCACGAGGCCATCGCCCGCGGCCTCGTCCCGGCGATCTCCGCGTCCACGATCCGGCGGATCCTGGCCGACGACACGATCAAACCCTGGCAGCACCAGTCCTGGATCTTCATCCGCGACCCGGACTTCGCCGTCAAGGCCAGCCGGGTGCTCGACCTCTACGCCCGCACCTACGACGGCGAACCGCTCGGAGAGGACGAGTACGTCATCTCCAGCGACGAGAAGACCAGCATCCAGGCCCGCTGCCGCTGCCACCCCACCTTGGCGCCCGGCACCGCCCGGATGATGCGGGTCAACCACGAATACGACCGCGGTGGCGCCCTGGCCTATCTGGCAGCCTACGACGTCCACCAGGCCCGCGTGTTCGGACATTGCGCGGCCAAGACCGGGATCGTCCCGTTCATGACCCTGGCCGAAAAAGTCATGACCCAAGAACCGTATGCCTCGGCGAAACGGGTGTTCTGGGTAGTCGACAACGGGTCGTCGCACCGCGGCCAGGCCTCGATCGACCGCCTCGCGAAGCGGTTCCCGAACGCGGTCATGGTCCACACCCCGGTGCACGCCTCGTGGGTCAACCAGATCGAGATCTTCTTCTCGATCGTCCAGCGCAAGGTTGTCTCACCCAACGACTTCACCAGCCTTGACCAGGTCGAAGACCGGCTCACCGCCTTCGAGCAGCGCTACAACGCGACCGCCCGGCCCTTCAGATGGAAGTTCACCCCGGCCGACCTCGAGGACCTGATGGCCCGGATCGAGCGACACGAACAGAAAGAGCAGAACCCCCAGCAACCCACCGGCTGCGATCACCAGCCTGCCGCACTGGCCCTGACCGCATAACCCCCGAAGGATTTACGGAGCGGACCACT
>NZ_WBKR01000379.1 GCF_008868155.1 Micromonospora sp. ALFpr18c
TGAGCTGGCACCGGCAGTTGATGACAAGGCGGCTGCAGCGGGGGTATACCCTGATCGACCGGAGGGCAGGGCAGACGACGAGGGCTGCGGGTGCTGAGACTGCGACGCCACTGAACCCTTCGGCGCAGGACCTACAGGCCGGCGACCCAGCCGGCGCTGATATTCCTCATCCAGCCTGTACCAGACATCAACCCCCTTACCCTTCCCCTTCGACGTACTGTTGGGATCGACAACACCAGTGCCCTTCTTTAGGATATCCCGAAAGGTGGTGATGGCAATTTTTTTATCATCTGCGAATTTTCTGGGGGAGTACCCGGGGGGGAGGTCGAGATACGCCATTACATCACGAACTTTATAATCATCGTTCATCCAACCGGCGATTGCATTTTGACGATCAGTCGAGCAACTGCCGAGAAGTTGGCCTCTCCGCACCTGACCCGAATACCACTGTCGGAATGTACTTTCACCTAAATCGGGGCGGTTCTTCTCAAGAAAGGCAGCAACGCTTACCGCCCACGGGTTGAGGATGATTTGGTCGGCGAAGAGTTCGAGAGTCTGTTTGTCGCTGAGCATGTGGCTCCTTGGGGTGTGGTGATCTCGCGTCAGTGTCGCGCCAAAGAGTTCAACGGATCATGCTCGGGCCAGGTTCAACGAACCCGGTCGCGTTCACGCCGCTCGGCGTCGAGGCGTTCCCGTTCGGCGCGCAGGTCGGCGGCGGTGGCGAGTAGTTCCCCGGCGGTGCGGGCGGCCGTCGGGGTGGACGCTTCGGTGGGCTGCGCGTCGCGGTAGCGGCGCAGCAGTCGGTTGCGCAGGTGGCTGTCGCCGCCGGTGATCAGGTCGGTCAGGATGGAATCCTTGTCCCGAGCGGGCAGCCCGACGACCCAGGTGCGTAGTTGCGCGGCGGTCGGTTCACCGGAGGCGGCCGGCGTCGACCCGGTGGCCGCGGCCGCGATCAGGTCGGGGTCGATGCGCAGAAACTCGGCGACGGCGGTGAGGGCCGCGTCGAGGATGGGATGTGGTGGTACAGGAACTCCGCCGGGACAGAGATTCCAAACGCGCGGTCATCACCATCTATGAGCCCCGCGAGGCGTTGGTGCCCGACAACATCGACGTCGCGTGCACGCTGGGCCTGCAGTTCTTCGTGCGCGACGGTGCGTTGCACTGTCAGAGCTACATGCGTGCCAACGACGCGTTCGTCGGCGTGGTCAGCGACGTCTTCTCCTTCACCGGCATGCAGGAGGTCATGGCACGGCAGTTGGGGCTCGAGGTCGGCGGTCTGACGCACTCGGTGGGCTCCTACCACCTGTATCTCAACGACGCCGACCGGGCGGAGCGGGTCCTCACCGAGGCCCGCGGCATGACGAACCCGGCAGATGCCTTCCCGGCTATGCCCGAAGGTGACAGCTGGCCGCAGATCCACGCGGTGATCGACTACATGGATGGGCTGCACGGCTGCTCCAGCCCGTCGGCGCTGGCCCGGCCGGAGGCCATGGGGCTCAGCGACTACTGGCGGGACGTCGCCACGATCTTCTACCTGCACCGGCAGCACGCGCTGTCAGCGGCCGTCGACCGGAAGCTACTGGAGACGTTGCCACATCTCTACCAGACGCTTCTCGCGCAGCGGTGGCCCGACGTCTTCGGCTTACCGGGGCGCTAGCAGGCTCACCCGGCCCTCACTCCATCAG
>NZ_WBKR01000380.1 GCF_008868155.1 Micromonospora sp. ALFpr18c
CCGGGGGTGTTCGGGGGTGTTCGGGGGGATCACCGCGCACACCGCGCGGATGGCCGCCGCCGGCCTCAACAGCCGAGCTGCGGCACCGGCCCGCGGCAGGTGGGACTGCGCCGACCTGCCGCGACGGCCGGACCGTCAGCGGACGGTGAAACCGACCGCGCGGGGCGACGCCTCGGCGATCTCGACGTACGCGACCTTCTCGACCGGCACGATGACCCGCCGGCCCTTCTCGTCGGTCAGGGAGAGCGTGCCGCCGTTCCCGGCGAAGGCGTCGGTCACGATCTGCTCGATCTCGGCCGGCGACTGCGCGCTGTCCAGAACCAGCTCGCGCGGCGCGTACTGCACGCCGATCTTGACCTCCACTGTGCCTCCTCAACTGGGGCGAAAGAACCGCCCTGCGAAGGCTATCCGATCACGGGGCCGGCGGTCAGGCTGACTCACCTTGCAGCGGGAAGCTGGCGATGCCCCGCCAGGACAGCGCGGCCACCAACGCCTCGGCCTCCGCCTTCGGCACCTGCCGGCCGCCGGCCAGCCAGAACTGGGCGGCCGTCTCCGCGGCGCCGACCAACCCGGAGGCCAGCAGCTCCGCGTGCGCCCGGCTCACGCCGGTGTCGGAGATGATCGTGTCGGTGATCGCCGCGATGCAGCCCTGCTCGACCCGCTCCACCCGCTGCCGTACCGCCGGGTCGTTGCGCAGGTCCGACTCGAAGACGAGCCGGAACGCCTCGCTCTCGTGGTCGACGAAGTCGAAGTACGCCCGTACCGACGCGCCGACCCGCTCCTTGTTGTCGATGGTGCCGCGCATCGCGTCCTGCACTTTGGCGACGATGGCGTCACAGTGCGTGTCCAGCAGGGCCAGGTAGAGATCCATCTTGCCGGGGAAATGTTGGTAGAGCACGGGCTTGGAGACCCCGGCCCGTTCGGCGATGTCGTCCATCGCGGCGGCGTGGTAGCCCTGCGCGACAAACACCTCCTGCGCCGCCGCGAGCAGCTGCTTACGGCGCGCCGACCGGGGCAGACGGGTAGGCCGTCCGGCGGTCTGTGCGCTGTTCCCCGCAGCGGTCATGGGATCCTCCGAGTTCTCCGTACGAGCCGGCATTTTTCCCCCAGACCGGGCGAGGCCCGTGTCCCTCGTTGTGGAAATGGCCCGCCGCTGTAACTTATCGCCACTGTCGCCACACGGTAGCCTCAGCGGGGGCGACCAAGGAGCGCGCGGTGAGTGAAACAGGGCAACCCGGAGCCGCCACCCCGGGAGAGCACGGTGACGGAGCGGGTCAGCACGACGACCCGAGCCGTTCCGGCGGCGGTTGGGCGCCCCAGTCGGGCGGGTGGTCCCGGGCCGCCGAGCGCGAGGACGACCCGGAGCAGGCGGCACGCTGGCAACCTGACCCCGCGGCCGGGTGGCGTACGTCATCCGCGCGGCACGGCGACCTGCCACCGCCCCTGGCCGGGCTGCCCGATGGCCCCGAGCCACCGGTCCGTGTCAACGGCCACCACGCCAACGGCGTCCGCCACGTCGGCACCGAGGCCAATGGCGCGGCGGGTCGTCCCGCGCCGGTGAGTGCCCCGCCCGGGCTGAACGGCGAGGACCGGCCCGCCGCGACCGGCGACCGGCTGGTGGTGCCCGCCCAACGTCCCGCGCCGCAGCCGGAGCAGAGCGTCGGCGACCCC
>NZ_WBKR01000381.1 GCF_008868155.1 Micromonospora sp. ALFpr18c
AGCCGGTGGGTCGCCGCTCACACGTCGAGCGTAGGCGATCCGGGCACTTCAGCGACGGCACGCAGGAAGCCGCGAGCCTCCAGGAAATCACCGAGGCTGCCCCGATGCTCCTCGCAGGCGAGCCAGGTCTTTCGGCGCTCGGCGTCGTGCAGGCGCGGATTGTTCCACTTCAGGGCCCACACGGCGGGGGCGCGACAACCCCGGGCCGAGCAGACCAGGGGCTCGTCGGCAGGGGAGGGGATGCTCATCCCGGCCAGTCTAGGGCGGCGGGACGGAGGGCTTGAGCGCCGGGCGGCCACGGGGGGAGCCGCCCGGCGACGGGGTGAATCGTACACGCGGCGGACGGGTCCGTGTCCACCCGTGACGCGCGATTCGGCTGCTGAGGACGGCGCGGCAAAAATCGGCTTCTCCCCACCTCGACACTCAGGAAGGCGTGCGAGTCTTGATACCGCACCAGCCGCGACGACCGACAAACGCTGTGGAGGACCGGTGGCCCAGCCGACCATGCCCGACGCCCCGACGCCGAACGGGGCGTCGGCCCCGGAGAAACCCGCCCCGGCGACCACACCCGCGCAGGACGCCACTCTGCTGGAGAAGGCGCTGTTCGAGATCAAGCGGGTGATCGTCGGGCAGGACCGGATGGTGGAGCGGATGTTCGTCGCGCTGCTCGCCCGCGGCCACTGCCTCCTCGAAGGGGTTCCCGGGGTGGCCAAGACCCTCGCCGTGGAGACCCTCGCCAAGGTCGTCGGCGGGTCCTTCGCCCGGGTGCAGTTCACCCCGGACCTGGTGCCGGCCGACATCATGGGCACCCGGATCTACCGGCAGTCGAGCGAGAAGTTCGACGTGGAGCTGGGCCCGGTCTTCGTCAACTTCCTGCTCGCCGACGAGATCAACCGGGCTCCGGCCAAGGTGCAGTCGGCGCTGCTGGAGGTGATGAGCGAGCGGCAGGTGTCCATCGGTGGGGAGAGCCACCGGGTGCCCGACCCGTTCCTGGTGATGGCCACCCAGAACCCGATCGAGCAGGAGGGCGTCTACCCGCTGCCGGAGGCGCAGCGGGACCGGTTCCTCATGAAGATCGTCGTGGGCTACCCCACCGACGCGGAGGAACGCGAGATCGTCTACCGGATGGGCGTGGCCGCGCCGGAGCCGACGGCGGTCTTCGACACCCCCGAGCTGATCGCCCTGCAACGCAAGGCCGACCAGGTCTTCGTGCACAACGCCCTGGTCGACTACGCGGTGCGTCTGGTGCTGGCGACCCGCGCCCCGGCCGAGCACGGCATGCCGGACGTCGCCCAGCTGATCCAGTACGGGGCCAGCCCGCGCGCCTCGCTCGGCCTGGTCCGGGCCACCCGCGCCCTGGCGCTGCTGCGCGGACGCGACTACGCCCTGCCGCAGGACGTGCAGGACATCGCCCCGGACATCCTGCGGCACCGGCTGGTGCTCAGCTACGACGCGCTCGCCGACGACGTGCCGGCCGACCACATCGTGCACCGGGTGATGTCCACCATCCCGCTGCCGGCGGTCGCTCCCCGCCAGCAGGCCACCGCATCGCCGACCGTCGCGCCGCCGGGCGCCGGATGGCCCGGGCAGCGCCCGTGACCTCACCCACCCCTCGTCCCGCCCCTCTCGGCGACCGCAGCGAGGCGGTGCTG
>NZ_WBKR01000382.1 GCF_008868155.1 Micromonospora sp. ALFpr18c
ACGAACGGACCAGATCAACAGCGTCCCTACGGAACTGCTCGGGGTACTTCGATGGACGTGGCACCAGGCCATCCTTCCCCAGACCACTGTCTGGGCTCAGGGTGTCCGGTCCGCAGGGGGAACCTCAGAACCTTCACCGGCGTCGCCGTACGCGTCGCCCAACGCCTCCTCGCCATGGCCGCCGCGATCTGGCACAACAACAAGACCAGCGCACCCGTCACCCGGTCACTGATCGCCTACGACCACTGACCGGAATTCGGAACAACTCGTCTAGGCAACATTCTGTGTCACATTGGACGGAGGACTGGCGGATGACCGTGATCCCGCTCCCGCGACCCGGTGGTGCCGTCCCCCTCGTGGCGGCCACCGACCGGTTTCTCGACCGATTCCGGGACGCGCCGGCCACCGCTGCGGCCTACGCCGAGACCTTGGCCCGGCTCCGTGCCGTCGCCGGCGACCACCTCGGCGTTGGCGAGCTGACCGCCGAGCACTACCAGGCCACGATGGAGCGGTGGGCCACGGCGGCGCCGGCGACCTTCAACAAGCACCTAGCCGGGTTGCGCTCGTTCGCCGCGTACGCACGGCGGCAGGAGTGGCTGACCACCGACCCCGCTCGCCGGCTCGAACGCCGCAAGGTCACCCGAGTGCGCGACAAAGCCATCCCTCGCGCCCGGCTCGACCGACTGTTCACCGACAATCGGCACCAACTGCGCGAGCGGGTGCTGTGGCGGATGCTCTACGAGACCTGCGCCCGCGCCGACGAAATCCTTGGCCTGGACGCACCCGACCTGGACATGGAGTTCCGCCGCGCCCTGGTCGTGGAGAAAGGCGGCAACCGCGCCTACGTCCACTGGGAGACGCCGACCGCGCGGCTGCTGCCCCGGCTTCTCGCCGGCCGGACCACCGGCCCGGTGTTCCTCGCCGACCGCCGCGCCCCAACCAGCGGCTACCGGGCACAGGCTCCCGCCGATGTCGACCCGGCCACCGGCCGGGGCCGCCTGTCCTACCCCCGAGCTGAATACCTGTTCAAACAGGCCACCATTGCGTACGACCCGCGCGGACTCGGCTACACCCTCCACCAACTGCGCCACTCCGGACTAACCCACCTCGCCGGCCGCGGCCGCAGCGCCGCCGAGCTCCAGGCGAAGTCCCGACATCGACACTTGGCCACCCTCGGCATCTACGTCCAGCTCGGCGAGGAAACGTCGGCCCGGATCACCGCCGAAAACGACGGTGCGAACCGGCGACATCGGACCTGATCAGCAGGTTCACCCTCGCTTGCGGCGGGTGACACGTCTCTTACCAGCACCCCGAACTCGGTGAAGAGACCTCCCGCCCGCACCACCGCCGAGAACGACGAGCACCACCGCGTCGGCACCGGGGCTGACCGCGTCCCACGTAGCGGGATCACGGAAAACGGCCGAAGCGGCTGCCCGGAAACCCGCAGCTTGAGGAACTAACCCCAGGTGATGGCCTAGATCAACTGATTACCGATGCTCCTATGCGTCAAGTCCTAGGTTGGAAGCAGTCCCAGCAGGGGTCATGGCTGCGATAGAAGGGCTGTTCAGCAGGGCTGTAAAGACCTCGCGGGCCAGGTATCGCTTGAGGCAGCGGATGATCTCGCGCTTGGTCTTGCCCTC
>NZ_WBKR01000383.1 GCF_008868155.1 Micromonospora sp. ALFpr18c
TCGGGTGGTTGGATGCCCGTGTCCGGTTGCCTGTGTCGGGTCGTCTGGGGCCTGTGGGGGCATGTCTGGGGCCGCGGTAGCGGCCTGTGGGGAGGTCTCAGCCGGTGGCTGCGGCCAGCCCGGCGGTTCCGGCGTATCGGAAGACTTTGAGTAGGTTGTGGCTGGCGGCGAGGAGCCGCCATTCGCCCCGGGCGCCGTCGATGCCGTGCAGGAGCAGACGGCGGCCGTTCTGGCAGGTGACGATCTGGCCGAACACGGGCTCGACGATGGCCTTGCGGCGGCGGTAGGCGGTTCTGCCGGGTTTGGTGCGCAGCTTGCGGGCCATCCGCTGTTTTGGTGTGGCGTTGGCCGGGATGCGCCCGCGGGGGGCGGGTGGCACCTGCTCGTCGTGTCGTAGCCGGCCGGTGGCCATGAACGTGTCGGTGCCGTGGGCTTCGTGGCGGGCCGCAGCGGCGTCGAGGTTGTCGTCGGAGCAGTAGCCGGCGTCGACCACCGCCTGCTTGGGGTGGGTACCGGTGTTGGCGGCGCACTGGTCGAGCATCGGGGTGTAGGACGGGCAGTCCGAGGCGCAGTCGGTGATGTCCGCGGCAGTGATGACCTGGTGGGCGTCGTCGACGACGGCCTGGGCGTTGTAGGCCTGCGCGTAGGCCCCGGTGCCCATCTTCATGATTCGCGACTCGGGATCGGTGAAGTTGGCCTGCGCCTTCGGCTTCGGCTTCGCGGCAGCCGCGGCCTTCTGCCCAGCCTCGGTGACCTTAGCCTCGTCAGGGCTACCGGTGCGGGCCTGGCGGGCGCGTTCGGTGGCCTCGGCCCGAGCGCGGGCCTTGTCAGCAGCCTCGGTCTCGATCTGGGCGCGGGCAGCCTGCAACCGGGCCAGGCGCTTCTCCCGCCGGTCCAACTCGGCCGGCAGGTCGGTGTCTTTACCGTCGACGCCATAGCGGACGTCCTCGTCCGCATCGACGGCCTCGGCGTCGGCCAGCAGCGCCGCGACCGTGGCCTCCAGCGCGGCGACCTCGGCCTCGACCTGCTCCTCTTTGGCCACGAGCCGGCCGTGGCTCATCGCCTTGTGCCGGGAGGCGTTGGCCTGCAACTTCGTGCCGTCCAGGGCGACCCGGCCCATCTTCACCATGCCCAGTCGCTGCGCCAGGCGCAGCGACTGCAGGAACAGGTCGGCCAAGGCGTCAAGATGTCGGCGACGGAACCGGGCGATCGACCGGAAGTCCGGCGCCTGATCGGCGGCCAGCCACCGGAACCCGACATCGTCAACGCACTTACGCTCGATCGCCCGCGACGACCGCACCCCGGTCATGTAACCGTAGATCAACAGACGCAGCATCAACCTGGGATCGTACGGCGGATAGCCGCGCACCTCGGTGTAGTCGGCGTAGACCGCCGACAGGTCGAGCGCCTCGCCAACCAACTCCGCCACGAACCGGGCCAGATGACCATCCGGCAGCCACTCGTCCAACGACGGCGGCAACAACAAGATCTGATCCGGATCGAACCGCCGAAACGTCTTCGCACTACCCACGACTGGTCAACGACCGACCACCCCGAACGAAGCGTTACTGACCCACGCTCCTAG
>NZ_WBKR01000384.1 GCF_008868155.1 Micromonospora sp. ALFpr18c
GGCGCGGGGTTGGCTGGTGTCCGCGGTCAGTCGGCTCGGCGGGTGGCCGCTATGGCCAGGTCCACCAGGGCCTGGCGGGCCTCGGTGTCCAGGTCGACAGCCGTGAGGGCCGCCAGCGCGGTGTCGGTGAGCGTGACGATCCGCTGCTCGGTACGGGCCAGGGCGCCGCTCGCGGAGATCAGCTCGCGCAGCCGGCCCACCCCCCGCTCGTCCAGCTCGGGGTCGCCGAGATGGCTGAGCAGCAGCTCCCGGCCGGCGTCGTCGAGGGCCTCCACGGCCGCCGCCACCAGGTAGGTGCGCTTGCCCTCGCGCAGGTCGTCACCGGCCGGTTTGCCGGTCAGCGCCGGGTCGCCGAAGACACCCAGCACGTCGTCGCGGAGCTGGAACGCCTCGCCCAGCGGCAGCCCGTACGCCGAGTAGACCGTCCGCACCTCCGGCGTCGCGTCGGCCAGCGCGGCACCGAACAGCAGCGGGCGCTCGACCGTGTACTTCGCCGACTTGTACCGGGCGACCTTGCTGGCCCGCTCCACCGAGGTGTCCCCGGTGACCTGGGTCAACACGTCGAGGTACTGCCCGACGGTGACCTCTGTGCGCATCTCGTCGAAGACCGGCCGGGCCCGGGCCACCGCCCGCAGGTCCAGGCCGGCGGAGTGCAGCAGCTCGTCGGACCAGACCAGGCACAGGTCGCCGAGCAGGATCGCGGCGGCGTCGCCGAACCCGTCCGGGTCACCGCCCCAGCCGGCCGCCCGGTGCCGGGCGGCGAACCGCCGGTGCACCGCCGGCTCGCCGCGCCGGGTGTCGGAGCGGTCCATCAGGTCGTCATGGATCAGGGCGCTGGCCTGGACGAACTCCAGCGCCGCCAGGGCGGTGAGCACCTGGTCGCCGTCCACCCCGCCGGCGCCCCGGAAACCCCAGTACGCGAAGGCCGGACGCAGTCGCTTGCCACCGCCGAGCACGAACGCCTCGATCGCCTCCGCCACCGGGACCAGGGCGTCGTCCACACGGGTCAACCGGGCCCGCTGGCCGGCCAGGAACTCGGTGAGGGCCTTGTCGACCCGCTGCCGCAGGCCGGCACGGTCGACGGGAGAGACGGGAGCAGCGTGGGTCACGCCACGACGCTAGCGGTTCGCCACTGCCCCCGCCCCACCGCCACGCGTAGTGCCGCCGGGCCGTACGCCGGCACCGGCCCGCGCGGCCGCCGCGCTGCGCCGGCCCGGCCCGGTGGCCGCGGGCGGTCCGGCCCGCCGGGTGCGCGCGGCCGCCTCGGTGAGGACCGCCGCCGGTACGTCCAGCACGACGGCGAGCCAGCCGAGCCAGAATTCACCGGGTACGCGTCGCTGCCGTTCCCACCGGGAGACCTCGTGACGGCTCAACGTTGCGACGCCCGCCGCCGCGCACAACTCGGCGGCGGCGCGTCGCTGACTCCACCCCCGGGCCAGCCGATGCCGGACCAGCAGCGGCCCGAGCTGGGTGCGGTGCGGCGGTGCGGGCGAGATCATGGGGTCCTCCCGGGCGGAACGTCGACGCGGTGACAACCCCGCCCGCACGACGGGCCGGGCTCACCTCGGTTGCGTGACCCCA
>NZ_WBKR01000385.1 GCF_008868155.1 Micromonospora sp. ALFpr18c
CCAATGCCACGTAGCTTAAGTTGATCTTGGGTTGACCTGCGGTTCTGTATGGACTCGTGGGATGTGCGGCGTGGCGTGGCGGCCGCTACCGGGCGGGCTGTTTTGATCACGGGTCATGTCGGTGGCTGTGGTGGATCGTCCGGTCGTGCGCCCGGATCAGGTGACGTTGGGGGTGTTGATCTCGCAGGTGTCGCGGGAGGAGGTCGACGCCGCGGTCGAGGTGTGCGGGGTGCGGGAGAAGCGGTCGGACGGGAAACTGCCGGCGCACGTGACCGCGTATCTGACGTTGGGGCTGGCGTTGTTCGCCGACGATGACTACACCGAAGTCGCGACCAAGGTAACGGGGTCGTTGGACCGGTTCGGGTGCTGGAATGCGGCCTGGAGCGTGCCGACGTCCAGCGCCATCACGCAGGCGCGGAAACGGTTGGGCCGTCGGGTGTTCGCCGAGGTGTTCGAGCGTACGTGCGGGCCGGTCGCGGGCGTGGCGGGCCCGACCGCTGCGATGGGCGCGTTGGGTACCGCGCGGGGGTCGTTCCTGCGCTGGTGGCGGCTGCTGGCGATCGACGGGTTCGAGGTCGACCTGCCTGACAGCGTGGAGAACGCGGCCGAGTTCGGCTACGCCGGATCCGGGGAAAACCGTTCGGCATTCCCGAAGGCCCGGGTCGTGGCCCTCGCGGAGTGCGGCACCCACGCCTTCGTCGCCGCCGAGATCGACGCCTACGCCGTGGGTGAGAAGACCCTCGCGCAGCGCCTGTATCCGCGGCTTCGCGGCGACGAACTGCTCACCGCTGACCGGGGCTTCTACTCCTGGCAGGCGTGGGATGCCGCCCAGGCCACCGGGGCGGCGCTGCTGTGGCGGGCCCCTACCCAGCTCAACCTGCCCGTCGTGCGTGTCCTGTCCGACGGCACCTGGCTCACCGTCCTGATCAAGCCAACGATCCGTGGCGGACGGCGGGAGCGGCTGCTGGCAGCCGCCCGCGCCGGGGCCGACCTCGGTGACATCAACACTGTTCCCGACGCGTTCGACGACCGGGGCCTGCCGGTGGTTCATCTCGCCCGGGTGCTCGAGTACGACGTGTCCGACCGCGTCGGCAACGGCACGGGGGAACTGATCACCCTGATCACCACCATCACCGACCCCGCCGACGCCCGCGCCGACGAACTGGCCGCCGCGTACCACGAGCGCTGGGAGGAAGAAACCGCCAACGACCAGCTCAAAACCCACCTCCGCGGTCCAGGGAAGGTTCTGCGGTCCCGCCTGCCGGACCTGGCACATCAGGAGATCTGGGCCTACCTGATCGTCCACCACGCGATCAGCGCACTGACCGCCAAAGCGTCCGCCGCCGCCGACCTCGATCCAGATCAGATCTCCTTCACCAAGGCCCTACGCATGATCCGCCGCACCGCCACCGGAACGGCGGACATTCCCCCCTCAAGACTGGACTGACCAACTACCGGCCCACCTCGCCGGCCTCGCCGCCCTGCTGATCCCCGAACGCCGGGAACGCACCTGCCCCCGCGCCGTCAAACGAGCCCGCCACAACAGCTACCGCGTCAAGAATCGCGACGAGCCG
>NZ_WBKR01000386.1 GCF_008868155.1 Micromonospora sp. ALFpr18c
GGCCAGATCGGCGAGGTGGTCAACAACAGGGTGGATCGGGGAAGATGAGGACACGAGCGCGGCTCCTGGAACGATCTTTAGGTCTAGACACCCGAAAGATCATCAGAGTCGCGCTCGTCCCACAACTACCTTGGACCCATCCTGAACCTGGACAGAACATCTCAAGCCGGAACAACGCCGGGGCCGTGACGTGAGGGTGGCAGCGGTGCTGCTGTAAGAAGCAGTTGTCTGTAGTGACGCGTTGACGTTGCTCGAAGGGCCCGGAGCCGTTGACCTGAGGTCTGTGAATTCCAGCGGCTCCGACTCGTTTCCGAACGCGCCACTGGCCCTGAGGGTTTCGTATTTTTCAATTAGAGCATCCAGATTACGGTCGGCCCCCTTGTGCACAAATTTCTTGACGAGAATTTTCTCATTAAGCGGATCGTTCCATTCGGAATAATGCTTGTGGACACGCTCCTGGGCTGGAGCATTATCAGGTAGTCTTTTCGCAGCTATTGTCGTTGCCTCCGCCCATTCTTTCACCCACTCTTTCTTCCACTCTTCTTTACTCGTTAGGAGCTCACCTGCTGCGGCCCTAGCGGCTGCCACCAAGTAACGACGGGCTGTGGCCAGAGCATTCATGGAAAGGGGTGGTCGGGTTTGCGGGTTCGAGGGTGGCGCCGGCGTGGCTGGCAGGGGGACCGGCACCGCCGAGGGTGCCCGCTGTGACTGCGACGGCGCCGAAGTCTCCGCCACAGAATGTTGCGGGCGGCTGCGGCGTGCGTCCAGCAGTTGCTGATAATGCGAATTCAGCCTCCCCCGAATATTAATATTCGGACCTCCGGCAGGATTTGCTACTTTAATCACTCCTGTTAAAATTCTGTTAAGGTTCGACTGTTCAATAGAATTCTGTCTTTCAAATTCGCGCATGGACAGCTCTCCGCGGAGATCAAGAAATCTCTTGATGGCATCAACTTTATATTTGTCGATCAACCAATTTTTGATCTCCCTCTGGTCAGGATCCGGAACTAGATCGAAGGCGCTGACCATTTGTATGCGGGCACACCAGCGGGCGAACTTTGATCTCTCAATATGGTTTCTGTCGGCGAACAAGGCACTCGACGCCCGCCATGGATTTGCGCGGATTTCGGCGGCAAAGCCTATGAGGAAATCTCGGACTTCGACGTCGGTGTAAATAAAAGGTGGCATAACACGCTTCTCCAATGCGTTGTGATCGTATGTATTCGACCTCGGTCAGGTCGGCGAGCGTTGGACCGTGGGGGCCAGGGCGTTCGCAAGGTAGGGATATGCCCGTTCTAGGTGATTCCGAGTAGTTGTAGGGATCGGTGTGGGTTGCGGCTGTTCTTCCGGAGGGCTGGCGCGATGGAGGTGATGCCGGCCAGGCGGAGCAGGCTGATCGCGGTGTTGCGGAGGGTGGCCAGGGCGCGGGGTGCGTTGCCGGTCTGTAGGCGGCTGGCGTCTTCGCGGTAGGTGGTGTCGCGGATGTGGTGTAGGACCTCGATGGACCAGTGACCGCGTAGCCAGTCGGCTAGTTCGGCGGGGTCGGCCTGCTCGGCGGTGAGGTTGGTGATCG
>NZ_WBKR01000387.1 GCF_008868155.1 Micromonospora sp. ALFpr18c
TCCTGGCCTCGCTACGCAACCTCGCCATCAACGCCCTACGCCTGGCCGGCCGACCCGACATCACCGAAGCCACCCGCTGGGCAGCCCGCAACATGACCAGGCCATTCACCATCCTCGGCCTCACATCGTGATCATGAAACGGCCGTGTGTACGCGACTCAGGAACGGGCTACCTTTCACCGCCCAATCCACATCGGCCGCATTGAAGCGGATCTCCATCAAACCCTTCTGAAGTGCGTAAAGCTCGTCGACGTTGTCGATCTCGAACATACTTCCTCATCATCCGAATGGATTCGGGCCATGGAAAACCACGTCATCGAGTTTGAACCTGAACGACCCCGCGTGCACGAGCTCGTTGGGTTGTGAGCCAGGCGCCAGTTTAGTCCCAGCGGGCAACCTGAACGCGATCAGGTGAGTTCCTCGGTCCCCACCCCTTCCCATGAAGAGCGCGTTGCTCGTTTCCTTAAAGCTAAGCATCTCCCTTGTAAAGTATGTGACGCCCTTTTGCGTTCGCAGTTACCACACCGCCGGCCATGATTTTGGCGTGATCACCTTCGGTCGTGTAACGGAATACCACATCGTCGCCTAGCGAGTCCGCAAGGTTATCCACGCTGTGCTTCGCTGCGTCGTTGCAGTTGTGTACGAGCACCGGCGCATCGCCGGCGAGCACATAGTACGTGTGGGATTTTCACCCCGTCACGCAGTGTGACTTACGCGTTCATGGCGTTTCACCTGACCTTTCGCGTGTGGCACCAACTCGCTGCATCGAAATCTATCGGTGTTGACGGCGACGGTGCCGGCAACCTGGGGAGACGTCCACGCCCTTCAGTGGTCAGGGCATCGATGGGTGGCGTTATCCGAGGTAGGGGGTGTCGCGGTGCTCGGCGTGGTGGTGGAGGCGGAGTCGGACGGTGTCGTGGATGGGGATGTGGGCGAAGTCGGTGGGCTGGATGAAGCGGACCTCGGTGGACTCGTCGCTGACGGTCAGCGTGCCGCCGGTGACTCGGGCGAGGTAGGTCACGGTGAACTCCTGCCGGACCTCACCGTCGGCGTACGCGATGACGTGCGCGGGGTCGGTGTAGATGCCGAGCAGGCCGGTGATCTCGATGTCGAGGCCGGTCTCCTCTTTGACCTCGCGGACGGCGCACTGTTGAAGGGTTTCGCCGATGTCCATGGCGCCGCCGGGTAGGGACCAGTTGCCGGAGTCGGTGCGCCGTTGCAACAGCACGCGACCGTGGTCGTCGGTGACGATGGCGGCGGCGCCGGGGACGAGGCTGTTCGCGGTGGGGGCGTGGTCGCGGATTTGACCGCTCGGCTGGAGCAGGTGCTGGGCCGGGTCGCTGAGCTTGAGGCCCGGTTGAAGCAGTCGTCGTCGAACTCGTCGAAGCCGCCGTCGTCGGATGGGCTGGCCAAGAGCCGGGAGCCTGTCCGAATTTCTGTGTAACGCCCTATCCTGTCTAACTATCGGACATCGATGGGGATGCGGCCTGGGAAGAAGATGTCCAAGGCGTTGAGGGCCTGCTTCCAGCCGTGGACGCCGGCGCCTT
>NZ_WBKR01000388.1 GCF_008868155.1 Micromonospora sp. ALFpr18c
GGCCAGCACGGCGGTCGACAGGTCCAGACTGATGTCGTACCCGGTCACGTCGAGCAGGCGTGCCCGCTCGGTAGCCTCGACCTGCGTCAGGTTGCGCACTCCCGGCACTGTTTGTCTCCATCCCACATCTCGCCGTACGCCCGGCGGCGCCCGTCTGCCGGCCGCTCGTGGCGGCGGTTCGGATCCGAGTCTTCCATGGACGTGCATCCGGCGGTGGTCGAGGTCACGGTCCGATTCGGGTGCCGGTGGACCGGACGCGGGGTGAAGATTCCCCAAGACGCCGGATCGCCGGCGCAACTCCGCCGCGAAGGGATCGCACCGTGACCGATCGCGTCACCGCCGACATGTGGTTCGACCCGGCCTGCCCGTGGGCGTGGATCACGTCCCGCTGGCTGCTCGAGGTCGAGCAGGCCCGGCCCGTGGACATCCGCTTCCACGTGATGAGCCTGGCCGTGCTGAACGAGGGCCGGGACGAGCTGCCCGAGGATTACAAGACGTTCCTGAGCACCGCCTGGGGGCCGGTGCGGATCTGCATCGCCGCCGAGCAGCGGTACGGCAGTGACGTCCTGCGCCCGCTCTACACCGCGCTGGGCACCCGGATCCACCTCGACAAGCAGGAGCGGGGCCCGGAGCTCTACGTGGCCGCGTTGACCGAGGCCGGCCTGGACCCGGCGCTGGCCGCGGCCGCCGACAGCACCGAGTACGACGAGGCGTTGCGGGCCAGCCACGAGGCGGGTATGCGCCCGGTCGGGCAGGACGTCGGCACCCCGGTCGTGCACGCGCCCGGCCCGGACGGCAGCCCGGTCGCGTTCTTCGGCCCGGTGATCACGCCCGCCCCGAAGGGGGAGGCCGCCGGTCGACTCTGGGACGGTGTCCTGCTGGTCGCCGGCACCCCGGGCTTCTACGAGCTGAAGCGCACCCGGGAGCAGGGCCCGATCTTCGACTGAGCGCCGCCCGCCACGCGCCCCCGTCCGGACACCGTCGGTCGTCCGGGTGGGGGCGCGTCGTGTCGGACGCCGGGTGCGGCTGCGAGGCCGGACGCGGTTGCGGCGTCACCGGTGGGCGGGCGGCGTCGTTTCCCTCGGTGTCCGCCGCAGCGACCCGCAGGGCCGCACCCCGCAGCTCGTGGAGGCATTCCCGATGGCCAAGCACCGTGCGTCCGGTGACGATCAGCTGACCCGGCAGGGGGTGATCGAGACTCCCGGCGCGGCCTACTGGTCGGTCGACGACTCCCGCTG
>NZ_WBKR01000389.1 GCF_008868155.1 Micromonospora sp. ALFpr18c
TACCGCGTCCGGCAGATCCGCGGCCCACTCGGTGATCTCCACGACCCGACTCTGCCCCGAGACCACCGCCGCGACCGCGACCGCGAGCAGACCCGGCAACGGATAGATCCGACCCCGCCGGTCCCGCGGGTCCGGCACCTGCGCCAACACCTGCAACAACCCCAGCGCGTCCTGCTCCTCAAGGTGCGACACGCCGTGCAGACGTGCGGACAACCCGCCAATCAACGATGATGCTTCCACGAGCGCGGTCCTTCACTTGTGATCATCCGGCCTAGACACCTGAATGATCACCAGAAGACCGCGCTCTTCTACGTACCGGCCTGAACCGGCGTGACCGCCCCAAAAGCCATTAAAGGGTCAAAGCTCGATCTTGCGAACGCCCTGCTCCGAACCCCTCCAACCCACGCGGGCAGGGATTTCGGATGGGTGCACCTATCAGGAGTTCCGCTCCGCGGCAGGGCGCAGCGGTTCCACAGAGTCCAAGAGCGAGATCCTTCCCCCGTTTCGCTTCTCTCACCGATCCGGGCGATTTTCACCGGCCCCGATCGGCGCTGGGTCAACGTTAACCGTCGATTAGTTCGATCAGCAAGACTCCGACCGTCAGCACCGCTTAATGATGGGGTGGAGCAACACTTAACTCGCTGGCCGGTTCAAACACAGCGTTAGGTCGCCGCGAACGGAGGTCGGGTGAAAAGGACCAACCGGGAGCGGGTTGCGCGAACGTGTGCGCCTTGGGCGACCTCGGAGAACCCGGATCGACCCGCACCGTCGTACGTGGACCAGCGGACCTGGCGTGCCGTACGCAGTCGATCACCGAGCGTGATCCGCTGGTGAGGTGGTGTCAGTCGTGAACTTCGGTCAGTAGCTTGTCGCTCGCGTCGGTTCTGAAGTACAGCACCAGCCGGCCGCTGCGTGACGCGCCTACGAGTCCGGCCGATCGCAGCAGGCCGAGGTGTTGCGAGACGGCTCCCGGTGTCAGTCCGGTGCGGTAGGCCAGCTCTGTGGTGGAGGCTGGTGCGTCCAGTTCCAGCAACAGTCGGGTGCGGGAGCGCCCGATCACCCGTTCCAGCGCTGGGGCGGTCGCGGTGGTCTGCTTTCCCCACAGTGTCGCCACGCCGCGCGCGGGGTAGGTCAGCGTCGGCTGCCAGGGCGGCATGGTGCTGGAGAAGACAGTCGGCCAGACGAACGCCGACGGGACGAGCAGCAGGCCCTCGCCGTCCAGTTGGCGGTGACCGGCGAAGCGTGGATGGACGATGGTGAGCCGGTCGTCGTGCCAGCTCACGGATGGCGCCAGGTCGGTGAAGAGGCTCGTGGGACCGCCGTCGGCCAGGCGGCGGGCGCGGTGGACGACGTCGGCTTCCAGCAGGCTGCGCAGCCGGGGCCAGTACTCGCTGACGGCCAGTTGCCAGTAGTCGTTCATTTGCCGGGCGAGGCGATCCAGCCCCGCGGCGGGGTCGGTCCACAAGGCGTGCAGTTCGGCATCGTCCCTG
>NZ_WBKR01000390.1 GCF_008868155.1 Micromonospora sp. ALFpr18c
TACAATCATCAACGTCTACACTCGACACTCAACCACCGCACGCCCCACGAAACGCGTGCCTGCTACCGTCAAGCCCACGCCCTCGCGGCATGAAACCCCGGTGACCGGTCCCAGGGTGGAACTTCAGCTCGTACCGGCCGTTGATGTTGGTCAGGGCGTTGACGTATATGACGTCCAGGTCCGGTGCCAGTCGCGTCAGGTCCTCGCGTACGTGGATAGCCACCCCTGCCGCTCGCGCGGCGCCGACGAGCTCTGCATCCAGGCAGTTGTCCCGCCGCTCGCAGACAACCGTGAGTCGCCCGATCAGGTGCGGAAAGACCGCCAGCCCCAGGAGCAGAAAACTGCGCAGGGTACGCATACTCGACGGCACGCCGACCACACCGAGGTGTAGCGGTTCTTCGTCGGGAAAGGCCTCCGTCAGAGTGAACCAGTCGCTGAGTGCCTGAGTCGGGTGCTCCTGCTGACCGTTGCCGCCGTTGATCAACGGCAGGGTCATACCGCAGCGCCGGATCTCCCGGAGGCACTCGGGATCGGGGTGCCGCAGGACCACCAGGTCCGCGTATGTCTGGAGCATGCGGCCGATGTCCGCCAAGGATTCGCCCTTTGCGGCGCCGGTCACCCTGCCATCGGGGATGCTCAACGTTGAGGCACCCAGCCTGAGGGCAGCCGACTCGAAGGACAGCCGCGTGCGGGTGCTCGGTTCGAAGAACGCCGTGCAGACAATGCGGTCCGCCAACGGCCGGATCATTCGCAGCTGTCCTTCTCTCAGCGCCCGGGCGACGGAGAAGGTCGCGTGAACCTCCGCGGAGGTCAGGTTGGCGGCCCGGATCAGGGACCGACCGCGGAGCCCTTCCAGGACCCGTGCCGCCTCCTGGAAGGGCGCCATGTGTCTCATCGCCATCGATAGTCTCCCCCGTCGGCCGGGGAGCGGCAGGTAGCACCCGCCGCTCCCCGGCGCGCAACTCACTAAAGCTCCGCAGCCCGCGCGACAACCCTCGTCACGGCCTGGTCGAGTGCGCCGGTGTCCACCCGGCCGCTGAAGCGCAGCAGCTCACACGGCCGGAAACTCGGGAGTCCCTCGACCAGCCCGGCGTACTCCACACCCTCCTCCAGTAAGAGCACCATCGGCTTGCCCATCGCCGACGCCCAGCCGATCTCAACGTGGGTTCCGGGGGATGCCGGGACGCCGGGAAAGCCGACCACGACGTCGCTGGCCGCGATCTCGTCGTAGTCGAGCTTGGTGAACTGATGAGGCTCCAGCATGGCGGCGCCCCACGCCTCTCGGCGGTGTGCATTGTAGACGGTTGCGCCCTTGGCGTCGTAGTGGGACAACACTGACTCGATGCGATCGCGGGCGGAGCCGGAAACCGTACCCGTGTCCACGTCGACCAAGGCCCAGAAGGGGCCAGCGACGAAGACGCTGGTGATGTCGGTGGCGGTAGCCGTGTCGGAGGTGGAAGTCATGGTTGGAGCTCTCTCTTCTCGAAGC
>NZ_WBKR01000391.1 GCF_008868155.1 Micromonospora sp. ALFpr18c
TCATCAACCGGACACAACCCGTCGATAACGTCACGAATCCGCAGCCGAGAACCGAACGCCGCGACCAACGGCAACGACCCCAACGCCTTCTCCACCGACGGCAACCCGAACCGCGCACGCTGTCTCACAGCCCGGCACGCTGCCATCAGCCACCCTCACCACCAACCCGCCGCGCCGAAACCCGCCCACGATCACCCACGTGCGGAATGCAGGGCTAGCCCGGTCGGCCCGCCGACGTCCCCGACCTCGTCGTAGGCGTCCCCAACCTCGTGGCGGTGTGCGGCCTCGTGGCGGTGTGCGGCCTCGTGGCGGTGTGCGGCCTCGTGGCCGGGTGCGGCGTCGTCGTGGGCGTCCCGGATCCCGTGGCCGTGTGCGGCCTCGCGGCCGAGTGCGACCCTGCGGGCGGACGCGGCCTCCTGGCCGGGAGCGGCCTCCTGGCCGGGAGCGGCCTCCTGGCCGGGAGCGGCCTCCTGGCCGGGAGCGGCCTCCTGGCCGGGAGCGGCCTCCTGGCCGGGAGCGGGCCTGCCGGTTCCGGGATTCAGTGTGGCTCCACGTGTTCCGGCCGTGCGGTGGCCGATCCGCCGACGAACGGCCCGGGATGGCCCGTCAATCCGTGCCGACGTGCGCCGCCGGGGCCGCACCGCTGCGGATGCTCACCGACGAACAGTTCCCTGGTAACGAGTCCGTGCACGACCGCAGTATCCCCCGCCCTCAAAGGATCAGCGCCAAGATCGACTCGGTTTCAGCGAAGGTGGGGTATCCGAGCCGGCGGGACACCGCGCCTTCACTGAAACCGAGTCGATCACGGTGCCCGGGCCGCCCCCGTCGCCGGTCTGACCCGTCCGACTGACGGCCATCGCCCGAACCCGTCACGTCCGGGGGAATTGGGGCGGCGGCGGGTGACGCCGGGCCCGTTCGCCTCCCGGGGTGGCATACCAATCGGCATCATCGGGTGGTGCTCCGAGACGTGATGAGCCCCGGCATCGACGCCCTGCTCGAACAGGCCCGAGCCGGGCTGCACCGACTGACTCCGCAGCAGACCGTCGAGGCGGTCCGAGGCGGGGCGCTGCTGGTCGACACCCGTACCGAGACGCAGCGCCGTGAACAGGGCGACCTGCCCGGGGCGGTCGTCATCGACCGGACCGTGCTGGAATGGCGCCTCGACCCGGCCAGCGCCTGGCGCATCCCGGAGGCCACCGGGTACGACCGGGAGATCATCCTGGTGTGCCGGCAGGGTTACAGCTCCAGTCTTGCAGCCGCCAGCCTGCAGACCCTCGGCCTCCGCCGCGCCACGGACATGATCGGCGGCGTCGACGCCTGGCTCGCCGCGGGCCTCCCCACCACAGACCGCCCCGCCGACATCCGCAGCGGTGCGGCCCCGGCGGCGCACGTCGGCACGGATTGACGGGCCATCCCGGGCCGTTCGTCGGCGGATCGGCCACCGCACGGCCGGAACACGTGGAG
>NZ_WBKR01000392.1 GCF_008868155.1 Micromonospora sp. ALFpr18c
ACCTGAACAGCCAAACCGGCCCCGCCAGCACGCAACAACGCTGCGCGGGGCCAATCCGTCTCCTACGACACCTAAACACCAAGATCAAATATTTGCGGTGCTGGGACAGCTACCCAAGCGCGGGGCCGGCTATGTCCGACCACGTCGGGTGTGTGACGTCCTGGCGCTGAGATCCTGCACGACTACCGCCAGCGCCGCCCGGGCATTGACCGATGCCGCTTCTGCCACCGCCAATCTCCACAAGATCACTCCTGCGGGCTGCCCACCGACCGACCCCAAGGCAACGCCTTCACCTAGTCACGAGACCTCTTGGGTCAACGTAACGGTGTGTTCAAGATCACAAGCAGGTTGTAGTCAAAGATGTAAGCAAATATTTTGGATCATGAATGGCCGATCCGGCCGCCCGGCGCGATCACGTCGTGTCAACGCGTGCTGCACGGGACGGCCGCTTGCATGGGGAAACGGGGATCTTCGATGGCTGGCGTTGTAAACGAAGTGGAATTCGAGGCATTCGTCCAGGCGTCCCGGGCCTGGCTCCGCCATGAGGCGTACTACATCTGCGGCGACTGGCACGTGGCCGACGACCTCGTGCAGGTGGCGCTCTGCAAGTTGTACCAGCGCTGGGATCGACTGAGCCGGCGAGCAGCACTGGGTGCGTATGCCCGGCGTGTCATCCTCCGAAGCTACCTGAGCGAGCGCCGTCGGTTGCGTTGGCGCTGCGAGGTCGTAGCGCTCGCGACGGTGGACATCGTCTCGTCAGAGGACCCGCAGAGCGCCGTTGACGACCGTCAAATGCTACTGAAGGCACTGCGGCGGCTGGGTCCGCGTCAACGCTCCGTTGTCATGTTGCGCTTCCTGGATGATCTCAGTGTCGAGCAAACGGCGCGAGCACTTGGGTGTGCTCCGGCGACGGTGACGAGCCAGACTGCGCGAGCTCTCAGTGCGCTGCGTCGCGCTCTAAGTTCTTGACCAATGTCGTGCAGCATTCGCCTCCGCTAGAGGCGTGTATGTAGCAAGGCGCTTCGGCGACTCCATAGGGGAGGCATCAGTCAATGAGTATCCGTCGGGCACTCGCCACAGCTAGCGCAGCGCTGTTGGTCGGGTCGATGTCCATCGCGGGAACGGCGCATGCCACGTCTGACGTCGGCGAGGAGGTCTGGAGTCCACGTCAGATCTCCACCGAACGTCTGTACGATGGGTCGGCCTTGCGTCATCGCTACGCGGATGGAAACTCCGTAATTACTGTCGTCGCACCCGCTGACGCGCAGGTGGCCTTCAGTGGTTCCATGAGGTCGACAACGATGGCCACGGCCGTTTCATGATCACGATGTGAGGCCGAGGATGGTGAATGGCCTGGTCATGTTGCGGGCTGCCCAGCGGGTGGCTTCGGTGATGTCGGGTCGGCCGGCCAGGCGTAGGGCGTTGATGGCGAGGTTGCGTAGCGAGGCCAGGA
>NZ_WBKR01000393.1 GCF_008868155.1 Micromonospora sp. ALFpr18c
AGTTGTGGGACGAGCGCGACTCTGATGATCTTTCGGGTGTCTAGACCTAAAGATCGTTCCAGGAGCCGCGCTCGTGTCCTCATCTTCCCCGATCCACCCTGTTGTTGACCACCTCGCCGATCTGGCCCTGTGGGAAGCCGAACTCGCCGCGGGCTCGGTCACCTCGGATGCGATGGCTGCTGATGCGTTGTCGGTGGCGTCGTCGCTGCTCGACCGGCTGCGGCAGGTGCCGGATCCGCGGCGGTTACGGGGTCTTCGGCATCCGCTGCTGGTGATTCTGGTCCTGACCGCGTGCGCCACGTTGGTGACGGGTAACGACTCGGTGACCGCGATCCGGCAGTGGGCGGCGCGGACCCCGCAGGATGTCCTGCACCGTCTCGGGGCCCGGTTCAACCCGCTGTCCGGCCGTTACACGGTACCCAGTGAACGTACGTTCCGGCGGGTCCTGACTGGTCTGGACGGTGATGCCCTCGACACGGCGACCTGCGGATACGCCACTGACGTCGTACGTGGCGACGCGTCGTTGCCGGTCATCGCCGCGGGCCACGACGAGCCGACCGAGCGGGAGCAACGCCGCGCCGCCACCCGAGCCGTCACCCACCCGAGACCGGCCGGGCTGCTACCCGCCGCCGCGATCGACGGGAAACTGCTGCACGGCACCCGCACCGAGGCCGGGCAGGTGTTCCTCGTCGCCGCGATCACCCACCACGAAGCGGTGATCCTGGGCCAACGCCAGGTCCCCGACAAACGCGGCGAGAACGCGGTGATCGCCGAACTGCTGACACCCCTTGATGTCGCCGGGATGATGCTCACCCTCGACGCGCTGCACACCACGAAGAAAACCGCCCGCCTGATCACCGGCACCTTGAAAGCGCACTACCTGCTGATCCTGAAGGGGAATCAACCCCTCGCCTCTCACGCCGCCCAAGCGTTACTCACCGGCACCGACACCGCGTTCATCGACCACACCGACGTCGACCAGGACCGGGGACACGGGCGTACCGAACGCCGAACCCTGCGCGTCGCCGCCTGCGACGACACACTGTTTCCCGGCGCCCGGCAAGTCTTCCGGCTGCGCCGTGACACCGGCGACCTCGACGGCGTGCGCACCAGCAAGGAAATCATCCACGGCATCGTCAGCCTCGGCGCCGACCAGGCCGGCCCGGACCATCTCAACGCCTACGCCCGAGGACACTGGGCCGTGGAAAACCGTCTACATTGGCCCCGGGACGTGACCTTCCGAGAGGACGATTCCCAGCTCAGAACCGGCACAGCCCCACGAGCCCTGGCCAGCTTCCGCAACCTGGCCCTCAACACCTTCCGCCTCGCCGGACGCGCCAACATCGCCCACGCCCGCCGAGACCTCCACGACCGCACCGACACCTTCGCCGTCTACGGCATCTAACAAACCATGATCAAACCGGACACTCCCGAACAACGCCGGGGCCGTG
>NZ_WBKR01000394.1 GCF_008868155.1 Micromonospora sp. ALFpr18c
AGGGCACGGCGACGTGTGGAGTGAAACGGCAGTACATGGGCTGTGCGGGTC
Organism: Micromonospora sp. ALFpr18c; assembly: GCF_008868155.1. Taxonomy (GTDB): domain Bacteria; phylum Actinomycetota; class Actinomycetes; order Mycobacteriales; family Micromonosporaceae; genus Micromonospora. Next base: position 52 of record NZ_WBKR01000394.1, read on the forward strand.
GGCTCGCGAACGGGATCAACACGGTGCATCTGGCGTATGTGCGTGAACGTGTCGGGCATGCGCTGATCGGGGCCCGACAATGGATCCCGGCCGAGCACCTCACCGACCCGGACACCGCGGCGGGGATGGGCATCGCGGACGGGCTGACATTCCGGACCAAAGGGCAGCTACTGGTGATCGATGCGGTCGAACGCCGCTGCCAGGTCCGCGTCGAGGACCCACACCCGCTTGGACCGCAGGCCCTTGCCGGTGGAGAAGATCGCCTCGATCGCGTCGTGGCAGCCACGGCCCGGCCTAAATCCATAGGATCTCGGCTCGAACCGCGCTTCCCACTCCGGCTCCAACGCGTTGAGCGCGACCGCCTGCAACGCGCGGTCCGCGATCACGGGAATGCCGAGTGGGCGCCGTTTGCCCCCTGCCTTCGGGATGAACACCCGGCGCACCGGCATCGGGACCCACGACGAGGAGCGCCGCTGAACCCAGCGGGCCAGCTCGCTTCTCGCCTCGGGCCACAACGCCACCGCGCCGTCGACACCGGCCGTGTTGCGACCGGTGTTCTGCTGCGCGACCCGCCGAACCGCCACCAGGGCGTTGGACCGGCACCGCAGCATCAACCGTTGCAGATTGCGGACCTTGCTCAGGTCCCCGTCCCGCGACGCCGTGAAGATCCGCTGTCGCAGACGCCGTACTTCCTTCTCGGCTGTGTCCCAATCGATCGAGTCCCAGTCGAGTAGGCCGCCCTCCGGTCCGTTCACCGCGACCACGGCCGCAGCGTCCAACTTGTCCTTCGGTTCCAGCACTGCCGTCATCGTCACCTTCACAGGTTCACCCGACCCGCGTCAGCGCCCTTTCGGGCCGAGGCAGCCGCCTCTATCCGGCCGGTTATCCACGACGACCAGCGGAAGTCTGGTCATCACGTCGTGGTTTCCCGGGTGTCTTTCGACCGCCGGCATTCGCTTCTCGGGTCATCCTTCGCCCGCTGGGGACATCGGCCTTCCTCACGGTCAGCTCACCGGCAACCAGCGCCGGACCCCAACGGGATTGCCACGTTCCGCACATCCAAGATGCGACCGGATTGGGTGCCCTCTCGACCCCGGGGCGGCGGTGCTCTCCCGGCTGGATCGCTCTCTCTCCACCGCCTGCGTTCCGCAGCTTCGCGTCGATATAGTCCGCGTATTTGGGGTTTGAGCTGGGCAAACGCTGGTAGGCCCGGTGACAGGGCGTGTCACTAGGCGGCTGTGTTGTTGCAGGTCAGCAACACGGCGCCGTCTTCGAGGCGCAGCATGGTGCGCGAAGATTCGGTGCTGGTTGGTGGTTGCGGTCCGCCGGTGTTCGGGTGGATCGTGATGGGGTTCGTCGTGGTCGACTCCGAAT
>NZ_WBKR01000395.1 GCF_008868155.1 Micromonospora sp. ALFpr18c
GTCGTGGGCGGGGTGGTGCCGTTGTTCAACGCGGCGAGGACCGCGTCGTACGCCGGCTTCTTCGAGCCGTTGCTGTTGAACAGCAGCGGGGTCTGCGAGGCCCGCCACGAGTCGCTGTCCCGGATCCCCCACACCGTGATCCCGTTGCAGCGGGCCACCGCGAGGCAGTCCTCCACCACGCTGCGGTAGGTGTTCGCCGGAGCGCCCTGGATGTCCAACTCGGTGATCTGCACGTCCACCCCGAGCGCCGCGAAGCTCGACAGCGTGGTGCGGTAGTTGCTGACGTACGGCGAGTCGTTGTTGAAGTGCGACTGGAAGCCGACGCAGTCGATCGGCACGCCACGGGCCTTGAAGTCCCGCACCATGTTGTAGACGCCCTGCGTCTTGGCCCAGGTCCAGTTGTCGGTGTTGTAGTCGTTGTAACAGAGCTTCGCGCCCGGGTCGGCGGCGCGGGCGGCGCGGAACGCGGCCTCGATCCAGTCGTTGCCGGTGCGCTGCAGGTTCGAGTCCCGGCGGCCACCGGAGTTGCCGTCGGCGAACGCCTCGTTCACCACATCCCAGGAATAGATTTGTCCCCGGTAGTGGCTCACTACCTGCGTCACATGGTTGAGCATCGCGGTGCGCAGCGCGGTGCCCTCCATGCCCTGCATCCACCCCGGCTGCTGGCCGTGCCAGGCCAGGGTGTGGCCGCGTACCTGCATGCCGTGGGTACGCGCGTGGTTGACGATCGGGTCCGCCTGGCTGTAGCGGAACTGGCCCTGCTGCGGCTCGGTCGCGTCGATCTTCATCTCGTTCTCGGCCGTCACCATGGTGAACTCGCGGTTCAAAATCGTGGTGTACGCGCTGTCCGAGAGCTTGTTCGCGGCCACCGCCGTACCGAAGTAACGGCCCTTCTCGGCCGCGGACGCGCCCAGCGTGGTGCCGGCGGAGGCGGGCGTCACCAGGACCATCGCCATACCGGCGGCGAGCGCGCCGGCCCCGGTCAGCGCGAGGGCGGCTCTCGATGCCGCCCTCCATGTCGTGTTTCTCATCGTGCGACTCCGTTCTGGGTGGTGGCGGTGGTCAGGAGACCGCGCAGGTGGCCCCGTTGAGGGCGAACGACGAGGGTTTGCCGGTGCCGCCCTGGTGGGTGGCCTGGAACCCGATGTCGACAGACGCGTTCGGGGCGAGGGTGGCGTTGTAGGAGACGTTGCGGGCGGTCACCGCTCCGCTCGTCGGGGAGTAGGTGGCGTTCCAGCCGCTGGTGATGATCTGGCCGCCGGGCAGCGTGAAGGTCAGCGCCCATCCGTTCACGGCGGCGGTACCGGTGTTGGTGATGGTCACGCTCGCGGTCAGACCGTTGTTCCAGGCGTTGACCGTGTAGCCGACCCGGCAGGCACCCGCACCGGGCGGCGGAGTGGTCGGCGGTGGGGTC
>NZ_WBKR01000396.1 GCF_008868155.1 Micromonospora sp. ALFpr18c
AGAGGGTGGTTCGCAGTGAATTGATCTGATCTATGCGTTGCGTCCGGTTGGAGGCCTTTCGGTAGGTCCGCCATGGATAGCGACTGGTCGATTTGTGGGATGTGAGCTTTAGTCGTGACTGTCGGGCGGCTGGGGCGTTAGGCCGGTCATGGGTGATCGAAAGCGGTATCCCAGTGACGTCAGCGACGAGCAGTGGGCGTTGATCGGGCCGTTCCTGGACGCGTGGAAGGCCAGGCGTGTGTCGGTGTCGGTGTCGGGCCGTCATGGTGACTACGACCTGCGGGAGATCGTGAACGCGATCTTCTACCAGAACCGGACGGGTTGTCAGTGGGCGTACCTGCCGCACGACCTGCCGCCGAAGTCAGCCACCTACTACTACTTCGCCCTGTGGCGTGACGACGGCACCGACCAGACGATCCACGATCTGCTGCGCTGCCAGGCCAGAGAGAAGGCCGGCCGTCGGGAGGATCCGACCGCGGTCGTGTTGGACACCCAGTCGATCCGGGCCGCGAACCACGTCCCGGCCGCCACGACCGGTAAGGACGCCGGCAAGAAGGTACCGGGACGCAAGCGGGGCTTGGCCGTGGACGCGTTGGGACTGATCATCGCGGTCGTCGTGACCGCGGCGTCGGTCACCGACAACGCCATCGGCATCCGGCTGCTCGACAAGGTCACCGAGCACACGCCGACGGTCACCCGCGCCTGGGTCGACGCCGGGTTCAAACAGGACGTAGCGCTGCACGGCGCCGTCCTGGGTGTCGACGTCGAGGTCGTCAAACGATCCGATACCAAGCCCGGGTTCGTACCGATCCGCAAGCGGTGGATCGTCGAGCAGGTCAACGGCACGTTGATGCTGCACCGTCGCCTCGCACGCGAGTACGAGAGCCGACCAGAATCCTCGGTGTCACGAACCCTGTGGGCATCGACAGCGAACATCGCGCGGCGACTGACCGGGACCAGCACACCCTCCTGGCGGCACCGGTGAACCTTCCCACGGTCCTCGACCTGATCGCCGACCGCGAAACCACCACACGCCACGACGCCGACCGGCTACGCGAGCAGATCACCGCACTGACCGGCGAACTCGCCCGCATCGACGGCGAACTGGCCGACCTGGCCACGACCCGCACCACCCTGCGCACTCTCGCCGCAGCCGAGTTCACCGCCGACGACCCGACGATCACCAGCGCCCCCTACCAGCAGATCCTGCACGTCCTCGCCACCGCGCCCACCGGCATGCGCGCCAAGGGCATCTGCCTCGCCCTCGACGTCGAACCCTCACCGAAACACGTCGAAGGCACCCGCGCGAAGCTGAAACGCATGGTCAACCGCCAGGTCCTCACCGAAGACGAGCCCGGAGTATTCACCCTCGCCCAGAAACGGACCTAACACTCCGAACCACCCTCT
>NZ_WBKR01000397.1 GCF_008868155.1 Micromonospora sp. ALFpr18c
GGGATCAGAACGAAAGTCGCCATGCCCCGCAGCCTCCCAGGCGGGTACGACAGCCGGCACCGGTCAGCGGCGTCTCGATCACGTCGGGCAGCAGAGTCTTGGTGATCGTCGGTGCGGTGGTGGGGTCGACCGGCTCGAGACTGGTCGGCAACGGCAACGGCAACGGGAGTGGCAGCGGCGGCTCGGCGTGGGCGGGGTTGGCGCCCAGTGCTGCGCCAAGTGCCACCGCCCCGACCGCCACCGCGGGCAGGCTGTGCCTGAGCCGTATCACCCGAGGACTGCCAACAGTCGTGCCCGGTCCGACTCGCCGGGTCGGCACCGCTGGCCGAGCGGGTACGCCTCGCCCCCTGCCGTTCCCTCCATGTGCGGAGTCTTGCCCCCGGCAAACTCGGACTACACCTCTCGTCGATATCTTCGACGGTGCACCGTGGATGGGGCGAGCTGGCGCCCTTCAGTCCAGCAGGTACGCGGTGAGCCGATCGGCGAGATGCGTCGGGTGACTGAGCGCCACCGAGTGGCCGCCGTCGATCTCATCCGGCGTGACGCCGAGTCGGTCGGCGGCCACCCGGCGCTGGAAGTCCACCGGGAAGAACCGGTCCTCGCGGCCGATGAGCACCTTCGTCGGCACGTCCGGCCAGGCGTCCAGGGGCCACGGCTCGTCTCCTTCCGCGCTGACCTGGTCGCGGCTGTGGGCCGCCGCCTCCGCCACGATCTCGGCGGACACACCGTTGTAGAACTGCTGCTCCTCGCTGAGCCCTTCCGGGCTGCGGTAACCGGTGTTGCACCACCAGTCCCCGGGCCTCTCGCCGGGCGTGGGGACCATCGGCGTGAGCAGGACGATCAGTCGTACCGGCAGCCTGGCGGCAATCAGTGGCGCGGTGAACCCGCCGTACGAATGCCCGACGACCACGAGGTCGCTCCGGTCGCCGATCGCGCTCACCACCGTCTCGGCGAACTCGGCGAACCCCGCCGAGCTGTCCTCGATCGGCAGCTCCGGCACCACCACGTCGTGGCCGCGGCGGGTGAGCTCAGGGACCAGAAGACGCCAGTCCCAGGCGCTGCCACCGCCGCCGTGGATCAGAACGAAAGTCGCCATGCCCCGCAGCCTCCCAGGCGGGTACGACAGCCGGCACCGGTCAG
>NZ_WBKR01000398.1 GCF_008868155.1 Micromonospora sp. ALFpr18c
CGAGGGTGGGCTCGGCGGTAGCGTTGCGCCACACTCACGGACCGCCGGCCCTGGCGCCCGATCGTACGGAGGATGGTGCATGTCCATCGGCGCTGAGCCGCTCGCGGTACGCGACGACGCGGCCTCGCGGCCGAGCTTCGAGCTCGCCCTGCGCGGCTACGACAAACGCCAGGTCGACCGGCACCTGGAGCAGCTCGACGGTCAGCTCACCATGCTCAGCAAGGAGCACGGTCAATCGGCCGTCCGGGTCCGTGAACTGACCGCCGAGGTGCAGCGCCTTCGGGCCGAGCTGGCCGGTCTGCAGGAACAACCGGTGCAGGTGGACCGGGCCTCGTTCCAGGATCTGGGACCCATGGTCGGCGAGATCATGGCTCTCGCCGAGAAGCAGGCCGCGATGATCACCGAGTCGGCCACCGACCGGGCCAACGAGCTGCGTACCGAGGCGGAGCGCATCCTCCACGACACCCGTGAACGGGCCGCCCAGGCACGCCAGGACCTCGCCGAGGAGCTGGCGACCCGGCGCACCGAGCAGGAGCAGGCCCACGAGGAGCGGCGCAACCTGGCCGAGGCCGAACTGACCGCGATCCGCGAACACGCGGAGCAGCTGCGCGCCGACGGTGAGGCGGCACACGAGCGCGCCCAGCACGAGGCGAAGCGGATCACCGAGCAGAGCGCGCAGCAGCTCAACCAGACCAGGGTGGCCGCCGACGCGTTGATGAAGTCGGCCCGTACCCAGATCCAGCAGGAGTTGCAGGCGGCCCGCGCCAAGAACCAGCAGGAGATGGCGCAGTGGCAGGCCGGCGTGGAGCGGGAGGTCAACGAACGGCGGGCCGCCGTCGAGCAGGAGATCGCCGAGCAGCAGGCCGCCGCCGAGCAGGAGTTGGCCGAGCAGCGCAGCGGCACCGAGCAGCAGATCGCCGCGCTGCTGGCGGAGGCGCAGCAGCACGTGACCGAGCTGCGCAACCGGGCCGACGAGCAGGCCGCCAGCCACCAGGAGCAGCTCACCGCGTTGCAGCAGGAGATCGCGGAGCGCCGGCAGGAGGCCGCGCAGCTCAACGCCGAGGTGGACACCGCCGGCCAGCAGCTCGCCGAGATCCGTGCGGAGGGCGAGGCGCTGGAGAACGAGCTGTCCCGGATGCAGCAGCGGCTCAGCGAGGTCCGCCGGGACCTCACCGCCGAGAGCGCCCGGCTGGACGAGGCCCGGCGCGCCGGGGACTCCGCCGAGCGGCACGCCAAGGAGGTACGTGCCCGGGTGCAGCGGGAGGCCAAGCGGGTCGCCGACCTCGCCGCCGCCGCGGTCATGGCCGCGGCAGCCGGCGGTACGGAGACCGCGGAGTACCCGATGGTGGGTACCCGCTCCGACCGACCCACACTGGACCGCCTGGACCGGCCC
>NZ_WBKR01000399.1 GCF_008868155.1 Micromonospora sp. ALFpr18c
CGGCCAGGGCTATTGCGTAGTGGGGTTACTCCTGGTCACGGCGTCGATGAGGTCGTGTGGGCGGTGGTTGGCGCGTCGGGTGGCTTCGGCGATGTTGGTTGCACCGTTGGTGCGGTGGTAGCCGATTGAGGTGTTACGGAGCGTGGCGAAGACGGCAGGGCCGTTGCCGGTCCTGGCCCGGTGGGCGTCTTCACGTAGCGTCACGTCTCTGACGTGGTGCAGGCGATTCTCGATGTGCCATTCGGACCGGGCCCAGGTGCCCAGGTCGGTGGGCTGGGCCTGCTCGGCGGGCAGGGACACGGTCAGGTACGCCGTTTCGCGGGTGGTTCTGCCCTTGATCGTGCGGGTCCGGGTGATCCGGACGGCCTGCTGTGCGTGCGGAAAGCCCAACCCGCCTGGGGTGTGGATGGTGATTGCTTTGACGGTTCGGGTTTCTTTACGGCCGTGGCCGGTGTCGCGGGTCTGGTCTCCGACCGGGACCTGCGTCCAGGGTAGGGCCTTGAGCTGCGCGAACAGCTTCGGTTGGTTAGCCTTGACCGCGACCATCAGATGCCCTCCGGCGGCGGCGAGCAGCTCGGCGTGTCCGGTCTGGGCGTGCAACGCGTCCGCGACGACCAGGATGTCTGTGAGTGATCCCAGCTGGGCCGCGACCAGCCGCAGCAGCGGCGTGAACGCCGGGATTTCGTTGGACTTCGCCGCGATCTGCACCTGGGCGAGCACGACACCGGTGCTCGTGTCGTAGGCCGAGAGCAGATGGACCTGCCGCCCGTCGGGTAGCCGGGCACCGCGGACGACCTTCCCATCGACGGCGATGACGAGGCGCCACCGCCGTCCGGTCACCACCACCGGCGCCGCCCGGGCACGCAGCCACCGGGCCAACACCTGCGACAGCACCTCGGCGTCGATACGGATCAACAGCCGCCACACCGTCGTGGCTGCGGGAACCCGATCGGTGAACCCGAGTCGGTCCCACACCGATCGGTCCTGATCGCGCACCCAGTCGCTGATCGCGGCGAACGTGCACGCTCCGGCCAGCACCGCACACACCGCCACGGACAGGATGCTCACCAGCGGATAGCGCCGGCCCCGTGGATCGCGCGGGTCAGACACCGCAGCCAGCACCACGAACAGGCTGCGATGGTCACCTTCGGTGACCGCGGTAGGTAACGGCACATCGGTGGGTGGATGCGGCAGCAGGATCTCGGTAAGTGATGATGACATCGGCGGGTGCGGTCCTGTTCTGGATCATGGGTCTTCGCAAACTCCATGATCACCAACGGGTCGCACCCGTCCTACTTGGACCCTCACCCTCGCTGGATCCCACCCCAAACTCCCAGTTCAGACACCCTTCAACCGACTACGCAATAGCCCTG
>NZ_WBKR01000400.1 GCF_008868155.1 Micromonospora sp. ALFpr18c
AAGGCGCCGGCGTCCACGGCTGGAAGCAGGCCCTCAACGCCTTGGACATCTTCTTCCCAGGCCGCATCCCCATCGATGTCCGATAGTTAGACAGGATAGGGCGTTACACAGAAATTCGGACAGGCTCCACGCTCGCGCGGGACAGCGTCATGCCTCGTTCGGCCAGATGCTCGGCGATCAGCGTCTGCGTCCAGCGGGCGGCGCCCTCGGGCGGCAGGGAGGTGGCCACGGCGATGACGGCCAAGCGGTCGCTGGGCCCGTACCGTTCGGGGCGTCCGCTGCGCGGGCGGTCGAACAGGCCCGGCACGCCGCGGCGTACGAAGCGCAGCCGCCACCGGCGCACGGCCGGCTCGCTGCAGCCCACTTCGGCGGCGATCGTGCTGTTGGCCAGGCCGTCCGCGGCCAGCAGCACGATCCGCGCGCGCAGCGCGACCGCCTGCGGGCAACTCGCGGCGCCGACCATGGCCAGCAGCTTGCGCCGCCGACGGGCGCTCAGATGCAGCGCGGCGGCGGGCGGATGAGCCATCGGGGACACTCCGGAATAAGAGGGGACAGGGGTAGCAGCCATCATGGCGTGCGCGTCCCTGACCCGGCCGGGCCGGCAGTGCGCAACACTCTCCCCGTGCCCATTCCGCCACGCCCGCTTAAGGACGAGGTCGACGACCGCGTCGACCACCGCGCCGTCACCAGCGGCCGCTGGCCCACCCTCACCGAGGTCGACACCCGCTGGCGCGGCTCCTTCGGCTACTTCACGGCCCTGATCGGCCCGGAGGAAGAGCAGGAACGCATCCCGCTGCGCCGCATCGAGTACCTCGGCGGCAACCAGTGGGCCTTCGCCCTCTACGACCCCGCCTCCAACTCCTACATCCCCCAACTCCTGCACACCGGCCAGTGGGAGGGCAGCCCCGACGACGCCTTCGACACGGCCGCCCTCGTCCACCTCGCCGACTACGAAGCGTAACCAAACACAGGACACTCAACCCGAACAGGACTTGCGACCTGCTGCACTAGCTAGACACGACGGAGCCCCGGACCATGGCAGGTCCGGGGCTCCGTCCGCGTGCACGAAAATTCAACCAAGATCAAATTGGTGTCGGAGCGAGACGACTAAACGCGGGTGCTGACCTCCGCTATTCAGAGTAGATAGCGGGTGTCGAGGGTGATCAAGGAAAGGTGCACCCGACCTGCAAGGATGTGGTTGTCTACGCCATGTCCTTTGTAGAAGCGGGTGCACCTTTCTGGTGAGCAAGTCTATCGGGTGGGATGACCGGCTGTCGGTGACGGCCACAGATAAGAACCTCGTC
>NZ_WBKR01000401.1 GCF_008868155.1 Micromonospora sp. ALFpr18c
TGGGCTGACGACGACCACGGCTACGGCCGTCCCCGCGGCGACGATCGTCCGATCGAGGCCGCCGGCCGCGGCCGGCCCGCCGACACCCGCCACTACGACCACGAGCCGTACCGACGGCCACTGCCCGAGCCGCCCCGGCGTGACGACCGCCGCTCCGCCGAGCCGGACCGGCGGACCGCCTGGTCCGAGCGACGCTCCGGCGACGAGCGCGCACCGGCCCGCGAGGCCGCCTGGCAGCGCGACCAGCCCGCGACTGAGCGGTACGACACCCGCCGGTCCCGCCACGAGCCGACCGAACGGGACCGGGGATACCCGAGCGCGCCACCGGTCTCCCCCGCACCCCGCACCGAACCCGGTTGGGTTCGGGAACCCGAGGAGCCGCCGCGCCGGCGGGCCGCGCAGGATCGGCCGGCCGCCGACTACGAACGACCCCCCGCCGACGGGTACGGGGTCCGACCCACCCGGGGTCACGACGGCCGCCCGGTGGACGGCTGGGCCGCCGAGGGAGCCGGCCAGTGGGCGCCCGTGGACAGCCGCCCGCGCTACCGCCCGGACGGTCAGCCCGAGCGACTGCCCGACGACGCCCGCCGGCCTGAGCGGGCCCCCGACGACTCCCGCCGGCCCGAGCGACTGCCCGACGACTCCCGCCGGCCCGAGCGGGCCGCCGACGACGTCCGGCCGGTGGCACGGGCCCGGCCGGACGCCGGCGTGCCGGTCGAGCGGCGGTACCGCCCGGACGACGGTGGCACCACACCACGGACGGCCGACGACGGACGTCGCCGCCGACCCGACGCGGAGGCACCGGGGCAGCCGCGCAGGGACGACGAGCGACGCCGACCGGACGCCGACCCGCACCGGCAGCAGCCACGCGAGGCGGCGGCCCGCGCCGAGACGTACCCGGACCGACGCCCCCGCGAGGAGGCCCGGCCGGACACGTACCGCGAGGCGCGGCCACAGCCCGGCCACCGACCCGACGGCGGCCTGCCCTGGCCACCGCCGGGTCCGGTGCGCCAGGACCGCGCCCGGGAGGTGGGCCACCGCCCCGAGACGCACCGCACCGCCGAACCACACCGCCCTGCCGACCCCGGCGTGGCGGCGCGGCCGGCTGCCCGTTCCGAGCGCGCGCCGGCCCCGCCACCCCGGTACGACGAGCGGCCCGCGCATCCCGCCGCGGCGGCCACGCCTCCACCGGCCGCCCCTGGTCGGACCGCACCGGTGCCACCGGCGCCCGTGTCCCCGGCCACGCCGGGCACCGGGCGCGCCACCCCGGCCCGCCCGGACCCTGGCT
>NZ_WBKR01000402.1 GCF_008868155.1 Micromonospora sp. ALFpr18c
GGGACTGTCAACTTAACGGTGTAACTGGATCTTGATGGGTTACTTGCGGCCTGCGGACAGGCGGCCTTCGAAGGTGATCTCGAAGGCGTTCAGGGCGGCTTTCCAGCGGGTGATCCAGCGGCGTTGACCGGTGCCGGTCGGGTCCAGGGCCATCACGGCGAGGTACACGCATTTCAGTGCGGCTTGCTCGTTCGGGAAGTGCCCGCGGGCTCGCACGGCCCGGCGGATGCGGGCGTTGACTGACTCGATCGCGTTCGTCGAGCAGATCACCTTGCGGATCTCGGTGTCGAAGGTCAAAAACGGGACGAACTCGGCCCAGGCGTTCTCCCAGAGCCGGACGATCGCCGGGTACTTCTTGCCCCATGCCTCAGCGAACTCCAGGAAACGATCGGTCGCGGCGGCCTCGGTCGGTGCGGTGTAGACCGGCCGCAGCGCTTTGGCGATCTTCTCCCAGTCCTGGCGGGCCGCGTAACGGAAGGAGTTACGCAGAAGGTGCACGATGCAGGTCTGGACCACGGTCTGTGGCCATACCGTGTTGATCGCGTCAGGCAGGCCGGTGAGCCCGTCGCAGACTGCCATCAGCACGTCCTCAACGCCGCGGTTCTTCAGCTCGGTGCACACGGAGAACCAGAACTTGGCACCCTCGCCGCCGTCGCCGGCCCACAAGCCGAGGATGTCGCGAGTCCCGTCGACGGTGACCGCCAACGCGACGTAGATCGGCCGGTTCGCGACCTTACCGTCCCTGACCTTGACGTTGATGGCATCGAGAAACACGACTGGGTAGACACGATCCAGGGGCCGGTTCTGCCACTCGGCCATGCCGTCCATGACCTTGTCGGTGATCGTGGAGATCGTCTGCCGCGACACGTCGGCGCCATAGACTTCGGCCAGGTGAGCGCTGATCTCACCGGTGGTCAGGCCCTTCGCCGACAGCGACAGGACCATGTCCTCCACGCCGGTCAGCCGCCGCTGCCGCTTGCGGACGATCTGCGGCTCGAATGAGCCGTCGCGATCGCGTGGCACAACGATCTCGACCGGGCCGACATCGGTCAGCACCGTCTTCGTCCTCGACCCGTTGCGGGAGTTCCCGCCGTCCTTACCAGCAGGATCGTGTTTTTCGTAGCCGAGGTGGTCGGTGATTTCACCGTCCATCGCAGCCTCGATCACACGCTTGGTCAGCTGCTGCAGCAGCCCGCCCTCACCGGTCAGTTGCAGGCCCGAGGTCCGGGCCTGCTCGACGAGCTGGCCGATCA
>NZ_WBKR01000403.1 GCF_008868155.1 Micromonospora sp. ALFpr18c
GACGAGGTTCTTATCTGTGGCCGTCACCGACAGCCGGTCATCCCACCCGATAGACTTGCTCACCAGAAAGGTGCACCCGCTTCTACAAAGGACATGGCGTAGACAACCACATCCTTGCAGGTCGGGTGCACCTTTCCTTGATCACCCTCGATACCCGCTATCTACTCTGAATAGCGGAGGTCGGCCAGTCCGCACCGGTCAGGACGATCACCTGGCTGCAGTCACTTGCAGTGACCGCCGCTTCGCGGCCTGCCCGAGCAGCGCCAAGTGGTCTACGCTAGGCCGGTCAGCAGCGGGGCGGACGGGCGGCACCCGGACGCGGGTCAACTCGGGCGACGGGGCCCACTAGACTCTGCGGCATGGCAAAGCCCCAGGAGAAGGTCTCGTTCGGCCAGCGGCTGAAGCAGATCGGGATGGTGTTCCAGTTCACCGCCAAGCAGGACCGGTGGTTCGCGCCGCTGGTCGCCGCCGCGGTGCTGCTCCCGCTCGCCCTCACCGTGGTCGCGGTCATCCTCTGGGGCTGGATCTGGCTGCCGCTGGGCATCCTGTTCGCCCTGCTCGCGGTGCTGATCGTGCTGAACCTGCGGTCCAACAAGGCGATGATGAACGCCGCCGAGGGGCAGCCCGGCGCGGCGGCGCAGATCATGGAGAACATGCGCGGTGACTGGCGGGTGACCCCCGCGGTCAGCTCCACCACCCAGATGGACATGGTCCACCTGGTGATCGGCCGGCCGGGCGTGATCCTGCTGGCCGAGGGCAACCCGCAGCGGGTGCGTGGCCTGCTCGGGCAGGAGAAGCGGCGGCTGTCGAAGGTGATCGGCTCCGCCCCCCTGCACGACTACGTGATCGGCCAGGACGAGGGCGAACTGCCCATCCGCAAACTGCGCACGACGCTGCTGCGCCTGCCCCGCGCCCTCTCCGGCAAGGACGTCAACTCGCTGGACAAGCGACTCAAGGCGCTCACCGCCCGTCCGCAGATGCCCAAGGGCGCGATCCCGAAGAACATGCGGCCGCCAGGCGCGTTCCGCCAGTCGCGGGGCCGCTGACCCCTTCGACGTACGCCGAGAAGAGCCGGTCCCGCCCGGGTCGGCCTCGGCCCGGCCATGATCGTGCTCGATCCTGGATCTAGTGGGCTCGCGCGCGGGCTATGCCACTACATCCTGGATCGAGCGCGATCTTGCGGGGTCCGGGACACGGGGGCCCGCAGGTCGCGAAGGGGGTCGCAGG
>NZ_WBKR01000404.1 GCF_008868155.1 Micromonospora sp. ALFpr18c
GGGGGTACCCGCGGTGCTTGCTGGGCTTGGCTGTCGAGTGCCGCGGCACGCCTCACATTCAGGCGATCCCCGCTCGGTCCGGCCTGTGAGGCTGACAGCCCGCCGGCGGGGGCGGCGACGACGCGGCTGACCTGCTCGTAGCCGGTGTGCATCGGCAACGTCGGCGATGTGTTGCTGGTGGAAGCAGAGGTGGCGCTGGTGGGAGCACGCAGCCACGCATATTTGTTGGCACCAACCGCTGCCACGGCAGTTTCATTCATGGTCGACAACGAAACTTGTCGCTGCTTTGCCGTGTTTATGAGCTCCTGCTCATCAGGCTCGAACGTAACCCCGCTCCCTCCAGAAACCCAGCGAATCAGGGTCGTGAGGTCCACCTTGTGTCGCTCTGCGTATTCGTGATAACTCATGGCGGGGCCGCTCCGATTCGCAGCCGCCCACGCCAAGGCATGGTTCTTGCGTTCGCTGGCCGTGTATTGCTTATGGGCCCAATACTGCTTTGCCTTGTTTATGAGCTCCTGCTCTTCAGGCGTGAACGTAACCCCGTTCCCTCCAGAAACCCAGCGAATCAGGTTCACGTGGACCACATTGTACCGCCGCGCATAGTCGGTATAACTCATGGCGGGGCCGCTCCGATTCGCAGCCGCCCACGCCAAGGCATGGCTCTTGCGCTCGCCGGGCGTGTATTGCTTATGGGCCCAATACTGCTTTGCCTTGTTTATGAGCTCCTGCTCATCAGGCTCGAACGTAACCCCGCCCCCTCCAGAAACCCAGCGAAACAGGTTATTGATGTCCACATTGTACCGCCGCGCATAGTCGGTATAACCCATGACGGGGCCGCCCTGATTCGCATGCGCCCATCTCAAGGCATGGTTCTTGCGGTCGGAGAGCTCATAGAACTGATGGGACGCATGCCCCCTTGCCGTGTCTATGAACGCCTGCTGGTCACCCGTGAACGTAACATCACGGATCCCTCCGGATATCCATCTATACAGTGTCGAATAGGGGATAAAGCATGCCTCTGCGTACTCATTAATACTCACATCGTGGCCACTCTGATTTGCAGCGGCCCATGCCAAAACATGGGCCTTGCTCTTATCTTTGTCCATTCCTAGTTAGCCGCCTTTGCAGTCAAATTTCGAAGTCTTCCTACACAACGGATGCGCGGGGCCGCCGGTTCAACCTCGATCGGGCCTGTCATCCGAACAGGGCTATCGCGTAGTC
>NZ_WBKR01000405.1 GCF_008868155.1 Micromonospora sp. ALFpr18c
GGGGGTACCCGCGGTGCTTGCTGGGCTTGGCTGTCGAGTGCCGCGGCACGCCTCACATTCAGGCGATCCCCGCTCGGTCCGGCCTGTGAGGCTGACAGCCCGCCGGCGGGGGCGGCGACGACGCGGCGGACCTGCTCGTAGCCGGTGTGCATCGGCAACGTCGGCGATGTGTTGCTGGTGGAAGCAGAGGTGGCGCTGGTGGGAGCACGCAGCCACGCATATTTGTTGGCACCAACCGCTGCCACGGCAGCTTCATTCATGGTCGACAACGAAACTTGTCGCTGCTTTGCCTTGTTTATGAGCTCCTGCTCATCAGGCTCGAACGTAACCCCGTTCCCTCCAGAAACCCAGCGGGCCAGGGCCGTGTGGTGCATATTGTGTTGCTCTGCGTATTCGTAATAACTCATGGCGGGGCCGCTCCGATTCGCAGCCGCCCACGCCAAGGCATGGCTCTTGCGCTCGCCGGGCGTGTATTGCTTCATGGCCCAATCCTGCTTTGCCTTGTTTATGAGCACCTGCTCATCAGGCTCGAACGTAACCCCGTTCCCTCCAGAAACCCAGCGACTCAGGGTCCTGCGGTCCACATTGTACCGCCGCGCATAGTCGGAATAACTCATGACGGGGCCGCTCCGATTCGCAGCCGCCCACGCCAAGGCATGGCTCTTGCGCTCGCCGGGCGTGTATTGCTTCATGACCCAATACTGCTTTGCCTTGTTTATGAGCACCTGCTCATCAGGCTCGAACGTAACCCCATGCTCTCCAGAAACCCAGCCAGTCAGGGTCCCGGGGTGCATATTGTACAGCCGCGCATAGTCGGTATAACCCATGACGGGGCCGCTCTGATTCGCATGCGCCCATCTCAAGGCATGGTTCTTGCGGTCGGAGAGCTTATAGTACTGATCGGACGTATGCTTCTTTGCCGTGTCTATGAACGCCTGCTGGTCACCCGTGAACGTAACATCACGGATCCCTCCGGATATCCATCTACACAGTGTCGAATAGGGGATAAAGTATGCCTCTGCGTACTCATTAATACTCACATCGTGGCCACTCTGATTTGCAGCGGCCCATGCCAAAACATGGGCCTTGCTCTTATCTTTGTCCATTCCTAGTTAGCCGCCTTTGCAGTCAAATTTCGAAGTCTTCCTACACAACGGATGCGCGGGGCCGCCGGTTCAACCTCGATCGGGCCTGTCATCCGAACAGGGCTATCGCGTAGTC
>NZ_WBKR01000406.1 GCF_008868155.1 Micromonospora sp. ALFpr18c
ATGCCCGCTTACAGGCCAAGCTGACCAAGACCGAAACCGCACTGTCGATCATGGGAAAAGCGCACGCGCTCTTGGAACTGCTCTCCGAGAGCGCGGATTCCGCGCCGATGCCGAACCCGTCCTCGCCGAGGCACAGCAGGCGCTGACCCCGGCGTGGGGCATCGCCGGGGCCTGCCGGCTGACCGGTGTCTCTCGCGCGACGCTCTACCGGCACCGCACACCACCGCTGGTCTCACGGCCGCGGGCGCCGCGCAAGCCACCGCCGTCGGCGCTGTCCGAGGCCGAACGTGAGCAGGTGCTGCAACTGCTGAACCGCCCCGAATACGCCGACCTGGCGCCGGCGCAGGTGTGGGCCCGCGAGCTCGACGAGGGCCGCTGGTGGTGCTCGGAGTCCACGATGTACCGGATTCTGCGGGCTGCTGGACAGAGCGGCGAACGCCGCAGCCAGGCCACACATCCGGCCCGCACCAAACCCGAACTCGTGGCCGACGCGGCGAACCAGGTCTGGTCCTGGGACATCACCAAGCTGCGCGGCCCGGACCGAGGCGTCTGGTTCCACCTCTACACCGTGATCGACATCTGGTCCCGTTACGTCGTCGGGCACCTGGTCGCCGCGCACGAGGACGGCCAACTCGCCGAGGCGCTGATCGCTGACGCCGCCGCCCGCGAACGCGTCGATGCCGATCAGTTGACCGTGCACGCCGACCGTGGCGCCGCGATGACCAGCAAGACCGTCACCCAACTGCTGACCGATCTGAAAATCGGCCGTAGTCACAGCCGCCCAAAGACATCCAACGACAATCCGTACATCGAGGCCAGCTTCAAGACATTGAAGTACGACCCGACGTTTCCCGAGCGGTTCGGGTCGATCCAGCACGCCCGGCAGCACTGCGAGGCGTTCTACACCTACTACAACCACGAACACCGGCACTCCGGGGTCGGCCTGCACACCCCGGCATCGGTGCATCACGGCACCGCCGGACAGATCCGTGAACAGCGACAACAGACCCTCGACACGGCCTGGGCCGCGTACCCGCAACGGTTCGGCCGCCGCCGTCCACGCCCGCCCCGCCTCCCGGACCGGGCATGGATCAACAAACCCGACAACAGCGACCCCGCACAGACCACCGCCTCGCCTGTGCTTAACCAACCAGCAGCACAAAGCTAAACAAAATCAAGAAAATGTCTCAGTTGACTTGACAGGCTCCG
>NZ_WBKR01000407.1 GCF_008868155.1 Micromonospora sp. ALFpr18c
TGGGCGGTGTGCTGGTCGCGTTCCTCACCCTGCCGCTGCTGGTCGGCCAGACCGAGCACAAGGTGATGGCGCACATGCAGGGCCGGCTCGGTCCGATGTACGCGGGCGGCTTCCACGGCTGGGCGCAGCTGGTGGCCGACGGCGTCAAGTTCGTGCAGAAGGAGGACGTCACCCCGCGCGAGGCGGACCGGGCGGTGTTCCGGCTGGCCCCGGCGGTGGCCCTGGTGCCCTACCTGCTGGTGCTGCTGGTCATCCCGCTCGGCCCGAACGACCTGGTCGGGCAACCTCTGGACATCGGCCTGTTCTTCGTGCTGGCCGTGGTCGGTGTCGGGGTGGTGGCGGTGCTCATGTCGGCGTGGGCGTCGGCCAACAAGTACAGCCTGCTCGGTGGGCTGCGCGGGGCCGCGCAACTGCTCGGCTACGAGCTGCCGCTGGTGCTGGCCGCCGCCTCGGTGGCGATGGCGGCGGGCACGCTCAGCCTGTCCGGCATCGTCGAGGCGTGGCAGCCGTGGTGGCTGCTCTGGCAGGCGCCCGCCATGATCATTTTCTTCGTCGCCGGACTGGCCGAGATCCGCCGGCCACCGTTCGACATGCCGGTGGCCGACTCGGAGTTGGTCTTCGGCTACATGACCGAGTACACGGGGTTGCGCTTCGCCTTCTTCCTGCTCGCCGAGTACGTCGGCATCGTGGTGATCGCCGCGCTCACCACGGTGCTGTTCCTCGGCGGCTGGCAGGGCCCGTTCGCCGACGACCAGCTCGGCTGGCTCTGGACGCTGCTCAAGGTGTTCGCCGTGGCCTTCGTGATCATCTGGCTCCGGGTCTCCTACCCCCGGCTCCGCGAGGACCAGCTGCAACGACTCTGCTGGCTGGTCCTGGTGCCGGCCTCCCTCGCGCAACTGGTCCTCACAGCAGCCGTCCGCGTAGCCCTGTAGCCC
>NZ_WBKR01000408.1 GCF_008868155.1 Micromonospora sp. ALFpr18c
CATAGAAGTTATCCACAGGCAGGCGTGTCACTAGGCGTTTTCGCGGCTTCCGCCAGGCCGCAACGCTTTGACCTGCGCCTTCACGCCGCGACGCCGACTATATCGACGCTGAGCTGCGGAACGCAGGATAGGGCGTTACACAGAAATTCGGACAGGCTCGCCTGCTCCGCCTGGCCGGCGTCGCATCCATCGCGCCAGCCCTACGAAAGAACAGCCGAAACCCGCGCCGATCCCTACAACTACCAGGAATCACCTAGAACGGACATATCTCTACCTTGCGAACGCCCTGTTGCCGGGGCCCTGGGGCTGCGGCCTAGCCCACGAGCGGCCCTCCTGCTCCGCAGGCACGGGAATCGATCGCTGGGTGTAGACAACTTTGATGATCGATTCCCGCGCCTGCTTGCTGCATTGAAGTAGCCGCTTGTCCGGATATTAGACGCCTACTGCCGGTCGCTCTAACCAACTCTCCATCAAACCCCGGGCTTGACAAACCGACCGGCGGGCCGGATGCGCGCACGATTCAACGCCGCGCGGGAGCACCACCGGGACTGCCTGGCCCCTGACTCCCTATCAGGCCACGGGTTTATCGAGCTGGGGCAGGGTTAGGAGCGGGAGTTGTCATATAGGCTTTGTATCCAGTAGCAGCTGCCGCGGTGGCGGTGACAGCTACTAGCATAGGGCTTGCGCCGTTTCTTTGAAGTGACATGGCGGTGTTTGCTAAGGCAATGCTCGCACCTTTCCACTTTCGGTGTTCCGAGGTCGCATTGGCTGGCATGATCTCATTAAGCACGAGGCCTGCGGTGCCAGCCCTCCCAACTGTAGGATCAGAGCTCGTCGTCGCAGTAAGTGCCATTGACGCAGTGAGTGCAAGCTTGGCTAAATCCTGGCTAGTGACACCTGCCTGAGGGGGAACCGGCCTGTTACCTTCGGGCATCCGAATTTTCCTTAACAGTCGAGGGTGTGCTGAGGGTGCACTTCCTTTCGTTGATACAACGCAGAAAGACAGTAGCCTGGTTCAAAACGCCAGTCACGATCTCGCAGTGTGAGACGACCACGACCGGGCGAGTTCAGGCGGTCGTAGCATTTGATCTTGGTGGGTCGGTGGGACAGGATTCCCGCTGTGCGCAACATGTTGACCTTGACCGATCGTGAGGAGATCTCCCGTGGCCTGGCTGAGGGTCTGGAAT
>NZ_WBKR01000409.1 GCF_008868155.1 Micromonospora sp. ALFpr18c
CGTGCAGTCCTAGAGAAACTCCATGATCACCCTGAGGGCTTCACCCGCTTCAACCGCCTCCACATAGGCCAATCACCCGGCATCATCCCAGCTCACCGGCTCGCCGAACGAGAACGCAACAGCCCTGGGTCAGCTCCAGCGCAGCCCTGCGGTAGACCGAAACTGCTACCGCCAGCACTTGCCCCAGGCGCACCACCCCGCGCCTGGCCAAACCCTGCCCGTTGAGATCGGCTCGCAGCAGCCCCCACCCGACGGCGGGTTTCAATTGTCCAATTTTTCTCATGCTCATAAATTCGACGAGCGAGATCCTGTCCCGTCACCGCCGTGCCGCCCTGCCTAGTCCCCGCAGGCCACTGAGGGATCACGCCGTTACCAAGGGCAAAGCTAGCCCATTGCTGGAAATGAATTGTGGCATTAGCGTGATCATGCGCGTCCCACGCCCTCAGACCCTTAGAATAAAGATCATTATACGTGGATTCAGTTCGAATTCTTCTCTCAGCGGCAGCAGCCGCCTCCGCCCGCACGTCAATTCTTCTCTCAGCGGCAGCAGCCGCCTCCGCCCGCACGTCAATTCTTCTCTCAGCGGCAGCAGCCGCCCGCACATCAGTCTGACTTTTCCAATACTGCTCCTGCTCATAAATCCGACGAGCGAGATCCTGTCCCGTCCCCGCCGTGCCGCCCTGCCCAGTCCCCGCAGGCCACTGAGGGATCACGCCGTTACCAAGGGCAAAGCTAGCCCATTGCTGGAAATGAATTGTGGCATTAGCGTGATCATGCGCGTCCCACGCCCTCAGACCCCTTAAATAAAGATCATTAAACGTGGAGTTAATAGAGTTGTTCGGATCTTCCGGCATTCGTTCCCTCCAGTTTCTTTTACCACCATGGCCCCATGAGCCAACGTCGGTTCCGGCCCTAACCTCGATCCGTCAGAGGGTATTGATCCCTTGGCCTCGATCCGTCAGAGGGTATTGACCTCGATCCGTCAGAGGGTATTGATCCCTTGGTACGGCTTTCGGCTTGACCGTTTTGTCCCTTATGGTGTGAGGTGTGTGC
The DNA here is from genome assembly GCF_008868155.1 of Micromonospora sp. ALFpr18c. Taxonomy (GTDB): domain Bacteria; phylum Actinomycetota; class Actinomycetes; order Mycobacteriales; family Micromonosporaceae; genus Micromonospora. The sequence continues at coordinate 1,054 of NZ_WBKR01000409.1, forward strand.
GTCGTCTGTCACGACGGTGTGCCGGGTCTCCGATTCCCGGGGTGCGGCCCTTTCCGGCTCGCTGGGACGGTTGTTGCTGGTCAGGTGGGTGTGGGTAGGGCGTTCAGGCGTTGCCAGCAGAG
>NZ_WBKR01000410.1 GCF_008868155.1 Micromonospora sp. ALFpr18c
CGTCCCGCGGCCCGGCCCGCTTCGACGCCCCACCGGCCGGTGCCGTGCCGACGGTCTCCGACGGCCTGCGACCCGACCCGGCCATCGACGCCGACCCCCGGACCGCCCGACGGCGCCCCGGCCCGGTTGATCCCGGAGCGCCGGAGCCGGCAGGTCCCGGCCCCGCCACCCGGGCTCGTCCGGCAGCCGCCGGCCGGCGCCGTGCCGCCGAGCCCACCGAGCCGGTGGTGCCTCGTTCGGGCAACGCGCCCCCGGTGCCCGACGCGCGCGGCGGCAACACCGGCGCCACGCCCACCGTCGGCTCGGCCGACCGCGCCGGGCGCCGCCGGGCCGTCCCCGACGAGCAGGAGCGGCGTCCGCAGGTCGGTGGTGAGCCCCGGGCGGACCGCCCGGAGCGCCCGGCCGACTGGCTGCGGCAGGCCGGACGCCTGCCGCACACCGACCCCGGCCTGCCGGTGGTCAACCGGCGAGGCGGGACTCCCGCCGTGCCACCCGGCGGGCAGCCCACCGGCCGCCGCCCGATGCCACCGACGGGCGATCCCACCGACCTTCCGTCTGGCCGGCTCGCCGTGCCCGACCCGGCCGCCGAGCGGCCCGGCCGTCGACCCGTCCGACCGCCGGCCGACCCGGGCGCGGACGCCCCCGCCGGCCGCCGGGCGGCGCGGCCCGACGCGCCGGATCCCACCGGGGAGCAACCGAGCGGCGGTCTGGCCTACCCGTCGACCACCGGCGAACGACCCACCGCCCGACGGGGTGCTCCGGACCCGACCGTCCGACGCCGCCGCCCTCCGACGGAGCCTGGCCCCGACGGGCCGGCCGGCCCGGGGCGGCCCATCCGCGAGGGTGACCGCGACGACGCGTACACCGGTCCCGCCGGTGGTGGCCGACCCGCGCCCAGCGGCGGTCCCGCCGCTGCGGGCGCACCGCCTCGGGGCGGTGCCCGTTCCGGCCGGGCCCGACCGGCGCCCGGTGACGCGCCGGTGTCGGGCGCTGGCCACCGTGGCCCCGACGGCCCTCCGCGACCCGGCCCGGGCGCGGATCCCGCCGCCCGCGGCGCGGCGCGGCCCGACGGCGCGGCGCGGGCTGCCGTCCCACCGGGCGCCGGTCTGGACGGGCCGCCCGGTCCGCGCGTCGACGGGCCGCCCGGTCC
>NZ_WBKR01000411.1 GCF_008868155.1 Micromonospora sp. ALFpr18c
CTCTGCTGGCAACGCCTGAACGCCCTACCCACACCCACCTGACCAGCAACAACCGTCCCAGCGAGCCGGAAAGGGCCGCACCCCGGGAATCGGAGACCCGGCACACCGTCGTGACAGACGACGCACATACCTCACACCATAAGGGACAAAACGGTCAAGCCGAAAGCCGTACCAAGGGATCAATACCCTCTGACGGATCGAGGCTGTCGTTCGGCCAGATCTGGTTCGTGTACTTCTTCCCACCGGTGCGGGCGCTTGAGTTCGTGGTCGGCATGACGCTCGCCCGGTTCGTGCTGGCCGGTCGTTGGCCGCGAATCGGCCTGCTACCTGCGGCCGGCATCGCAGTGGTCGGTTACGGGTTCGTCCTTACCGCTCCCTATCTGTTCGCCACCGGCGGGCTGGCCTCGCTGTGGCTTGTACCGCTGATCGCCGCGGCGGCCACCGCCGACCTCCGGAACCGACCGTCCCCCCTGCGCCATCGGGCCATGGTGCGGCTGGGAGATCTGTCGTTCGCCTTCTACCTGGTGCACTGAATGGTGGTCATCGCCGGTACGCAGGTGATCGGCGCCGAGACCAGATTCGGGCCGCTCGGCTCGGCAGCGGCGGTCGCCGCGCTCTTCGGCGTGGCGCTGGCCTTGGCCTGGGCACTGCATCAGAGGGTGGAGATGCCGATGGTGCGACGGTTCGGGCGCCATCGTCCGGCAGCCCAGTCCGACCGGCCGGAGCTGCCACCCGACCTGGTCGACGGCCCGGCGTCGGCCGTTGGTCGGCCTCGACGTGCCGAGCGGAGCGGAACACCGCGCCGGTAGTCACTCGTGGCACCGGTGTCGATTCAAGTGATGCGTTAGTATTGCCTTGGGTAGAGCGCCTGCCCGCGCCACGAGTGGCTGCCCACGCCGACCATTGCGACGTGGCCAAGAGTCTCAGACTCAGCGCATGATCTTCGCTTCGGTGCGTTCAAGTGCCGTCCGTCGACGGGTAGCGTGGGTGCCCGTGAGGGGCGTGAGGGCATGTTCGAGCGGTTCACCGACCGAGCGCGACGGGTTGTCGTCCTGGCCCAAGAAGAGGCCCGGATGCTCAACCACAACTACATCGGTACGGAACACATCCTGCTGGGCCTGATCCACGAAG
>NZ_WBKR01000412.1 GCF_008868155.1 Micromonospora sp. ALFpr18c
GACGACCGAGACGACCGTGGGACAGCCGGCCGCCGAGCCGGTGGGTGCGGTGACGGATGAGCAGTTGATCGCGATGCTGGCCGATCGGGCTCGTGGGGACGGGCTGCGGTTGACCGGGGAGGGTGGGCTGTTGCAGCAGCTGACCAAGCGGGTCCTGGAGTCGGCGCTGGACGGCGAGATCACCGACCACGTCGGCTACGACAAGCACGACCCGGCGGGTCGAGGCAGCGGGAACACGCGTAACGGCAGCCGGACTAAGACGGTGCTGACCGATGTCGGGCCGGTCGAGGTGCGGGTGCCGCGTGACGCGGCGGGGACGTTCGAGCCGCAGATCGTGCGTAAGCGGCAGCGCAGGCTGTCCGGGGTCGATGACATGGTGTTGTCGTTGTCGGCGAAGGGGTTGACGCACGGGGAGATCGCCGCGCACTTGGCCGAGGTGTACGGCGCCGAGGTGTCGAAGCAGACGATCTCCACGATCACCGACAAGGTGATGGACGGGATGGTCGAGTGGCAGAACCGGCCCCTCGACAGGGTGTATCCGGTGGTGTTCATCGATGCCATCAACGTGAAGATCCGGGACGGGCAGGTCGCGAACCGGCCGATCTACGTGGTCATGGCGGTCACCGTCGACGGGCACCGCGACATCCTCGGGATCTGGGCCGGTGACGGCGGTGAAGGCGCGAAGCACTGGCTGCACGTGCTCACCGAGTTGAAGAACCGTGGTGTCCAGGACGTGTTGATGCTCGTCTGCGACGGGCTCAAGGGCCTGCCGGACGCCGTCGCGACAGTCTGGCCACGCACGATCGTTCAAACCTGCGTAGTTCACCTTTTGCGTAATTCGTTCCGGTACGCGGCCCGCCAGGACTGGGACAAGATCGCGAAAGCGCTCAAGCCGGTCTACACCGCGCCGACCGAGGACGCCGCGACCGAACGGTTCCTCGAGTTCGCCGAAAACTGGGGCAAGAAGTATCCGGCGATCGTCAGGCTGTGGGAGAACGCCTGGGCCGAGTTCGTGCCGTTCCTGGCCTTCGACGTGGAGATCCGCACGGTCATCTGCTCCACGAACGCGATCGAAAGCGTCAACGCCCGCATCCGCAAGGCCGTCCGCGCCCGCGGCCACTTCCCCACC
>NZ_WBKR01000413.1 GCF_008868155.1 Micromonospora sp. ALFpr18c
AGGGCGAATTCAACTGATCGTCGCAACACCTTGATCACGGAGGTTTGCGATGGGGCGCGGGAAGAAGCAGATTCCTGAGGTGCCGGCTGGCGGGCGGCGACAGTGGGCGTCGGATCGGGCGTTGCGGCCGCCGATGCGTTCACCGGGACGGCCGGAGCCGTCTCGTGCGGTGCAGCGGGACTTCTGGCGGCGGATCGCGTCGGGAGTAACCACGCTGGAGGCCGCGGAGGCTGTGGGTGTGTCGTGGCCGGTCGGGTTCCGGTGGTTCCGTCACGCTGGCGGCATGCCGCCGATCAGTCTGGACGAGCCCACCGGCCGTTACCTGTCATTCGCCGAGCGCGAGGAGATCGCGTTGCTGCGCGCCCAGGGAGTCGGCGTGCGGGAGATCGCCCGCAGGATCGGACGCGACCCGGGAACAATCTCACGCGAGCTGCGCCGTAACTCGGCGACCAGGGGCGGTAAGCCGGTCTACCGGGCTCTGGTGGCGCAGTGGAAGGCGCAGCAGGCGGCGAAGCGTCCGAAGACGGCGAGGCTCGTGGGTAATGGCAGGTTGCGGGAGTACGTGCAGGATCGGCTCGCCGGCAGGGTCCGGCGACCCGACGGCACGGTCGTCACCGGGCCTGAGGCGCCCGCGTGGAAGGGGTTGAACAAGCCGCATCGGCAGGACCGCCGCTGGGCGACGGCGTGGAGCCCGGAGCAGATCTCGCACCGGCTGCGTGTCGACTTCCCCGATGATGAGTGCATGCGCATCAGCCATGAGGCGATCTACCAGTCGCTGTTCATTCAGGGGCGTGGAGCGCTCAAGCGGGAGCTGGTCGCGTGTCTGCGCACCGGCCGGGCGCTGCGGGTTCCCAGAGCGCGGTCCCGGAACAAGCCGCAAGGGCATGTCACTGCCGATGTCGTCCTGTCCGAGCGGCCCGCCGAAGCCGCGGACCGCGCGGTCCCCGGGCACTGGGAAGGCGATCTGATCATCGGGACGGGTCGTTCCGCGATCGGCACGCTCGTCGAACGCTCCAGCCGCTGCACGCTCCTGGTGCATCTGCCTCGGTTGCAGGGGTGGGGCGAGAAACCACCCGTGAAGAACGGTCCCTCGCTCGGCGGCTACGGCG
>NZ_WBKR01000414.1 GCF_008868155.1 Micromonospora sp. ALFpr18c
CCCGCCAGCGCGGATGCGTCGTCACGTTGCCCACCGCCGCCACCCGGTACGCCGGCGAGAACACGTGCACCCCGGCCACCGCGATCAGCTCACCACCGGCACGGACCCCCAGGTACTGCCCGGTGTCCAGCATCCGCGCGTCGAACCAGTTCCCCGGGTACGACCGCGCGTACAGCTCACGCACCTGCGGCAGGTCCGCCGCGCCGAGCACCACACCCTGCGGGGCAACCGCCGCGAGCCGCGCCGGGTCCGTCAACGCCATCCGGTGATGCCGTCCACCGGAGTCGCACCGGAACGACCCGGACAGGGCGTCGACCAGCCCGGGGGACAGGTGCGCGTACAGCCGGGCCGGCAGCACCGGCGCCAGGTCGGCCAGCAACGCCGCCATCGCCGCGGTGTCCGCCGGCGCGGCGAACGCCAGCACCGTCGGCGGATCCACCCCGTGGTACAGCAACACCACCTGCTCACCCCGACGAAACCACGACGTGTACGGCCAGAAGAAGTCGTCCAGGTCGCCCAACTGGTAGGCGTGCAGCACCGGATCACGACCCAGCAGCCCGGCCAGGACCACCCGGTCGTGCTCGGCGCGCACCGGCATCAGCGGGCCACCCACTGGTCATGGCCCAGCTTCGCCACCAACGCCACGACCACCACCAGCAGCACCACCCGCACGAACCCCGACCCGCGACGCAACGCCATCCGCGCCCCCAGCACCGCGCCGGCGATGTTGCACACCGCCATGCCCGCGCCCAGCAACCACCACACGTGCCCGGTCACCCCGAACACCACCAGCGCACCCAGGTTCGTGCCCGCGTTGACGACCTTCGCCATCGCCGAACCGTGCACGAAATCCGCACCGACCAGCGCCGTGAACGCCAACACCAGGAAGGTGCCCGTACCCGGGCCGATCAGACCGTCGTACAGGGCGACACCCACCCCGGCCACCGCGACCACGGCCACCACCCGCCGCGGGGTCCGCTTCGCCGGCGCCGCCACCACCCCCAGCCGGGGGCGCAGCAGCACGAACACCGCCACCGCCACCAGCACCACCAGCACGACCGGCCGGTACGCCGACGCCGGCACCGCCCC
>NZ_WBKR01000415.1 GCF_008868155.1 Micromonospora sp. ALFpr18c
GGTCGGGGCACCGCCCGCGCGCAGGGCGCCTCCTCCACCACGGTGTGGCTGCGGGAACGACTGCACCTCACCATCGCGGCCGCCCGCCGACTGGTCGACCTCGCCACCGCGCTGGACACCGGCAACCCCGGAATACGCCACGCGCTCGCCGACGGACACATCACCGTCGAGCAGGCCCGGGTCATCGCCGACACCATCACCACCGTGCACACATCGGCCGGCCCCGAAACCGCCGACACAGCCGTCACCGTGCTCATCGACTGGGCCGCACAATTCGACCCCACTAAGCTACGCACACTCGGCACCCGCATCCTCGACCACGTCGCCCCCGACATCGCCGACACCGCCACCCGCGCCGCCCTCGACGCCGAAACCGCCCGCGCCACCCGCGACCGACACCTCACCCTGTCCACCCTCACCGACGGCCGCCTGCGACTCACCGGCACCCTCGACACCGAAACCGCCGGCCTACTACGCGCCGCCATCGACCCGTTGACCGCGCCCACCGGACCCGATGACACCCGCAGCCCCGGGCAGCACCGCCACGACGCCCTCGCCGAGGTCTGCCGCCTCAGCCTGCGCACCGGCGACCTACCCGAACACGGCGGCGAACCCGCCCAGATCGTCGTCACCACCGACTACGACACACTGACCCGACACCTCGGCGCCGGCACCCTCGACACCGGCCTGCACCTCACGCCCGAGACGGTGCGCCGGCTCGCCTGCGACGCCGCGATCCTGCCCGCCGTGCTCGGCGGCACCGGCCAGGTCCTCGACGTGGGCCGACAACGGCGTCTCATCACCGGCCCACTCCGACGCGCCCTGGTGCTACGCGACGGCGGCTGTGCCTTCCCGGGCTGCGACCGACCACCCCGCTGGTGCCACGCCCACCACATCCACCACTGGACCGACGGCGGCCACACCACCCTCAACAACGCCGTCCTCCTCTGCGGCCACCACCACCGACACCTGCACCACAGCGACTGGACCGTCCACATCGCCGGCGACGGCCACCCCGAATTCGTCCCACCCGCCTGGCTCGACCCGAAGCACATCCCCCGCCGCAACCACTACCACCGACG
>NZ_WBKR01000416.1 GCF_008868155.1 Micromonospora sp. ALFpr18c
ACAGGGGCTTTGGTGAGGCTGGGTTGGTGGGCAGGGTGGTGGTGTGGGAGCACACCAGCTACTTCGCGACATCGCGGCCGGCCAGGACGGGATGGTCACCCTGACGCAGGCGCTGCGCGCCGGCCTGAGCAGGGACCAGGTCCGACAGTTGTGTCGGTCGGGCAGGTGGCAACGGCTCCTGCGTGGCTGCTACATACCGGACGCGGAGCCGAGCGAATCGACACTGCGGCGCGCGCGTGTACGGGCGGCCGTCGTAGGTCTCGGTCCAGGTGCCTTCGCCGTCCTGGACACGGCGTTGGACCTGCACGGCATCGCCGGACTCCGCAGGTCGCCGCAGGTTCACATCTCGGTGCCGGTTGACGGGCCCCGTCCCCAGCGCGCTCTCGCACCGTGGCTGGTCGTGCACCAGGTGACCGTCGGTCCCGGCGACGTCACCGAGATTGCGGGCATTCGCACGACCACGTCGCTCCGAACGGTCTCGGACGTCATTCTCCGGGTTGATCGTTACCCAGCCGTCTCGGTGCTCGACTCGGCGCTGAACCAGGGCCGCATCACTCCGGCGCAGTTGGCGGTGATCCCGAGTTTGATCCGGGGGCGACGGGGCGCGGTCGGGGCGCGTTCCTGGCTGGCGGAAGCGGACGGGCGTGCGCAGTCGCCGCTGGAGACGCGTACCCGGTTGCGGTGCGTGGACGGCCGGGTGCCGCCGGACGCGCTGCAACTGGAGGTACGGGATGACGACGGTTACCTGCTCGGCATCGGCGACCTGGGGTGGCGTGCCCCGAGGGTGATCGCGGAAGCGGACGGCCGCGACGCCCACGGCACCCTGGAGGCGGCTTTCGCCGATCGTCGCCGCCAGAACCGCCTGGTCAACGCCGGCTGGACGATTCTCCGCTTCACCTGGCAGGACACCCTGCACCCCACCTACATCCCCCACACGGTCCGCGAAGCGATCGCGGCGGCCCGCAGCCAAGTCCGGTGATCAAGAGGTTTGCGTCAGAAACAGGTCGACGTCTGACGCAAACTTCTTGATCACCGGCGGCGTCAACGAGGGTGGGTGGTGGGGGCAGTAGGATGCG
>NZ_WBKR01000417.1 GCF_008868155.1 Micromonospora sp. ALFpr18c
TGCGCCGCACGGCCCTTCGCCTGGCCTTTGCTCGGTCGGCTCGGTCTTCGCTCGGTCGGCCGGGCCTTCCGCCTGGCATTTGCTCGGTCGGCTCGGCCTTCGGCCGGCTCGGCCTTCGGTCGGCTCGGCCTTCGGTCGGCTCGGTCGGCCGGGCCGTGTCGACCGGTGCCGCGGTCAACGGGCGCGGGCCAGCGCCTCCCGGCACAGCCGGTCGGCGGTCCGGGTCGTCTCCGGCAGCCGGTACCGCGGCGCCAACGCGAACACCTGAGTGGTGGCGTTGTCCAGGCTCATCCGATGCCCGACGCTGACGAAGACCGGCTTCACCCCGTCCTGCGTCCGCACCACCCGGCCGACGACGTCACCCCCGTCCCGCAGCGGCGACCAGGAACCCCGCCCCCGCTGCACCGGATCCCACTCACCGATCAGCGGCGTCATACCCACCCCGATCGCGGGCAGCCCCGTCACCACCCCGAGATGGCAGGCGAGCCCGAACCGGCGCGGATGAGCCAACCCGTGCCCGTCGCAGACCAGCAGGTCCGGTCGGGTGGACAGCCGATCCAGCGCGGCGAGCAGCGCCGGCAACTCACGGAACGCGAACAACCCCGGCACGTACCCGAATGCCGGCCGACCCACGCTCACCGCGGAATCCACCACGGCCAGCGTCCGGGCGTCCAACACGGTCACGGCCGCCGCGAGCAGGTCACCGCTCTGCGCGTACGCGACGTCCAGCCCGGCCACCATCACCGGCGTGGCCGGGCCCGGCCCGACCAGGTCAACGAGCGGTCGCAACGCCTCCTGCACGCCCACCGCCTCCGCAACAGTGCGCGGCGCGGCCGTCAGGCCTGGCGCACTGCTTAGAGCGACCGGCAATAGGCGTTACTTGAGTCGGCGGGTGGTGGGTCGGGTGTCCCAGCGGTAGAGCGTGCGGGCTCGTTGGATGAGTTGACGGATGGTGACGATCGCTGCGGCCAGGTACAGGTAGAAGTCGATGATCTGGGCGTTGCGGTCGGTGCAGCGGCGGATCTTGCCGAAGCCGTTCATCCAGGAGTTGGTTCTCTCCACGACCCAGCGTTT
>NZ_WBKR01000418.1 GCF_008868155.1 Micromonospora sp. ALFpr18c
CGGCAAACCCAGGACCGTCGATTGGCCGGGGAATTTAAGAGCGACCGGCAATAGGCGTCACCTGAGTCGGGGAGCGTGCCGGTGGGTCGGTGATGATGACATCGGCGGGTGCGGTCCTTCTGCTGGGTCATGTGGTCTTCGCAAACACCATGATCACCAACGGGCCGTACCCGTCCTACATGGACCCACCCTCGATCGGTCCCGCATCAAAACCCCAGCTCAAACACTCTTCAACCGGCTACGCAACAGCCTTGGCCGCTGCGGTCCCGGGCCGGTGGCGTCTCTTCACCCGTCCGGTGGAGCCGACGCGTTCCACCATCTCTCACGTTGTGCCCGCTCCTACTCTTCGCCGAAGGCAGGTGTGGGCGGCGGAGGGCGATGGTGGTGTCGAGGCGTACACGTCGGATGGTGGTGTCGGCCGTGGCCGGCGGGCTCTTCGCCCTCGGCGTGGTCGCGCCCGGCCCGGCCGCCGCGCCGCTGCCCCGCGCGGCCCGGGTGGACGGCGACGTGGCCCCCGTGCCGCGGGAGCCGCGCCCTCCACTGCTGCCCGCCGATTTCCAGGGCACCGGCCGGTACATCGTGCGGGACCTCGGCATTGACGTGCCGTTCACCTGGCAGGGCCGGGACGGCAACAGCCAGATGACCGCCGGCGGGCCGGAGCACCCGATCTGGTTCACCAACCTGATCTACGAGAACACGCTCTACACGCTCACCTACAAGTGGCCGAACATCCCGCTGTTCCCGCCGCGCGCGTGCAGCAAGGTTCCGGGATTCTTCAACCGCCAGATCTTCAACGACAAGCTGAAGACCGCCCGCTACGTCGGGCCGGAGATCCTGCAGGGGCAGCAGGACCGGCACGTCGACCACTGGCGGGTGGGCGTGGTCGGTGGCTCGACCGTGCCGGGGGAGTTCTTCCGGTTTCCGCTCGCGCTCGGCGACATCTACGTCGACCAGCGCGACTCGACTCGCTGGTGGCAGGTGTTGCAGTTCGGCCTGCAGAACCTCTTCGACCCGGAACTCGACGAATGGTTCACCCTGGACACCTTCGACCACCGCCCCGGCGAGGTGACC
>NZ_WBKR01000419.1 GCF_008868155.1 Micromonospora sp. ALFpr18c
GGCACGACGATGTGGCGGCTGTTGACCCGCCTCGACGCGGCCCTGCTCAGCGCTGTTCTGGCCGGCTGGCTGCGGTCGCGGACACCGCCGGCACCCGCCCGACCGCGCCGCTACCGGACAGTGATAGGCCCCACGCTTGTGTAGCTGTCCCAGCACCACAAATATTTGATCTTGATAGCCGGCCTCGGGCGTTCGGTGCCGTGTGGAGGCGAGGTGCTGGACCGGCGATGGCCAGCGCCAAAGCACGCCGCGTCCAACCGCTGCGCCCCTCCGGGCAGGCCACCGACGCTGGCCGGGTATTGACCCGCGCGATGGATGCACCCGAACACCGCGGCGTTGGTCAGTGGGGTGAGCACCGGCCACGCACCGCCGACGCGGGCGCTGCACCGCAACATCGTCGATCTGATGCGGATGACCGATCTACAGTGTCATGTCAAGGTTCGAGGTCCCCTGCGCGAAGGACTCATACCTGAACCTTGGCGCTGGTCGCCTCGTGTCGGGCCGACTCAGCCACGCTGACCCGGGCCGACCTACTCGTCACCGCTTCGTCGGCGCGGCCATTCGATGGCAATCTCCCGCGCGTTCGGCGCCTCTGCGCCCAGCTTTAGCCAGCGCTCCCGACGCGACCTGGGCAGTGCCAGCGGTCCGGCCGCCGGCTCGGCGGGCCTCAATCGGCATCAAGGCGCCAATTTCGCGGGCACCGCCAGAGATTATCCATTCCATCTGGTGTTCCTTGTTGACGAACTTCCGGTTTCCCTTCACCTGTTCACCACAGCCGCATTTGCATTCCATGCGGCGGACTTTGCTGCATTCCATGCGGCGGAAGGACGTACAGCATGCACGCGACAGTGTTCGTGGCGTTGGGGTAGACCCCAACACCACATTCGGCTGCACCAGGTCAGCCGCGTCAGGATAGGGCCATCTGCGCGCTTTCTTGACGCTTGTCCGGCGGAGCCATAGAGTCCAGCCTGACATTATCGGGCCGGAAAGGGTGAACAGGGTGCGGGTCGGCTACGTCAGGGTCAGCGC
>NZ_WBKR01000420.1 GCF_008868155.1 Micromonospora sp. ALFpr18c
GACCCCCCCGCCGCCCACCGGCGAGCCGGGCACCTGCGCCGCCACCTACCGGACGCTCAACACCTGGCCCGGCGGCTTCCAGGCCGAGGTGACCGTCGCCAACACCACCACCACGACACTGAACGGCTGGACCGTGGGTCTGACCCTGGCCAGTGGTCAGGCCATCAGCAGCCTGTGGAACGGCACCAACACGGGCACCACCGGCAGCGTCACCGTCCGGAACGCCGCGTACAACGGCACGGTCGGCCCGAACGCCTCGACCACGTTCGGATACACCGCCACCGGTAACGGTGCCACCGCACCCGGCGCCATCACCTGCACCAGCCCCTGAGCAGGGCTGACCGGGCCCGGAGCCAGAGGGCTCCGGGCCCACAGGTGGCCCGGGGAGCGGCTGGTCAGTGTCTGAAGCGGGGTGGGGACGGGCGCTCGGGGGGCTTGCCCTTGGCACGCAACGTGTCGGAGGTGGCGATGCACGCGAGGACGAGTACGGCGGTGCCGGCCACGGCCAGCGGTGGCAGATGGGTCATCGCCGGCGCGGCGGCGACGAGCGCCAGCGCCCCGATCAGCCGGGAGCGGGACACGCGGGCGAACACGGCGTATTCGGCCAGCGCACGTCCGACCAGGAACAGGATCGGCCCGCCGAGGATGACGAGAACCCAGGCCGCCTCGGTCCGCCCCCACGGATGTTTGATCACCAGTTCGTACCCGATGGCGACGGCCACGATGCCGGCCACCATGAGGACGTGCGCGAGGAACGCCTCCCGGACGAGGCGGGCGGGGTCGGAGGACGCGTTGATCGCCTCGGGCAGCAGTTGGCCCGCCTTGAAGAGGTAGACCCGGAACAGCAGCACGGTGGTGATGAACGAGACCGAGAGCGCCGCCGCGGCTCCACCGCTACGAAAGGACGCGTCGCTGTAGGCCGAGCCGGTCGCCAGGATCAGCTCACCGAGAGCGATGATGAAGAACTGTCGGTAACGCTCGGACAGGTACTCGGCCAGGACGGGCCACTGGCCGGGGGTGGGCA
>NZ_WBKR01000421.1 GCF_008868155.1 Micromonospora sp. ALFpr18c
CGCCCACTGGGTCCCGGCGTTGAGCCTGCGGGCCTGCAGCAGGCCGGGTAGTTCGTGCTGGGTCTGTTCGTGGTCGGTGCGGTGGCGGTTCCAGACCTGCCGGCCGGTGTAGCGGGGGTTGGCGAGGATCGCCGCGACGGTCCGGAGTCGCCAGCCGTCGCCGGGGCGGTGCGGGTTGCGGTCAGGGTCGGCGGCGGACGGGCACGGCACGCCCTTGTCGTTGAGCGATCGGGTGATACCGGCGATGCTGTGTCCGGCGAGGCGCTGGGCGAACATCCACGCGACGTGCGGGCCGGTGCGCGGGTCGGGCTCGAGGCGGTGTAGTCGTCGTCCCCATCGTGCGTGGGCGCGGTTGGGGTGTGCTCCGGCGTCGACGAGCTGGTATCCGTAGGGTGGTCGGCCGCCGAGGTAGCGGCCCTGCTCGCGGGTCTGTGCCTGCATCGCCATGGTGGTACGGAAGCGAGCACGCTGGACTTCGCGTTTGGCCTGCGCTCCGAGCAGCATCAGCAGCGCTTGATGGGTGGTGTTCTGAAAGTCGAGCGGCCCGTCGGTCTCGGGCAGCCACAGGTGTACGCCGTGCCGCTGCAACACCGCAAGTCGAGCGGCCCGTCGGTCTCGGGCAGCCACAGGTGTACGCCGTGCCGCTGCAACACCGCGGCCACGCGTATCGCCTGGCTGCCGGAGAACGCCCGCGCATACTCACCGACGACGATCGCGTCGAAGCCCCGGTCAGGGTCGGTCACCGCGGCGAGCAGCGCTGCGGCTTGAGGCCGGTCGATCCAGGACAGTTCGCGGGTGTGGCCGACGTCAAAGAACTGCGCGACGATCCGGCCCCGGCCGGCGACGAGTTCACTTGCGACGTCGAGCTGCCAGCGCCGCGAGGACACCGGGTCCTGAGAGGGTGGTTCGCAGTGAATTGATCTGATCTATGCGTTGCGTCCGGTTGGAGGCCTTTCGGTAGGTCCGCCATGGATAGCGACTGGTCGATTTGTGGGATGTGAGCTTTAGTCGTGACTGTCGGGC
>NZ_WBKR01000422.1 GCF_008868155.1 Micromonospora sp. ALFpr18c
GGCGAGTTCAGGCGGTCGTAGCATTTGATCTTGGTGGGTCGGTGGGACAGGATTCCCGCTGTGCGCAACATGTTGACCTTGACCGATCGTGAGGAGATCTCCCGTGGCCTGGCTGAGGGTCTGGAATACAAGGAGATCGCCAGGTTGATTGATCGGAACCCGTCGGTGGTCTCCCGGGACGTGGCCCGGCACGGCGGCCGTGCGCGGTACCGGGCGGTGGCCGCGGACGAGGGGGCCGCAGTGGGCCGGCGACGGCCGAAGGCGTACGCGGTCGACCGTTCGCCACGGCTGCGGGCGGTGGTCACGGCGCTACTCACGGGCGGCTGGTCGCCGGCGTCGATCGCGGGCCGGTTGCCGCGCGACTACGCCGACGATCAGGCTGTACGGGTGTCTCACGAAGCGATCTACCAGTGGATCTACGCCCAGCCGGTGTCCACCCTGGCCCGCGAGCTGATCCGGCTGCGCACCGGCCGCACCGTGCGCCGCTCGGGCCCGCGGCCCGCACCGGCGCCGCGGATCCGCGAGCCTCGCTACCTCGACGAACGTCCCGCCGAGGTCGAGGACCGCTCGGTACCGGGACACTGGGAGGGCGACCTGGTCATCGGCAAGGGCGGCAAGTCCGCGGTCGCTACGCTGGTCGAGCGGACCTCACGGATGCTGGTCCTGGTCCCGCTGACCGGCCGTGACGCGCTCACCGTGGGCGACGCGGTGATCGCCGCCGCCGGGAACCTCCCGCCACAGATCGCGAAGTCACTGACCTGGGACTGCGGCTCAGAGATGGCCGGCCACGCGCGGATCACCGCCGCCGGGCTGCCGGTCTACTTCGCCCGCCCACACTCACCGTGGCAGCGCGGCAGCAACGAAAACGCCAACCGCATCCTGCGCGAATACTTCCCGAAAGGCATCCCGATCACGTCCGACCCGAAGTACTTAGCGATGGTAGCTTCCGAAATCAACGACCGACCCCGTAAGATCCACAATTGGAAGAAGCCCTCCGAGATTTTCGCCGAACTCGTAGAGA
>NZ_WBKR01000423.1 GCF_008868155.1 Micromonospora sp. ALFpr18c
CTAGCCCTGCATTCCGCACGTGGCTGATTGTCAACACCACTCGAGTGGGTCGATGTCGAGGAGTTCGAGGAGATGGAGTTGTAGGGGTGTGGGTTGAGGGATGGTGTGTGGGTTGCCGCTGGTCGCGGGGATGAGTCTCATGGTGGCGAGGGTTTGCAGGATGAGCCGGGTGGTCGGGACGGCGGGTCGACCGGCGTAGAGGCCAGCGATGGTGGTGCGGCCCAGAGCGGCCAGAGCGCGTCTGACCTGGCGTTCGATGAGGCTGAAGATGAGCAGGGCGAGGCAGACCACGGTGATCATGGCGGCGATCCGGCGGTTGTTCTTCAGGTAGATCGCGGCGACGGCGAGGGGGCCTTTGAACGCGGAGTAGCGGCGTTCGACGGCTTCCTGACCTTTGTAGTGCAGCAGGACCTGTCCGGCGTCGGCCTGGTCGGCGTCCAGGTTGGTCAGCAGCGCGTACCAGCCGTCGGTAGCCGCTTCGGCGTCGATGGCTGCCTGGTTGAAGTGCCAGGTCAGGGTGGGTTTACCGGTGTCCGGGCAGGTGCCGGTCGTGGTGCGTAGATAGGCGGCGACCCGGCGGGTCTTGGCGATCACCGCGAGACGGGTCTCGACCGCGGTGGCATCCGGGTAGTGGCGGGAACCGAGGCCGCGGGTCAGCCGGGCCAGGTCGTCGGCGGCCCGGTCGAGTTTCTTGGCCCGGGCGGTGGCCGCGGCTTGGGCTCGGGCCGAGGAGTGCACGAACACCCGGCGCAGGGTCAAGACCGGATCTTTCTTGCGGGGTCCGGCCAAGGTCATGGTGTCCTCGTACACGTGCCACGTCCCGAGCTTGTCCGGGTCTTTACCCTGATCACGGCCGGCGACGTAGTCGACCCGGGTGGCCTGGCCCAGATCCAGGCCGGCCAAGGTCTCGGCGCTGACGTAGACCTTCGACGCCGGGGCCACGAACGTCACCTCGTCGGCGTGCATCGCGGTCAGGTTGTCGTAGGAGACCAGCTTCGTGTCCCCGATG
>NZ_WBKR01000424.1 GCF_008868155.1 Micromonospora sp. ALFpr18c
GACTACGCGATAGCCCTGTTCGGATGACAGGCCCGATCGAGGTTGAACCGGCGGCCCCGCGCATCCGTTGTGTAGGAAGACTTCGAAATTTGACTGCAAAGGCGGCTAACTAGGAATGGACAAAGATGAGAGCAAGGCCCGAGTTTTGGCATGGGCCGCTGCAAATCAGAGTGGCCACGATGTGAGTATTAAGGAGTACGCAGAGGCATACTTTATCCCCTATTCGACACTGTATGGATGGATATGCGACGGGATCCGTGATGTTACGTTCACGGGTGACCAGCAGGCGTTCATAGACACGGCAAGGAGGCATGCGTCCGATCAGTTCTATAAGCTCTCCGACCGCAAGAACCATGCCTTGAGATGGGCGCATGCGAATCAGGGCGGCCCCGTCATGGGTTATACCGACTATGCGCGGCTGTATAATATACACCCCAGGACCCTGAGTCGCTGGGTTTCTGGAGGGAGCGGGGTTACGTTCGAGCCTGATGAGCAGGAGCTCATAAACAAGGCAAAGCAGTATTGGGCCCATAAGCAATACACGGCCAGCGACCGCAAGAACCATGTCTTGGCGTGGGCGGCTGCGAATCGGAGCGGCCCCGCCATGAGTTATTCCGAATACGCAGAGCAACACAATGTGGAACTCACGACCCTGATTCGCTGGGTTTCTGGAGGGAGCGGGGTTACGTTCGAGCCTGAAGAGCAGGAGCTCATAAGCAAGGCAAAGCAGTGTTGGGCCCAATACACGGCCAGCGACCGCAAGAACCATGCCTTGGCGTGGGCGGCTGCGAATCGGAGCGGCCCCGTCATGAGTTATTACGAATACGCAGAGCGACACAAGGTGGACCGCACGGCCCTGTTTCGCTGGGTTTCTGGAGGGAGCGGGGTTACGTTCGAGCCTGATGAGCAGGAGCTCATAAACACGGCAAAGCAGCGACAAGTTTCGTTGTCGACCATGAATGAAACTGCCGTGGCAGCGGTTGGTGC
>NZ_WBKR01000425.1 GCF_008868155.1 Micromonospora sp. ALFpr18c
ACCGCCGGGCTGGCCGCAGCCACCGGCTGAGACCTCCCCACAGGCCGCTACCGCGGCCCCAGACATGCCCCCACAGGCCCCAGACGACCCGACACAGGCAACCGGACACGGGCATCCAACCACCCGAACCGAAACGCCACTAGCGTCACCGACCCGACCCCGCGACAGCTTGCTCGTTACCGACCCGCGCTCCTAGCCACGAGCGGTCGCCGTCGGTGCCGGCACGCACCCAGAGCCGGCTGTACTTCAAGTCGCCCCGGTGGCCGATCATCACCGGCAGGTCGCCCCAATCCTCGACTTTCACCTCGCAGCCGTCGGCTCGCAGCCACTGCCTTGACGCGGTGAGATAGGTCTGCGCCGGCTCCGTCGACGTCGCGTCCCCCTGCGTACAAACCCTTCACGCTGCGGCCTCTGCCGCTCGCTCAACAGCACCGCCGGATGCACCGCCACCCTCGCCAGGGCCACACGGGCGGGCCGAAGACGTACGCCGACGATCAGGCGAAGGCGGTCGGCATGGCTGCTCTCGCCGCGCGTTCACACCTCTGCCCCGGCCCGGGCCGTCACGGAGCCTCGTTATCAACTCGGAACACTACATGCTGTGATCATCAACGGGACGAGCGTGCTGGTCCGAGGATTGCGTTACCCGACCGCGTCTTGAATCCTCGACCGAAGGTGACGGCGACTCAATCCGTGACCCACAATGAGGTTTCCGGGCCCCACGCCCGATCACGCAGACGCTAAGCTTCGGCCCACGGTACATCGCGACTCGCAGGTTCATCTCTAAGTCGCCATCTACCAAATGCATTTTCAAGCTGTCACCGGACTGGCGTGACCGCTAAGTGGTCCGCTCCGTAAATCCTTCGGGGGTTATGCGGTCAGGGCCAGTGCGGCAGGCTGGTGATCGCAGCCGGTGGGTTGCTGGGGGTTCTGCTCTTTCTGTTCGTGTCGCTCGATCCGGGCCATCA
>NZ_WBKR01000426.1 GCF_008868155.1 Micromonospora sp. ALFpr18c
TGGCCGGTGGCGATGCCGGCCAGGTGCAGCGTCTGGTCGCGCATCACCTTCCGCTCGCCCACCCGTCGCCGCAGAACGGCCTCATCCAACACCGCCACGATCTGCGGCGCACGGTCGCTGTGCAGCACTTCCTGGCGATCCATCCGGGCGGTCAGTCGCCGGTCGACCTCATCCGGAGCGAGCAGGCCGCCAGCCTCGAAGACCGCACGCGCGTAGGCCTCCGTCTGGAAGAGCCCCGGCACGTAGCGCGGCTCATACCACCGGAGCGTGCGCGCATGCTCGAAGATCGCCTGCCAGCCGCGTAGCCAGGGTTGCGCCCGGTCAAGGCTGACCAGCTCTGTTGACTGCGGCCGAAGAGGCCGCCGGTGTCGAGGGCGCGGTCGACGAGTTCCAGGTATTTGGCGGTGGGCGGTTGCTGGCCCAGCTCGACGGCGCTGACCATCGACGCCGAGTAGTTGACCGCCCGGGCCAGCTCGTCCTGACTCCAGCCCCGCCGAGCCCGCGCCCGCCGCAGCTCCGCGACCAGGAACGCCGCCGCCGTCATCTGCCCATCGGCCATGCCGCGCCACCCTCCACCCCGCCGACGATCAACTCCAGCCGGCCGCCAGAGCCGCCACCACCCGAAACAGAGCGGCTACGACGACGCGGCCAAACCCTTCCGACCGTAGTCGCCTGATCACCAGACTGTGAAGTGCGGCACCGCTCCCCGT
>NZ_WBKR01000427.1 GCF_008868155.1 Micromonospora sp. ALFpr18c
GCCGCTTCCACGGGTGAGCGAACACGGCGGCCGGCACGTGCCGCCGCGACTGCGTCCTTCACCGGTACGCCCCACTCATCTGCGGCATCTGTTCCCGGCTCATCGTCTCCAGCCCTCTCGCCATCTGTTTACCGCCCACAGGGGCAGCAGCTAACACCGAGTGAGGCATTGGAGATTCTGAGTAATCCCGATAGACTGCGGCAGGCAGGGCTTTCGGCATATGAACAAAAACTGCAGCGGGACGCTGCTCGCGAAGTGCTAACCCGCCCACAGGGGCAGCAGCTAACACCGAGTGAGGCATGGGAGATGCTGAGTAATCCTTTGAAGGTGACGATGCTCCCTCATGCTCATGATCGGGACGATAGCCTGCGGCAGGCAGAGATTTCGGCATTTGAAAAAAAAGTGCAGCGGGACGCTGCTCGCGAAGTGCTAACCCGTGCTGGTCGTGGTTTTCCTGAGCGTGCTTATGATGTTGAAATAGTCCGCGCGAAATCACCATTACTGGATGATCGGCAAAGTGCTAATATGCGGCTGGCGCCCGGGCCGAGCACAAGAAGCGGGACGGGGCAGGAATTCTGGTCGCGGGGAGCCAGCCAGCAGCAGATGCAGTACGGGGCGAGTGGGTGGGGTGGCTCTGCCCCGGGCGCTTCTGGTAGTCCTGACTCGTCTACTTCCCGCTCTGGCAGGTGACGGGACCCACCGGTCTACCTGTCAGCAAACCCTGTCGTCAGCCCTGATCGGCTCGGATCGGATCAGCGGACCTATTTCCGGTGGTCGCGGCGGGTCCAATGGACGGATCGGGCGCCCTGTCGGCAAAGGGTCCTTTGCCGACATAAACAAATCGAGTCGCCGGGCTCGTCGTGAGCACCGTGAACCTACGGACGAGATACCTCGTTGTAAGAGATGTACAACCAACTATAAAGGAGTGAAGTGACTCAAGATCGACCGC
>NZ_WBKR01000428.1 GCF_008868155.1 Micromonospora sp. ALFpr18c
TGACGCAAACCTCTTGATCACCACATGGTGGTCAGGCGGTTAGGGCCGCGTGGAGGGCTTTCGGGAGGGTGGGGTGGTGGAACGGGTAGCTGGCCTGGGTCAGGACGCCGGGGAGGACTCTGGTGCTGGTGAGGGCCTCGTGGGCGAAGCCGCCGAGGGCCACCTTGAGCGCCAGGGCGGGGATCGGGATGATCGCCGGGCGGTGCAGCTGCCGGGCCAGTTCCTTGGTGAACTCGGCGTTGGTCACCGGGTGCGGCCCCACCACGTTGACCGGGCCGGCGATGTCGTCCCGGGCCAGCAGGAAGAGGGTCGCGTCCAGCCAGTCCGCCATCGAGATCCAGGGCAGCCACTGCCGGCCGCTGCCCAACCGGCCGGCGATGCCCAGCTTGAACGGCAGCAGCTGCGGCTTGAGCAGCCCGCCGTCACGATGCAGCGGCAGGCCGGTGCGCAGCCGCACCACGCGTACCCCGGCGTCCTCGGCTGGCCGGGTCGCGGCCTCCCAGACCCGGCAGACGTCGGCCAGGAAGCCCTCCCCGGCGGGCGCGTCCTCCTCGACCACCCGGTCGCCGGTGTTGCCGTACCAGCCGACCGCCGACGAGTTGAGCAACGCCCGAGGTCGGTCGGCGGCCGGCAGCCCGGCGATGGTGGCCGCGAGGGTGCTGCTGCTGTCCACCCGGCTGGAGCGGATCAGCCGCCGGTAGTCGTCGTCCCAGCGCTTGTCACCGACACCCGCGCCGGCCAGGTTGACCACCGCGTCCGACCCGGCGACCGCGGCCGGGTCGAGCTGACCGGCGGCCGGGTCCCACTGCTGCTCCTGCGGGCCGTTCGGCGCCCGACGGACGAGCCGGGTGACCTGGTGCCCGTCGGCGGCGAGCCGGTCACTCAACCGGGTGCCGAGAAAGCCGGACGCGCCGGCCAGAAGGATCCGCATACCCCCATCTTCGTCCA
>NZ_WBKR01000429.1 GCF_008868155.1 Micromonospora sp. ALFpr18c
CACGCCGCCGGCGACCCGGCAGTGGTCCGGTCCGCCCGCTCCGTCGATCGGTTCGCACCCGGTGTCGCCACCGGCCGCGCGGCCGGTCCCGCCGGCCCGGCCGATGTCGCCCGCGCCGCCGCCGGCCCGGCCGATGTCACCGCCCGCGCCGGCCCCCGTACCGAAGCAGCGTCGGGGCCGGCGCTCCGCGGCGCCACCGGGCTGGCAGGCCCCCAAGGGGTACGTGCCGGTCCCGGTTCGGCGTCGACGCCGCTGGCCGTGGCTGCTGCTGCTCACGCTGGCGTGCTGCTGCGGCTGCCCCGCCTACTACGGGTTCCCGATCTCGGCCCAGTACCCGGTCCGCGCGGCTCTGCCCGAGCAGGTGGAGGACCTCAGCCTGCGGCAGGACAACCGCAGCGCCGACACCGCCCGGCAGTTGGAGAGCGAGGTACGCCAGCAGCACTGGCTGGCCGAGGACACCTTCGCCGGCGTCTACTCCACGACCAGCGGCAAGCGGGTGACGGTCTTCGGCGGCACCGGCTTCCGCCTGAGCCCGGAGTCGGACGCGGAGGCCGAGATCAGTCGGCTCACCGACCGGTACGCGCTGGACGCCCCCGAAACCGTGGACACCGGTGTGCGCGGCAGGCACGAGCGCTGCGCGGTCGGCCGGGCGGACGGCAGCGACGTGGTGGTCTGCACCTCGGTCGACCACGGCAGCATCGCCACCGGCGTGTTCACCCGGCTCTCGGTCGCCGACAGCGCCGCCCTGCTGGCCACCCTGCGCGCCCAGATCGTCCAGCCCGAACGGGGCTGAGGTGGCGCCGTCGGCGTGCCGGCGGTTGCTCCTGCTGACCGATGACACGGTGCCGGCTCATGGGACGCAGCCGACCGGCGGCGACGTGCATGGCGGGCCGCTAGGCGGGCGTTGCCGCCGCGGGGTCAGGCGTCGCGGGTG
>NZ_WBKR01000430.1 GCF_008868155.1 Micromonospora sp. ALFpr18c
GCGCCAGAAGGCGTAGGCGACGGCGGCGCAGGCGCGCATCGGGGTGGTGGTCTCGTCGATGCAGAACCGGCCGTCGGGTGCCGGTTCCCAGTCGCGGTCGTCTCCGTCGAGGACCGGCAGGTCGGGGCGGGGGTCGACGGGCTGGCCGATGGGGATCTCGGTGAAGTCGGTCAGCACGTAGGGGCCGAACTGGCGGGCGAGGTCGGGCCGGTCGGCGAGTTGCGCACGACGGCGGACGGCCGCCGGGTCGTGCGGGTCGCGGTGGTCGGCCCAGCCGGCGATGGCCCAGAAGGACCGGCCGCTGTGAGTGTTGGTGGTGCGGGCCCAGGTGATCGCACCGATCGAGGACACCTCGCCGCTGAGGCTGCGGTGGTAGATCGGTTCGGGGAGGAACAGCACCCCGCCGTCGTCGGGGGCGATGTCGGCGGGGAGCACCTCGCCGGTCAGGTCGAGGGCCGCCGCGGCGGCGGCGATGATCGCGGTCATCGCGGGGGCGATGACGTACGGCTCGCCGGATCGCCACGGGTTGGCGGTGATGGCGCGGACCGCGTCGAGGACCTTCGCCATGCCCGCTGGGCTGGGGCTGGGGTGGTTGGCCAGGCGGCTGCCGAAGAACGCCTGCAGGTACTGCGCCGCGAGCGGGCTGCGGTGGTAGTCGACCATGCGGGTGCGCAGGTCGACGGCGGTGCGGGCGTAGCCGGCGAGAGTGTCGTTCGGTAGGAAGTTCACTGGTTGCCTCCAGGGTGTGTGCTCAGGCGGCCAGCGCCGCCACGGGTGGACGCCGGTAGACGCGGGATTCCGGCGACACCGCGTCCGGTACGGGCGCGGGCCGCGTCAGGGGTGCCGGCGGGCGGGCAGGGGTGAACCAGC
>NZ_WBKR01000431.1 GCF_008868155.1 Micromonospora sp. ALFpr18c
CCGCACGCGACGACAGGGCGGGCCCGGTGGTGTGCCGGGCCCGCCCTGTCGTGGTGGTGTCAGCGTTGCAGGGTGAGGAGGCCGGGTCGGTAGGGCAGGAGGCCGTAGTCTCCGCCGGAGTTGGGGGATCGGCCTTGGTAGAGCAGTTGGAGGTTGCAGGGGTCGACGGTGAAGGTTTGGTCGGCGTTGGTGCGGATGAGTTCGCCGTGGCTGATGTCGTTGGTCCAGGTGGCGCCGCTGTTGGCTTTGCCGGCGAAGGGGTTGTTTTCGGTGGCGGCTTGGGGGGTCCAGGTGCCGCCGAGGCTGGTGGCGGTGAAGGAGCGGAAGTAGCGGCCTTGGGAGCCGATGGCTTCGACGAGCATGAGGTAGCGGGTTTGGCCTTGGAGTTTGTAGACCTGGACGGCTTCGAAGAGGTTGTTGGTGGTGTCGCTCATGATGGTGGTGTAGGTGGAGCCGAAGTTGCCGGGGAAGTTGCCGATGGGCATGCTGGCGCGGTAGATCTTGCCGTTGTCGCCGGCGAAGAAGAGGTACATGGTGGTGCTGTCGGCGATGAGGGTCTGGTCGATGGGGCCGGTGCCGGAGCCGGTGATGCTGCCGGTGAAGAGGGTTTGGGCGGCGGACCAGCCGTTGGGGTTGGTGGGGTCGGTGGAGGTGCGGTAGGAGAAGGCGGTGCCGCCCCACTGGTAGGCCAGGACCCAGATGTTGCGGGGGGCGAAGTAGAACAGGGTGGGTGCGACGGTGGCGGAGTTCATGGTGTTCTGGCTGGCGGAGGCCATCTCGGACCAGTTCGTGAACAGGCTGAAGTTCATCGATCCCCATCGGGTGCCGGTGTCGTGGGTGGTGGCGTAGACGAGTTGTCGGCCGTTGTA
>NZ_WBKR01000432.1 GCF_008868155.1 Micromonospora sp. ALFpr18c
GCTAGTTGGCCAGGGCATAGTCTCGGTTGAGTCGGGTGCGTTGGTGGAACCAGCGTGCTCGGGCTTGGTGGCGGCGTCGCCAGTTGCGCCAGTGGGTGTCGTGGTCGGTGGGTTTCGGTCGGTGCCAGGTTGTGGCGAGCAGGCGTGCGGTCTCGGGGATGGTCAGCGGGATCATGCCGGGCTCGGACGGTGGTCGCTGATCGGGTGTGTTCGGTGGTGGGGCTTGGGTGTCGGTGCGGGTTTTGAGGCGGGCGGCGGTGATCGCGCAGATGGCCAGGGCGGTCATGACCAGCACGGTGTGTCGGATGATCGCGGTGTGTAGCCGGGCTTGGCATTGATCCAGGCCGAAGGAGTCCTTGCTGAACTCGAACGTTTCCTCGACCGGCCAGCGCAGCCCGGCGGCCCGTACGAGCCTGGCCAGGGTCAACGGTTGGTCTTGCGGCACGTAGCAGTAGTGAAAGGCCAGGTCACCGCTTTTGAGGTGACGGCGTACCAGTAGGTAGTGCCGGGGTGAGATGGTCGCGATCCATGCCCACGCGTACCAGCGTTGTCCCTTCGAGCCGGCGCCGGCCGAGCGGATCTGCCACCGGCGTTCGTCCTTGGCGAGCACGGCGACGGCCTGGGCGCAGGTCGTGCGGGTTTCCGGGTTCAGCGTGAGCGTGAAGTTCGAGGCGACGCGGAGCACGTAGGCCTGCTGCCGGTCTTCGAAGAACTCCCGTAGTGGGGTGCAGTTGCCGTAGACCTCGTCGCCGCAGGCGAAGTCGAAGACGACGCCGTCAGCGTATGCGTCGGTGCAGATGTCGATGGCCAGCTGCCCTTTGGTCCGGAATGTCAGCCCGTCCGCGATGCCCATCCCCGCCGCGGTG
>NZ_WBKR01000433.1 GCF_008868155.1 Micromonospora sp. ALFpr18c
CTAGGTTGGAAGCAGTCCCAGCAGGGGTCATGGCTGCGATAGAAGGGCTGTTCAGCAGGGCTGTAAAGACCTCGCGGGCCAGGTATCGCTTGAGGCAGCGGATGATCTCGCGCTTGGTCTTGCCCTCGGTGGTGCGTCGGGCCGCGTAGGCGCGGGTGCGTTCGTCGTAGCTGAGCCGGCCCAGCGCCAGGACGTAGAGGGCGCGGTTGGCGTCGCGGTTGCCCGCCCGATTGAGCCGGTGTCGGTTGGTCTTGCCGGACGAGGCGGGGATCGGCGCGACACCACATAGGTGCGCGAACGCCGACTCGCTGCGCAGCCGCTCCGGGTTATCGCCGGCGGCGGCCAGCAGCGCCCCGGCTATGTCGGCGCCGACTCCCTTGATCGCCATGAGCTGCGGTGCTGCTCGGTGGGCGAGTTGCTCGATCTCGGCGTCGAGCGTGGTGATTTCGGCCGTGAGCTGCTGGTATCGGGTGGCGAGGGACTTGAGCGCCAGCTTGCTGGCCGCCTCGATCCCGGCAAGCTGGCCGGGCCGGAACCGCGTCGCGGCGTCAACGAGTTTCGGCAGCGACAGGGTGCGCAGCCGGTCGCGGAGGACTTGCGGGGCGGTGACCAGCACGGCGCGCAGCTGGTTGGCGGCCTGGGTGCGGGCCTTCATCGCCGACCGGCGGACCAGCCGCAGCGTACGGATCATCTCTACCGAGCCGTCGGCGGTCTTGGGCGTGCCCAGCGCGGTGCCGGCCAGCACCGACCGGGCAGCGGTCTCGGCGTCGATGGCGTCGGTCTTACCGCGCCGGCGGCGAGTCTGACGGTTCGGACGGACGACCTCCATCACCGAGATGCCCTGATCAAGCAA
>NZ_WBKR01000434.1 GCF_008868155.1 Micromonospora sp. ALFpr18c
GAAGCCGACGCCGAGCACGACGCCGACCACCAAGCCGACGCCGACCGGATCGGCCACGCCGACCCCCACGCCCACCGGCAGCGCGACGCCCACACCGACCAAGTCGGCCGATCCGACCCCCTCGTCGACCGCCAGCGAGACACCGACGACCCCGCCGTCGGCGCCGACCACCGCACCGGCCACCACGACCCCGCCCGGCACACCGGAGGCCAGCCGCAGCGGTTCGGCCAGTGACAGCCCGTCGGGCAGCCCGAGCACCGGGAGCTGAGGCGCCACAACCCACTCCGGCTGTCCGCTCGCGACGATCTGTGGCACCGTGGCATCCAGGCACATCCGGTCCGACGTCACGGGTCCGGGTGCGATCGTGGCACGGAGGGCGGAGATGGCCGAGCAGAAGGATCCGGCGGAGACTGTCGACCCCGTCGTCGATCGGGCTGACCCGCCGGAGACAGGCGTCGACGAATCGGCGTCCAGCGTCGACGAGAGCGCGGACGAGGCTCCGGCCGCCGACGCCGGGCAGTCGACTCCCGCGGACACCCGCCCCGAATCGCCGGCACCGGTGCGGGCACGGGCCACCGTCGCCACCGCCGGCGCCCTGCCCGGCGATCTTCCGGCCACCTCGCCGGCCACCGCCACGACCTACCGGGCGACCGGGTCCGCCAGCCCGGCCGGCGTACCGCTACCGGGTCAGCGGGAGGGCTCGTCCGCCCGGGCCAGCGCCACCGTGCCGGGCAGCAGTCGGGTCACGGCCGGTGCCGTGGTCACCCCGGCCTCCCGGGCGAGCACGCCCGCCGTCTACCGGTCCGGCCCGGTGAACCCCGAGCCGCCCGAGCCGGCACAGCCCCCGGAGC
>NZ_WBKR01000435.1 GCF_008868155.1 Micromonospora sp. ALFpr18c
TGTGCGTCGTCTGTCACGACGGTGTGCCGGGTCTCCGATTCCCGGGGTGCGGCCCTTTCCGGCTCGCTGGGACGGTTGTTGCTGGTCAGGTGGGTGTGGGTAGGGCGTTCAGGCGTTGCCAGCAGAGGATGAACGCGTCGGTCCAGGGCCAGGTTTCGGCGATTTTCAGGGTGCGTTGCCGGGCGTGGGTGCTCAGGGTGGCGGGTAGATGCAGGAGCCGGTAGCGCAGGGTTTCGGGTTCGGCGTGGGCGAGGTCGCTTTGGTCGTGTAGGCCGAGGAGTCGGGTCCAGGCGGTGAGGTCCGCGGCGATGTTCGCGGCCAGGACCCAGCCTCGGTTCACGGTCCAGGATTTCGACGGCAGGTTGCGTAGTCCCATGGCCTTGTTTGTGCGCACTCGGTCTTCGACCGTGGCGTGGCTTCTGTGTAGCGCGTCGAGCCATTGCGGATGATGCGAGCCCGGAATGCCCCGCATTCGGGTGATATTCGTGGCGACGATGGCGTAGCGCCACCCGGTTGCGCGTTCCAGGGCGGTCAGGTTCTTCTGGTGTCGGGCGGCGGGCCGGGTCCGGCGGGCGATCAGCCGCAACCCGGGCAGCCACTTCTCGGCGCGGGCGTTGAGTCCGGTCAGTTCCGCGACCCCGGCGGTCGCGGTCGCTTCGCCGCCCTGGCGTAGCGAGTCGGTCCATGCCTCGACGGGTAGTGCGGCGATCGCGGTCTCGTCGGCGTCGGTGATGGTCCACCCGACGGTGAACCGGACCGTGCGGAACGCGGTGTTCATCTCGTGCAGGTGTTCGAGGAAGTCGTGGGTGGCGCCGGCGCCGTCGACCC
>NZ_WBKR01000436.1 GCF_008868155.1 Micromonospora sp. ALFpr18c
CCCTGCACACCCCGGGCGGGATCGCGTTCTCGCACGCCCAGCAAGCCGTCCGGATCACCCGTACCCGCACCACCGGCGGCAAGACCAGCCGCGAGACCGCCTACCTGGTCACATCCCTACCCGCCGCTGACGCCCAACCCGCTGACCTGCAGAAATGGGCAAGAGCGGAATGGCTGATCGAAAACCAGGTCCACAACGTGCGAGATGTGACGTTCCGTGAAGATCTTCACCAGGCCCGCACCGGCACCGGACCCGCCGTCATGGCCACCCTGCGTAACACCGCAATCGGCTGGCACCACATCCACGGCGAACCCAACATCGCCCGCGCCAACCGACGCGCCGACCGTCGCTCACACGACCTCATAACCGCTGTGACCAGCAGTTACCCCAGAACGCAATAGCCCTGGCGATGCAGGGCGTTCGCAAGGTAGAGATATGCCCGTTCTAGGTGATTCCTAGTAGTTGTAGGGATCGGCGGGTTTCGGCTGTCCTTTCATAGGGCTGGCGCGATGGATGCGACGCCGGCCAGGCGGAGCAGGCTGATCGCGGTGTTGCGCAGGGTGGTCAAAAGGACATCAGTCTAGACATCTGCATGATCGCCAGAAGGCCGCGCTCTTCTACGTACCCACCAAAACCGGCGTGACTATCACATAACCGAATATCCGGTCATAGCTCGATCTTGCGAATGCCCTGCGCTTGACCGCGAATTCCCGCAGGTCAGCCGGCACTCAAGCGACTACGCAATAGCGTGTGCCACGAACGAGGAATGGTGATCGCAATGTAGGAGCGATTTCAGGAATCGATGCTGTGCAGAAGATGAAGG
>NZ_WBKR01000437.1 GCF_008868155.1 Micromonospora sp. ALFpr18c
CCCGGGCAGCTCCGTCGCGCGTGGACTCGTGCCATTGTTAGCGGCCGAGGGCCTCCACCACGTCGCCCACGACGACGACGGCGGGCGGGTGCGGGTTCGGGCGCGGTGTAGTCCGGCGGTGCGGGCGGCAGAGACCGGCAGGTCACTTGCGCGTCCTTTGCTCTGCTTCAACCGACGCAACACCTAGGGCGTATCTGGCGGATCATGGGGTTTGATCGGGTATGGCGCGGAGCCAGTCGAGGGTTTCGGCGAGGTCGAGTGTGGCCTGGTAGGAGTCGGCGAGCTTGTCGTACCTGGTCGCCAGGGCACGCCAGTGCTTGCGTCGGTTGAAGCCCCGTTCGACTTGGTTGCGGTTCTTATACTTCTCGGCGTCGAAGTCCGGTGGGCGCCCGCCGGATGCTCCTTTCCTTGCACGGTTGGCTTTCTGGTCGTCGCGCTCGGGGATCACGGCTTTAATCTTGCGGGCGCGTAGGGCGGCCCGGTTTGCCTTGCTGGAGTACGCCTTGTCGGCCGCCAGGGAGTCCGGGCGTTTGCGGGGCCGGCCGCCGCCGGGCTGGTTGACGGCGACCTGATCCAGCAGGGCGACAAGCTGTTTGGTGTCGGCTGCCTGGCCCGGGGTGACCCGCGTGGCGAGGGACGGGACTGTACAAATAACGGCTGATCGACCGATCAAGGGAGAGACGCCAGATGACGACCGAGACGACCGTGGGACAGCCGGCCGCCGAGCCGGTGGGTGCGGTGACGGATGAGCAGTTGATCGCGATGCTGGCCGATCGGGCTCGTGGGGACGGGCTGCGGTTGACCGGGGAGGGTGGG
>NZ_WBKR01000438.1 GCF_008868155.1 Micromonospora sp. ALFpr18c
CGTCAGGGTCAGCGCCGTCGAGCAGAACACCGTGCGCCAGCTCGACGGCGTGGACGTCGACCGGGTCTTCACCGACCGGGCCTCGGGCAAGGACACCGCCCGGCCGAAGCTCGACGAGCTGATCGCGTTCGTCCGTGACGGCGACACCGTCATCGTGCACTCGATGGACCGGCTCGCCCGTAACCTCGATGACCTGCGCCGGCTCGTGCGGACCCTGACCGGCAAGGGCGTGCGGGTGGAGTTCGTCAAGGAACAGCTCACCTTCACCGGCGAGGACTCCCCGATGGCCACCCTGCTGCTGAGCGTCATGGGTGCCTTCGCCGAGTTCGAACGGGCCCTGATCCTGGAACGCCAGCGCGAGGGCATCGCCGCGGCCAAGCAACGTGGTGTCTACACCGGCCGCAAACCGGCGCTGACCACCGAGCAGGCCGACCAGCTGCGCCAGCGTGCCGCCGCCGGGGAACGCAAGTCCGCGCTCGCTGCGGAGTACGGCATCAGTCGCGAGACCGTGTACGCCTACCTCCGCCCCACTACCGCAGCAGGAGCATCCACCGCATGAGCAGCTTGGACGACCTGGAACGCCGTATCACCGCCATTGAGGAGCGCCTGCACATGGAAGCCGGCCTGCGCGCCTCCGGCGACCGCGACCTCGCCAGTATCACTGCGCACGTCCGCACTCAGACCCACCTCGTCCAGGCTCTGTCCATCACCCAGGTCGAACACACCACCGCCCTGCGTGAACTCGGCGAAACAGTCGCCGCGCTGCGACAGGACCACAGCGCCAAGCTCGACCAGATCATCACCATGCTGG
>NZ_WBKR01000439.1 GCF_008868155.1 Micromonospora sp. ALFpr18c
GCTGGTCGGGGTCGAACAGCACCACCCGCCCGGCGACGCTGGCGGGGAGCCGGTCGAGGATGTCCAGGACCATGTCGCCGTGCGGGTCGATGACCACGGTGCCCCGCCCGGCGGTGATGTCCTCGACGGCCATGTTGACCAGCAGGGTCGTCTTCCCGGAGCCCGTCGATCCGACCACATGCATGTGATACCTCGCATCGGCGACGGACAGGGCCACCGCGTGGCCACCGACTTCGGCGTCACCGAGGACCTTCATCCCGCGGCCGCCGGTCGGCACCGCCACCGGGGCCGGCATGGACTTCGCCCGCGCCCGATCCAACCCCGGAACGGCCAGATCCCGCGGCAGCGCCGCGAGGACGGACAGCTCGGGGGTGGAGGCCAGAAACCCGGATCCGAGCCGCCGTGTGGCCAGCACGGCCACCGGCTGCGCCATCCGCGCCCGATGGGCGAGCCGGTTACGGCCGGCGTACACGGCGAACGACGAGGCGACCACGTCCGCGACACCGCGCAGCCTGGCCTCCGGTCGGGACCCACCGCGGTGGTTGTTCTTGGCGATGACGTAGCGGATGCCGATCGTCCACAGCGGGTGGGCGGTCTTGTCGAGGATCGCCCGCACGTCCCGCTCCACACCGGGGTCCCGGCGGCCGGCCGGCTGGCCGCCGCTCCGGGTGGTGGCGGTACGGCCGGGAAGGAACGCCTCGATGAGCCACAGCAGCGGGGCGGCGGGATTGATGGCCGGTACGGCGGTCTTACCGTCGCGCAGCCGGCCGGCGGCGCGACGGGCGCGTGCGGCCC
>NZ_WBKR01000440.1 GCF_008868155.1 Micromonospora sp. ALFpr18c
CAGCATGGTGGTGGAGGGCTTCCACGGGAACCGTGGATTGGTGCCTTGAGCCCGAGCGTCAGACTTTCGAATCTCTCTGCCCTCCCCACGACGGACGCTGTGGTCCGCGTGTGAGGGAGGCTGGTGATGGAAGTCGTTCACTCCCGCTGTGCCGGGATGGATATCTCGAAGAAGGACGCCAAGGTGTGCGTCCGGATCGCTGGGGCCGGTCGTCGCAAGACGACCGAGACGGTCACGACCTGGGGGTCGATGACCAGACAGATCCTCGCGTTGCGTGAGCATCTGGTCGATCAGCAGGTGACATGCGTGGTGATGGAGGCGACCAGCGACTACTGGAAGCCGTTCTACTACCTGCTCGAGGACGCCGGCTTCGAGGTCATGCTGGTCAACGCCCGGCACGTGAAGACACTGCCGGGCCGTAAGACCGATGTCGCGGACGCGACCTGGCTCGCCCAACTCGGTGCGCATGGCCTGGTGAGGGGCTCGTTCGTGCCGCCCGAGCCGATCCGCCAGTTGCGGGATCTGACCCGGACACGCACGGCGATCACGAGGGAACGTGGCCGGGAGGCCCAGCGGCTGGAGAAGTCGCTGGAGGACGCCGGGATCAAGCTGTCCGCAGTCGCGTCTGACATCCTTGGGGTGTCCGGGCGGGCGATGCTGGAGGCGTTGATCGCTGGCGACACGGATCCGGCCGCGCTCGCGGATCTGGCCAAACGTCGGCTCCGGTCGAAGATCCCGCAGCTGACCGAAGCGTTGAACGGCCGGTTCACCGAGCACCACGCGTTCCTCGCCCG
>NZ_WBKR01000441.1 GCF_008868155.1 Micromonospora sp. ALFpr18c
CTGGCCGCGTTGCTGACCGTCGCGGTCTGCGCGGTCCTGGCCGGCGCCTCGTCGTTCGCCGCGATCGCCGACTGGCTGTACGACCTGGACGAGGCGGACCAGCAGCGGCTCGGGTTCACCCGGGGCGTGCCGGCCGGCACCACGGTGTGGCGTCTGCTGATCCGCCTGGACGCCACGCTGATCAGCAAGGTTCTGGCCGGCTGGCTGCACACCCGGACGCAACCGGTGACCGCTCGGCCGCGCCGTTACCGGACGGTGATCGCCGTGGACGGCAAGACCCTGCGTGGCGCACGCCTGCCGGGCGGCCGGCAGACGCATCTGCTGTCGGCGCTGGACACCAGTGCCGGCATCGTCTTGGCCCAGGTCACCGTCGACACGAAGAGCAACGAGATTCCCGCTTTCACCCCGCTGCTCGACGCCGTGGAGGCCGTGCTCGGCAGTCTGACCGATGTCCTGTTCGTCGCCGACGCGCTGCACACCCAGACCGGCCACGCCGAGCAGATCACCGGCCGTGGAGCACATCTGTTACTGCAGGCCAAGGGCAACCAGCCCACCCTGTTCGCCCAGCTCAAAGCTGTTCCCTGGGCGCAGATCCCGGTCGGTGACCGCACCCGCGACCGCGGTCACGGGCGCAAAGAGACCCGCACCGTCAAAGCCGTCACCCTGCACACCCCGGGCGGGATCGCGTTCTCGCACGCCCAGCAAGCCGTCCGGATCACCCGTACCCGCACCACCGGCGGCAAGACCAGCCGCGAGACCGCCTACCTGGTCACATCCCTACCCGCCGC
>NZ_WBKR01000442.1 GCF_008868155.1 Micromonospora sp. ALFpr18c
ACCGTCGCCATATGCGTTTCGGACACGCACGGCCGTCGATGTCTGCGGTGAGGGTCGCGCGGACGCGCGGACGCGCGGGTGACCGACTCAGGGGGTACGACGGTGCGCGCCGGGGCCTGGACGG
This sequence comes from Micromonospora sp. ALFpr18c, assembly GCF_008868155.1. Taxonomy (GTDB): domain Bacteria; phylum Actinomycetota; class Actinomycetes; order Mycobacteriales; family Micromonosporaceae; genus Micromonospora. Next base: position 125 of record NZ_WBKR01000442.1, read on the forward strand.
GGCAGCACGTCGCGGGGCTCGGCGACCTCATGCCCGTCGGCGCAGCGCAGCTCGACGCGCACCTCCGCGCCGCAGTCACGGTGCCCCACGCTCAACGGAGAGCCCTCCGGGTCGGCGAGGTACCGGTCACCCCACCCGAGCACGGCGACCAGCACCGGCCACAGGTCCAGGCCCTTCTCGGTCAGCCGGTACTCGTGGCGCAGCCGACTACCCGGCTCCCGGTAGGGCTCGCGACGTAGCACACCCTGCTCGACGAGAGCGGCCAGCCGGTTGGTCAGCACCTGACGGGGGATGCCGGTACGCACCCGCATGTCGTCGAAGCGCCGTACGCCGTTGAACACCTCGCGGAGCACCACCAGCGTCCACCGCTCGCCGAGGATCGCCATCGCTCGCGCGATGGTGCAGTTCGACGCTGCTGGACACCGCCGCCGGCTGCGCCGTGCACACCACGCTGCCCGCCGGCGTCGGCTACACGTCGCTGGACCTGAACGTGAAGTTCCTCCGCCCGGTCACCGTGGACAGCGGCGTCCTGCGCTGCGAGGGCACCGTGCTGCAGAGCGGCCGCCGCACCGCCCTGGCCGAAGCCCGCCTGACCGACGCGACCAACCGCCTGATAGCCCACGCCACAAGCACCTGCCTCCTGTTTCCCCTCCCCTA
>NZ_WBKR01000443.1 GCF_008868155.1 Micromonospora sp. ALFpr18c
AGGGCCAGGACGCAGCCGCCGAAGCCGCCGCCGGTCATCCGGGCGCCGAGCGCACCGGCCTCCAGCGCCGCCTCGACCGCCGTGTCGATCTCCGGGACGGTGATCTCGAAGTCGTCGCGCATCGAGACGTGTGAGGCCGTGAGCAGCGGGCCGATGTCCTGGACGCGGCCGGCGCGTAGCAGCGCCACCGTGTCCAGCACACGCTGGTCCTCGGTGACCACGTGCCGCACCCGACGTCGGGTCTCGTCGTCGTCGAGTCGGGCCAGCGCGGAGTCGAGTTGGTCGACGGTCACGTCACGCAGCGCGGGAACGCCGAGCGCCTTCGCGGCCGCCTCGCAGGATCGGCGACGGGCGGCGTACTCACCGTCGGCGTGCCGGTGCGGCGCCCGGCTGTCGATGACCAGCACGGCCAACCCGGCGGCGTCCAGGTCGAAGGGGATCTGCTCGACCGACTCGTCGCGGCAGTCCAGGAAGAGGGCGTGCCCGGCGCGGCAGCGGATCGCGGCGGACTGGTCCATGATCCC
>NZ_WBKR01000444.1 GCF_008868155.1 Micromonospora sp. ALFpr18c
TGAGCTGGCACCGGCAGTTGATGACAAGGCGGCTGCAGCGGGGGTATACCCTGATCGACCGGAGGGCAGGGCAGACGACGAGGGCTGCGGGTGCTGAGACTGCGACGCCACTGAACCCTTCGGCGCACGACCTACAGGCCCGCGACCCAGCCGGCGCTGATATTCCTCATCCAGCCTGTACCAGACATCAACCCCGTTACCCCTCCCCTTCGGCGTACTGTTGGGATCGACAACACCAGTGCCCTTCTTTAGGATATGCCAAAAGGTGGTGTGGACAATTTTTTTATCATCTGCGAATTGTCTGATGGAATACCCGGGGGGGAGGTCGAGATACGCCATTACATCACGAACTTTATAATCATCGTTCACCCAACCGGCGATTGCATTTTGACGATCAGTCGAGAGACTGCCGAGAAGTTGGCCTCTCCGCACCTCACCCGAATACCACCTTCGGAATGTACCTACATATAAATCGGGGCGGTTCTCCTCAAGGAAGGTAGCAACGCTTACCGCCCACGGGTTGAGGATGATTTGGTCGGCGAAGAGTTCGAGAAGCTGTTTGTCGCTGAGCATGTGGCTCCTTGGGGTGTGGTGATCTCGCGTCAGTGTCGCGCCAAAGAGTTCAACGGATCATGCCCGGGCCAGGTTCAACGAACCCGGTCGCGTTCACGCCGCTCGGCGTCGAGGCGTTCCCGTTCGGCGCGCAGGTCGGCGGCGGTGGCGAGTAGTTCCCCGGCGGTGCGGGCGGCCGTCGGGGTGGACGC
>NZ_WBKR01000445.1 GCF_008868155.1 Micromonospora sp. ALFpr18c
ACCCGACCTGCAAGGATGTGGTTGTCTACGCCATGTCCTTTGTAGAAGCGGGTGCACCTTTCTGGTGAGCAAGTCTATCGGGTGGGATGACCGGCTGTCGGTGACGGCCACAGATAAGAACCTCGTCGGTCACGCAGGGGCGGTCCTGCTGCGTAAATGCGCTGACAAAGCGGGTCTGACCAGCGGGTTGAACGTGGTGATACCCCGGGGCGAAGGCCCTGGGTGGTGGGATCGGGGAACCGTGCTGACATCCCTGGCGGTGTCGATCGCGCTCGGCGCGACCAGCGTGACCGATATCGACCTGCTGGCCCATCAGGCTCCGGTGTTCGGTGACCCACCGTCGGACAGCACGGTCCGCCGGTGTCTGACCGGCCTCGACCCGGTGACACTGGGTAAGATCGGCAAGGCTCGGGCAACAGCCCGCCGGCGGGTATGGGACCTGATCGCCGGCCGGCCGGGCGGGTTCCCCTGGCTGCTGGTCGCGGATAAACTCCTGCACGGATGGATCGTGATCGACCTGGACGCCACCCTTATCACCGCGCACTCGGATAAACAGGGCGCGGCGGTAACGTTCAAGAAAGGCTTCGGCTTCCACCCACTCGGGGCGTGGTGCGCCAACACCAGCGAATCCCTCGCCATGCTGCTGCGAGAAGGCAACGCCGGATCCAACACGGTCAGTGATCACATTCGGGTCCTCGCCGACGCGATCGAGCAGATCCCGGCGAAATACCGCCGGAAAATCCTCATCCGGGTCGACGGC
>NZ_WBKR01000446.1 GCF_008868155.1 Micromonospora sp. ALFpr18c
CTCGCCGGACGCGCCAACATCGCCCACGCCCGCCGAGACCTCCACGACCGCACCGACACCTTCGCCGTCTACGGCATCTAACAAACCATGATCAAACCGGACACTCCCGAACAACGCCGGGGCCGTGCAGTCCGGGTGGTATAACTTCGCCGCCGTACGGGTATGGCGGGCAGCCGAATTTCACGCCGACACCGTATCCTTCCACCTCCTCGACGGCAGCCGTTAGTGGGACCACGCCGCAGCCGCAGCCGAGTCGCGTTCCGCCTGGCTTCGTCGGACCGCGTCAACGCGAACTGATTAATCCACTCGCACCCACCGCCACGTACGGCGACCCATTGAGGATGTGGCGGCCATCGGTCCCGGCTGCCGGCGCTCATCCCGGTGCCCCCACTAGATTTTCGCCGGCAGCCACGATCACGAGCAGCCGCCCGGCAACGAGCGGATCTTCGGCGCTCCAAAGCACGCCGTACGACGCCACCCCAGCCGCACACCACCAGACAGCCCAACACCGACCGGGCTAGTAGCCCAGACCCGCGAAGATCAGCCCATACAAACCGGGAACGTACCAAAAGATCAACTACGCCGACGATACGGACCGATCACACACAAGGACCACCCGTAGTTTCCAGACCAAAAACAACTCCAGGCATCATGATCGCCGACGTCCTCCCGGCGGTCTGACCCGAAAAACAACGGGCCGCGGTGCCTTGTTAGCGATACGTCGACCGGCGGGAGGACGTCGCCGTGCCGCCG
>NZ_WBKR01000447.1 GCF_008868155.1 Micromonospora sp. ALFpr18c
AGGTCGAGCGTGTAGAGCTGCTTGTCCTTGAGAGTCTCGGGCACCTCGCCCTTGATGATCTTCTGGGAAAGTCCCTCCACCACGGCGGTCTTGCCGACGCCGGGCTCACCGATCAGGACCGGGTTGTTCTTGGTACGGCGGGAGAGCACCTGCATGACCCGCTCGATTTCCTTCTCGCGCCCGATGACCGGGTCGAGCTTGCCCTCGCGGGCGGCCTGGGTCAGGTTGCGGCCGAACTGGTCCAGCACGAGGCTGGTCGACGGCGCGGCCTCACCCGGCGCGGCACCCGCGGCGGCGGGCTCCTTGCCCTGGTAGCCGGAGAGCAGCTGGATCACCTGCTGGCGGACCCGGTTGAGGTCGGCGCCGAGCTTGACCAGCACCTGGGCGGCGACGCCCTCGCCCTCACGGATCAGCCCGAGCAGGATGTGCTCCGTGCCGATGTAGTTGTGGCCGAGCTGCAGCGCCTCGCGCAGCGACAGCTCCAGCACCTTCTTGGCCCGCGGCGTGAACGGGATGTGCCCGCTCGGCGCCTGCTGGCCCTGGCCGATGATCTCCTCGACCTGCTGGCGGACGCCCTCCAGGGAGATGCCGAGGCTCTCCAGGGCCTTTGCCGCGACGCCTTCACCTTCGTGGATCAGGCCCAGCAGGATGTGTTCCGTACCGATGTAGTTGTGGTTGAGCATCCGGGCCTCTTCTTGGGCCAGGACGACAACCCGTCGCGCTCGGTCGGTGAACCGCTCGAACATGCCCTC
>NZ_WBKR01000448.1 GCF_008868155.1 Micromonospora sp. ALFpr18c
CCACCTGAGCCCGGACTTTGTGCACGGCCACCGAACCGGACGCGGTGCGCCGACGGGCCGCCGGCACCGGCGCGCGGGTGGGACGGCGCAGGGTGACCGGGCGACCGTCGAGCAGGAAGGCGGCGGGCGGGTCAGGCTGGCTCGGTGACGAAGTCGATGAGGCGTTCCATGGCGTTGATCAGGGGTGTTTCCACGTCGGCGAAGCTGTTCACCCGGGACAGGATGTGCCGCCACATGTCGGCCGGCTCGGCCACCCCGAGGGCCGCGCAGACCCCCTCCTTCCACGGCTGCCCCGGCGGCACCACCGGCCACGCCGCGATGCCCAGCGCCGCCGGCTTGACCGCCTGCCACACGTCCACGTAGGGGTGCCCGGTCACCAGCACGTACGGCGAGTTCACGCGGGCGACGATCCGGCTCTCCTTGCTGCCCGGCACCAGGTGGTCGACGAGGACGCCGAGTCGTCGGGTCGGGCCGGGGCCGAAGTCGCGGACGTCGGCGTCGAGGTCGTCGATGCCGTCCAACGGCTCGACGACCACACCCTCGATCCGCAGGTCGTCGCCCCAGATCCGCTCGACCAGCGCGGCGTCATGGATGCCCTCCACCCAGATCCGGCTGGCCTTTGCCACCTGAGCCCGGACTTTGTCCACGGCCACCGAACCGGACGCGGTGCGCCGACGGGCCGCCGGCACCGGCGCGCGGGTGGGACGGCGCAGGGTGACCGGGCGACCGTCGAGCAGGAAGGCGGCGGG
>NZ_WBKR01000449.1 GCF_008868155.1 Micromonospora sp. ALFpr18c
GATGTGAGGCCGAGGATGGTGAATGGCCTGGTCATGTTGCGGGCTGCCCAGCGGGTGGCTTCGGTGATGTCGGGTCGGCCGGCCAGGCGTAGGGCGTTGATGGCGAGGTTGCGTAGCGAGGCCAGGACACGGGGCCCGGATCGGGTACGCACTGTTGACTGGTCTTCGTGGTAGCAGGTGTCGCGGATGAAGTGCAGTGACTCGATGGCCCAGTGGCCGCGGTTGTAGGCGGCCAGCTCTGCTGGGCCGGCGCGGTCGGGGGTATGGCTGGCGATGCCGAGTTGCGCGGCTGCGGACTGCTTTCCGCTGGAGTTGTCGGTGACGTAGCGTTCGATCAGCCAGACCTGGTTGACGTGCGGGAACGGCAGGTCGGGCGGGGCGGGTAGGACCCGGATGGTGCGGCGGGTGCTCCGGCCGTGTCCGCTGTCGAGGTCGTGGCAGGCGATCGGGGTGTCGGCCCATGGCAGGGCGTTGAGGGCGTCGAACAGTGCCTGCCGGTTCTGTTTCACCGGCAACACGAACTCGCCGCCCTGCTGGTGGATCAGGTCGGCGGTGGCCTTGACGGTGTGCAACGCGTCCGCGGTGACAGTCACGCCTCGCAGGTCGAGGGTTTCCAGCAGGGCGCGGGCGGTGGCTGGCTCGCTGGTCTTGGCCCCGTCGGTGGGCGCCTGGGCGACGATGACACTGGCCGCACCCGATCGCGGCGGCCCTGCGAGGGCGGACATCAGGTGCAACTGATC
>NZ_WBKR01000450.1 GCF_008868155.1 Micromonospora sp. ALFpr18c
CCACCGTCGCCGCCGCGACCAGCGCCAGGACGACCGCGACCGGATGATCCCGCCCCTGCCACAACGGCCGTCAGACACCGCCAGCAACAACTCCAGCAGATCGCGACACGACGGCGTGAACGACACACCACCATCCCGCGGCGCGGGCACCGAATCGACAGCAGGGATGACAGACTGCGCCATGACGAAGCTCCGGGTGGACCAGATCCGTGAGAAGACCCCGTCCTAACGGAGCTTCGTCCCCATTCGACACGCCGACGTGGTGACCACTACCCACCGTAAGATGATCTTAAAACGCCCGTGGGGCGATGGGAGCGGGTGCCAGGGCTATTGCGTAGTCCGTTTGCGCAGGTCAGCAGCACCAGCGCAGCCTCCGTCGCGGCGGTCCCTGTCCATTGGCCTGCGGAGCTACGGGCCTTCGGTCGCACCACTTCTGCTTCGGTGCCCCAGCCGAACCGACCACCTGCATCGGACGGTTGACCGCGAGTTCCCGCAGGTCACAGCCGGCACTCAAGCGACTCTTTCCCGCCGAGCGTTGTGCACCTGACCTGGTCGGATGCCTTCGGCGACCTACGTCCAGACCTACGTCCGGACTTAGTGGTCCGAGCCGGAAGTCCGTCGGGGGTTGATGGGTGACGGGTGCGGTCAGGGTCCGGGTGTGATGGTGCCGATGTGGATGTCGTAGACGAAGTCGAAGGCCTCTTCAGGACTGCCGGTGAGCCA
>NZ_WBKR01000451.1 GCF_008868155.1 Micromonospora sp. ALFpr18c
GGAGGGCAGGCACGGGACTCCATTGATCACTGAGCGTAGAGAACTCCGATGATCAACCTCCCGTGCCTGCTTGCTACCCCCGGGTATCCAACTGTCCGAATCTTGGATACCTATTGCCGGTCGCTCTTAATCCACTCGGCTTCGGCGAAAGCGGGCTATCCCCAGGCCCCGGATACCCCACTTTCGGTGAACGGGAGTGGATCACCCTCGGCGCGGACCGTCGGCACTGTCTCCGGTTGCGCTGGCGTCCGCAATGTCCGGGATGGAGGAACCCTTCGGGGGAATTGCGGTCGAGCCCCCTTCTCCGGCCGTGCCGCCTGCCGACGGGTCGCCTTCGGCCGTGTCGCCTGCGGATGGGCCGCCTTCGGACCGCTTCCCGGTCGCGCCGAAGGCGAGCGCGAAGGCGATGCCGAGGGCGACACCGAAGGCGACTCCACCCGTCGAACCGAACGAGGGGATGCCGATCACCAGACCGATCAGAATGCCGACCGGCCATGCCCAGGCGTTGGACGTGCTCTTCTCCGTCTTGGGCTCTGCCATCCCTCAATGTTATTCGCCGACCCGAACTACCCCATCAGGCTGGGCGGCACGGGCGTTTCAAGATCATCTTACGGTGGGTAGTGGTCACCACGTCGGCGTGTCGAATGGGGACGAAGCTCCGTTAGGACGAGGTCTTCTCACGGATCTGGTCCACCCGGAGCTTCGTCATGGCGC
>NZ_WBKR01000452.1 GCF_008868155.1 Micromonospora sp. ALFpr18c
TATCCGCTGAGGCCTGTCCGAACGCGACGCTGGAGCAGCAACAGACGGTCCGACGCTCGCACCATCATCCTCCGTCCGGGCTTGCCGCTTGCTGCCGCCGGAGAGGGAATCGGTCCACCCTTTAATATCCTCTCGATCGCGCTGGTCGAGGGCAGCGATTATGTCCGGACGCCCTCCCAGCACCCAATGGTAGATATTATTGAAATGTTTTCGAGAAACGCCTCTTGCCATCATTTCGCTGTAGACGGATCTTCCCGGGACGGGGTTACGGATTACTTTGGCCAACATTCGGAGGTCCTCGACTTCACTGTCGAGGACCGGCCTTTGAGCGGCCCTCGCCGCCGAGGCTATCGCAGCGGTTCTCTGCCTACGAGCTAGCGCATAATTGTTCCAATTTTTAATGGCGTCTTTGTAATATTTTTCGATTAGATCAAACACGTGCTTTTTGGATTCCCCGGTTAACCAAGATCGTGCTGCACCTTCAGTAACACCCGCTCCTGCGGCTAACGATGCTGCGCTAAGATATAGACCACCGTCCTCGAGAATTAGATCGCCCATTTTCTCAAGGGCGGAGCGTACAGTTGCATCGTCGAATTTGGGGGGCATGCGTCGTTTTCCTTTGCTTCTCTCGCCAGGAAAATCCGTTTCCAGGCTAGCAGTCATGCATGTAACGTAATAATCCGCTCAAGGGTTCAGCA
>NZ_WBKR01000453.1 GCF_008868155.1 Micromonospora sp. ALFpr18c
GTGCTGGCCGTTTCCGGGCTGGTCGGGTGCCTGCTGCTCGCGGTGAGCCTGCCGCTGGGCAGCGTCCTCGCCGGCTTCGGTGTGCTCGCGGCCGGTGCCGCCTCGTACGCTCTGCGGGCCCGCCGCTGACTCGGGCAGGCGGCCCGGTCAGCGACTCAGCTCGCCGACGCGTTTGAGCTCATCATCCCGCCCGACGAACGTGGTGAGCTGACTCGGCAGCGTCGGTTCGGCCGCCGCGCGTACCTCACCGCGGAGCACCGAAGGTGGCCAACAAATCAAGGAGAGATCGTGTCGGCCGACTCGCCGATCTCCGGTGGTGCCGGCACGGGATGAGCCGCGCCGGGCGCGGGGGCGGCGACGCGCCACTCGGCCTGCCCCGGCTCCGACGTGGGCGTCGGGTGTGGCACCCCACCGGCGGGCCGGGGA
>NZ_WBKR01000454.1 GCF_008868155.1 Micromonospora sp. ALFpr18c
GGATACCTCATCCCTCCGGCCTACGCCCCCGACCCGCGAAGATCACCCCGACCCACAGTGGACAAACCTGACCTTTTGCTCCCGGATCTCCGTCACCGTCGCTGTGGTGGCGCAAGATCTGTAGCAGGGGGAGACATCGAGTACGCGTAGTGCGGATTCTGATTCGGGGCTGCCTGCTGCTGTCGGTGTGCCACTTGAATGTGGCTGCTCGTCGTCGCGGCTGCGACCGATAGCGAAGGAGCGGCCATAAGCGGGGCTGGGTGCAACCCAGAAGATGATGGGGTCCGCTGCGGCGCCTGGCGCAAAGCCTGTGCCATAGCGGCCTGTTGCCTCAGGTATTCCGAATACCTCTCCCTATATTCCCCGCCTGGTGGTTCCAGGGCATGGGTAAGCGACGTGCTCGTCTGGACCCATTCCTGGTAGGCCTCATGCGGGGTGCGGGATAGGGTCGGCGACACGAAGCGGGGCGATGTAGGCGTCGTCACCTGTCTGTGGACCCACTGGTCGTAGGTCTCAGGTAGTGGTGTCGTCTGGAGCCGGCCTGGGGTGCTTGAGCTGGCACCGGCAGTTGATGACAAGGCGGCTGCAGCGGGGGTATACCCTGATCGACCGGAGGGCAGGGCAGACGACGAGGGCTGCGGGTGCTGAGACTGCGACGCCACTGAACCCTTCGGCGCA
>NZ_WBKR01000455.1 GCF_008868155.1 Micromonospora sp. ALFpr18c
CCGCAACGCCCGATCCGACGCCCACTGTCGCCGCCCGCCAGCCGGCACCTCAGGAATCTGCTTCTTCCCGCGCCCCATCGCAAACCTCCGTGATCAAGGTGTTGCGACGATCAGTTGAATTCGCCCTGGACTCCCCTGTCCGAGTGATGGACCAGTTTGCGCAGGTCAGCGCCTTGATGTTCGCGGCGCCAGATCGCCATCTTCAGCGCGTCGAGAGCCAGATCCGTATAGAGACTCGTGGACACCTGCCAGCCGACGATCATGCGGGAGTACACGTCGAGGACGAACGCGGCGTACACCCAGCCCACACTGGTACGCACGTAGGTCAGATCCGCGACCCACAGCTGGTTCGGATGTTCTGCGGTGAAGTCCCGTTTGACCAGGTCAGCAGGCCGTCCGGTCTCAGCCGCCGGTCGGGTCGTGTGCGGCGACTTGTCGCGCAACAGCCCGCGTAGCCCAGACTCGCGCATCAGCCGCTCGACGGTGCACCGGGCTACCCCGATGTCCTGGCGGTGCAGCTCGTGCCAGATCTTGCGGGCCCCGTAAACGCCGTAGTTCTCCGCGTGGACCTGCTCGATCACCGCGGTCAGCTCCTCGTCGCGCCGGGAGCGTGCGCTGGCGGGGCGGGTCGTGGCGGCGTAGTAGGTCGACGGTGCGATCGCTGCGGGCGTGT
>NZ_WBKR01000456.1 GCF_008868155.1 Micromonospora sp. ALFpr18c
CGCTCGACTGTGAGCGATCACAAGGACGTCGCCACGCCGTTCGTTACGTCTTGACGAACAGCATGTTATCGCTCACTCTCGATGGAGAGGATGACGGCATTTCGGGGCTCACCGGGCGATCCCCGCTGGCCGCACCTCGGATCACGACGTCCCCCAGGGCATGCGGACGTCGCCTCAGGACTCTCCGCAGTCGGCGCGTGCCGCCGGACTGCGTACGTCGGTGCGAGGTGGCCCGGGAGGACCGTCCCGGACTCCCTGGCCAGCCGGCGCCGACCGTCCCGACCGGGTTGTCCTGAGCGAAGTGGCACATCACCACCACCGATGCAACCACTGAGAAGGAACAACATGAGACCCAAGAGAACTCTGCTGGCGACGGCGACCCTCGCGGTCGCACTGAGCGCGGGCATGACCGTGGCGCTGGCACCCATGGCCAGCGCCGGAACCACACTGAAGGCGTCGGCGGCCGAGAAGGGCCGCTACTTCGGCGCGGCCGTCGCGACCGGCAAGCTGTCCGACAGCCAGTACGTCGGCATCCTCAACGCCGAGTTCAACAGTGTCGTGGCCGAGAACGAGATGAAGTGGGACGCCACCGAGCCGCAGCAGGGCCGGTTCAGCTACACCGGTGGTGATCGTCTGGTCAGTCACGCGCGCGCCAACGGGATGAGCGTG
>NZ_WBKR01000457.1 GCF_008868155.1 Micromonospora sp. ALFpr18c
TGAGACAGCGTGCGCGGTTCGGGTTGCCGTCGGTGGAGAAGGCGTTGGGGTCGTTGCCGTTGGTCGCGGCGTTCGGTTCTCGGCTGCGGATTCGTGACGTTATCGACGGGTTGTGTCCGGTTGATGATCGGTCGGAGTTGACGCATGGCCAGGTCATCGAGGCCCTGGTCGCGAATCGGTTGACCTCGCCGGAGCCGCTGGTGCGGGTGCAGGGGTGGGCCGGCGCGTACGCGGTCGAGGAGGTGTTCGGGATCCGACCGGAGCAGCTCAATGATGACCGGGTCGGGCGGGCCCTCGATGCGATCGCCCTGCAGGTGGACTCGATCGCCGGGTCGGTCGGGGCGCAGGCGATCGAGGTGTTCGGCATCGATGTGTCCCGGATGCACTGGGACATGACATCGATCTCGATGCACGGCGAGTACGAGCAGGTCGACGAGGCGTTCCCGGCGCCGAAGTTCGGGCATCCGAAAGACCGCCGGCCGGACTTGAAACAGGTCCAGGCCGGGATCGCGGTGACCGCCGACGGCGCGGTACCGGTCTTCCACCGGGCGTACGACGGCGGCGCGGGCGAGGTCGCCCAGGTCATCCCGATGATGAAAGCGTTGCAGGAGATCGCCACCTCTCGCCGGATGTTGATCATCGGGG
>NZ_WBKR01000458.1 GCF_008868155.1 Micromonospora sp. ALFpr18c
ACACGCCCGCAGCGATCGCACCGTCGACCTACTACGCCGCCACGACCCGCCCCGCCAGCGCACGATCCCGACGCGACGAGGAGCTGACCGCGGTGATCGAGCAGGTCCACGCGGAGAACTACGGCGTCTACGGGGCCCGCAAGATCTGGCACGAACTGCACCGCCAGGATATCGAGGCGGCCCGGTGCACCGTCGAGCGGCTGATGCGCGAGTCCGGGCTGCGCGGGCTGCTGCGCGACAAAACGCCGCGCACGACCCGACCCGCGGCGGAGACCGGACGCCCCAGCGACCTGGTCAAACGCGACTTCACCGCCGAGCATACGAACCAGCTGTGGGTCGCCGACCTCACCTACGTGCGCACCAGCGTGGGCTGGGTGTACGCCGCGTTCGTCCTCGACGTGTACTCCCGCATGATCGTCGGCTGGCAGGTATCCACGAGTCTCTACACGGATTTGGCTCTCGACGCGCTCAAGATGGCCGTGTGGCGCCGCGAGGGCCAGGGCGCTGACCTGGGCGGACTGGTCCATCACTCGGACAGGGGAGTCCAGGGCGAATTCAACTGATCGTCGCAACACCTTGATCACGGAGGTTTGCGATGGGGCGCGGGAAGAAGCAGATTCCTGAGGTGCCGGCTGGCGGGCGGC
>NZ_WBKR01000459.1 GCF_008868155.1 Micromonospora sp. ALFpr18c
GCCCGACAGTCACGACTAAAGCTCACATCCCACAAATCGACCAGTCGCTATCCATGGCGGACCTACCGAAAGGCCTCCAACCGGACGCAACGCATAGATCAGATCAATTCACTGCGAACCACCCTCTGAGAGCTGACGGGTTCCGTGCCGTGAGCTGACGTGCGAGGGGGTCCGCTCCTTCCGACGGGTGCGATTCCTTGCGCGCGGCCGAGGCGTCCTCGGGTCACCGCCTCGGCCGCGCGGGTCCAATCGATATGCGTCGGCCTTTAGGGCGAGGCCGGAGACGGTGGCACGCCACTGCCGGGAAACGGCAGATAGCCAGTAGCCGGCGGCGCAGCACCGAACGCCTGTTGCTTCCGCTCTCGCCTGCGCGCTGCGCGGCATGAGGGACACGCACACGGGCGGCCACCAGGGAAGCGGAGTGACCGGTGCGGGCGATGCCTTGGTCGGATCAGATCCGCGTCGTCGTCATCCACGTGCGACGTCACGGCAGGTTCAGACAGTCGAAGCATTTGTCTCTACGAGTTCGGCGAAAATCTCGGAGGGCTTCTTCCAATTGTGGATCTTACGGGGTCGGTCGTTGATTTCGGAAGCTACCATCGCTAAGTACTTCGGGTCGGACGTGATCGGGATGCCTTTCGG
>NZ_WBKR01000460.1 GCF_008868155.1 Micromonospora sp. ALFpr18c
GTGGCCAGATGCAGGCGGACCGGGCCGGCCTCGCAGTCGACGACCACGCAGGGAGCACCCGTCGCCGCCAGCGCCTTCGCCGCTGCTGCCGCGCGGTCCAGCGGGCGGGTGCCGGCGGTGGCTCTGCCGTCGGTGACGACGAGGACCATCGGGCGGCGCTTCGGGTCGCGCAGGCGTTCCACGCGCAGCAGGTCGGCCGCGGCGAGCAGACCCTCGGCCAGCGGCGTACGCCCACCCGTCGGCAACTCGGCCAGCCTGGTCGAGGCGGCCAGCACCGACGAGGTGGCCGGCAACAGCGTCTGCGCGCCGGCACCCCGGAAGGCGATCACGGCGACCTTGTCCCGCCGCTGGTACGCGTCGGTGAGCAGGGCCAGCACCGCGTCCTTCACGGCGGTCATCCGCTGCCGGGCACCCATCGAACCGCTCGCGTCCACCACGAACAGCACCAGGTTTCCCTCCCGGCCCTCCCGCACCGCCTCACGCACGTCGTCGCCACGCAACCGCAGCGGCCCGGTCAGCCGCCCCCGGGCGGCCTGATACGGCGCGGCGGCACGGACCGTCGCCACCAGGTGCAGCGCGCTGGCCCGTCCGGCCGGCACCCGCGCGCCGGTGGTGCGCCCCCGCCCG
>NZ_WBKR01000461.1 GCF_008868155.1 Micromonospora sp. ALFpr18c
ATCCGTTGAACTCTTTGGCGCGACACTGACGCGAGATCACCACACCCCAAGGAGCCACATGCTCAGCGACAAACAGACTCTCGAACTCTTCGCCGACCAAATCATCCTCAACCCGTGGGCGGTAAGCATTGCTACCTTCCTTGAGGAGAACCGCCCCGATTTAGGTGAAACTACATTCCGAAAGTGGTATTCGGGTGAGGTGCGGAGAGGCCAACTTCTCGGCAGTTGCTCGACTGATCGTCAAAATGCAATCGCCGGTTGGGTGAACGATGATTATAAAGTTCGTGCTGTAATGGCGTATCTCGACCTCCCCCCCGGGTATTCCATCAGAGGATTCACAGCTGATAAAAAAATTGTCCACTCCACCTTTTACGATATCCTAAGGAGGGGCACTGGTGTTGTCGATCCCAACAGTACGTTGAAGGGGAAGGGTAACCGGGTTGATGTCTGGTACAGGCTGGATGAGGAATATCAGCGCCGGCTGGGTCGCGGGCCTGTAGGTCCTGCGCCGAAGGGTTCAGTGGCGTCGCAGTCTCAGCACCCGCAGCCCTCGTCGTCTGCCCTGCCCTCCGGTCGATCAGGGTATACCCCCGCTGCAGCCGCCTTGTCATCAACTGC
>NZ_WBKR01000462.1 GCF_008868155.1 Micromonospora sp. ALFpr18c
GGCACGACGATGTGGCGGCTGTTGACCCGCCTCGACGCGGCCCTGCTCAGCGCTGTTCTGGCCGGCTGGCTGCGGTCGCGGACACCGCCGGCACCCGCCCGACCGCGCCGCTACCGGACAGTGATAGCCGTCGACGGCAAAACGTTGCGGGGCGCCCGCCTGCCCGCCGGCCGCCAGGTGCATCTGCTGTCCGCGCTGGACACCAGCACCGGCATCGTCCTGGCCCAGGTCACCGTCGACACGAAGAGCAACGAGATTCCGGCCTTCACACCCCTGCTCAACGCCGTCGAGAAAGTCCTGGGCAGCCTGACCGGGGTCCTGTTCGTCGCCGACGCGATGCATACCCAAACCGGTCACGCCGAGCAGATCACCAACCGCGGAGCACACCTTCTCCTGCAGGCAAAGGGCAACCAGCCCACTCTTCATGCCCAGCTCAAGAACCTGCCCTGGGCGCAGATCCCGGTCGGTGACCGCACCCGCGACCGCGGACACGGCCGTAAGGAGACCCGCACGGTCAAGGCTGTCACCCTGCACATCCCGGGCGGGATCGCCTTTCCGCGCGCCCAGCAGGCCGCCCGGATCATCCGGACCCGCACCGTGGA
>NZ_WBKR01000463.1 GCF_008868155.1 Micromonospora sp. ALFpr18c
CAACGTCAACGGCATGATCATGCCTTGTCAAGACTCTCCTGCTGATCGGTTCAAGCCATTACAGAGCAGGCGGACACGGCTGGCATGAGCGGCTGCTACGGTGATCGCGGGTAGGCGGCGCGAGTTCACATCCTGTCTTTTCCGGGGGCATCTATAGGTTTCGGCGCGTGCAATGCACGCGCCGTTTCTGTATTCCTGCCGTCAATTTGGGCGTGACGTTCAAACGTCAATTCGGCAGGGCTGGGTACGTCCGGAACGGCACCCCGTGCTGCGCGGCCTGTGACCGGATGGACAGCGCGTGACCTTGGCAGGCCGAGAGGTACGCGCCGGGGGTGAGCAGCACCCGGTACGGGGCGGCCAGGCCACACAGGCGGGAGCGGTTGACCACGTAGAACGGGCAGTCTCCGAGGTCGACCGGGGACACGTAGTCCCGTTGCCCGATCGCGACCAGTAGCCGGATGGTGTCGGGGCCGACCACGTACGGGCTGCCGGTGGGCACCGCCACCGGGGCCGTCAGGGGCGCGGGTGCCGGGCGCGAGGCCGGTGGGGCCGGGGCGGGGCGAGCGGCCGGCGGCGAGGTGCGCGGCCGGGAGAGCTCG
>NZ_WBKR01000464.1 GCF_008868155.1 Micromonospora sp. ALFpr18c
AATGGCGTCCGCAGGGCGTCGACCAGGAGGTGGAGCGGGCCACCGGGGTGCTCCGCCGGGATCTGGGCACGCCCCGGGTGTTCGCGTTCGCCAACCCCAAGGGTGGGGTGCACAAGACCACCGCCACCGTCCTCGCGGCGGCCACCGTCGGCAGCGTGCGCGGCCGAGGTGTGCTGGCCTGGGACGACAACGAGCTGCGCGGCACCCTCGGGCTGCGCGCGGGCAGCGCCCGGCACGCCCGGACCATCCGCCACCTGATCGGCGAGCTGGCCCAGATCGAGATCCTGGAGGGCGCGACCCTGCTGGACCGGCTGGACGACTTCCTGCGGCACGCCTC
>NZ_WBKR01000465.1 GCF_008868155.1 Micromonospora sp. ALFpr18c
CCAGGTGCGTAGTTGCGCGGCGGTCGGTTCACCGGAGGCGGCCGGCGTCGACCCGGTGGCCGCGGCCGCGATCAGGTCGGGGTCGATGCGCAGAAACTCGGCGACGGCGGTGAGGGCCGCGTCGAGGGTGCCCAGCCCGGCGGGGGCGGGCGGTTCGGGCTCGTCGTCGGCGATCTCGGCGGACTGTACGCAGCGCAGCCAGGCCAGGTAGAGCAGGCGCAGGTCACCGGCGGCGAGGCCGGCCCGGACCGGGATGATCGAGGCGAGCAGACCGTGGCCGTCGAGGTCCCACTCGTCGGCGCCGTCCTCGTCCCCGTCGTGAAGGTCGATGATGACGTGCTCGCCGGCAGTCCAGGCGGACGCGCTGTCACCCTGGCAGTACTGGGCGACGGTTGCGGGGTCGAGCAGGTGGTTCGGTAGCCGCAGCATGAGCTGGCGGGTGCCCCAGTTCGCCAGGTACAGGTGCGCGTCGAAGTACCGCTCCATCAGCGTACGCGGGTCACCCTTGAAGTCGCCCCACTCGTAGGTGTTCACGAAGCTGGTCGCGGTGATGTCAGCCCGAGTCGACAGCGACCGCAGCTCGGCCCGC
>NZ_WBKR01000466.1 GCF_008868155.1 Micromonospora sp. ALFpr18c
CCATGACGAAGCTCCGGGTGGACCAGATCCGTGAGAAGACCTCGTCCTAACGGAGCTTCGTCCCCATTCGACACGCCGACGTGGTGACCACTACCCACCGTAAGATGATCTTGAAACGCCCGTGGTCGCGTACATGAGCGGCTAGTTGAGACGATCATTGCGCATCACGAAGCAATCGGGGAGTCGCGGAAGGCGCAAGGTTGGCGTGATTGGCGTCGCTTCGAAGCGCGAGCAATGGAACGCCCTGCCGTACGCGATTACCTGGCTGAAATGTGGGGTGAGTTACCTACGCCGGAAGTCAAGAGAGAGGCTGTGGTCGATCAAATGCGCCCGTTCGTCTTCTCGGATGAGAACGTAACGGAAATGATCGCCGAAATTGAAGCAGAGTGGCGCAAGCGGGCGGCTCTTTGATTTCCAAACGTTCGACCCTGATTCTTCGTGGGTCTGGCGTCGATCGACACGGGCGTTTCAAGATCATCTTACGGTGGGTAGTGGTCACCACGTCGGCGTGTCGAATGGGGACGAAGCTCCGTTAGGACGAGGTCTTCTCACGGATCTGGTCCACCCGGAGCTTCGTCATGGCGC
>NZ_WBKR01000467.1 GCF_008868155.1 Micromonospora sp. ALFpr18c
AGCCACCGACATGACCCGTGATCAAAACAGCCCGCCCGGTAGCGGCCGCCACGCCACGCCGCACATCCCACGAGTCCATACAGAACCGCAGGTCAACCCAAGATCAACTTAAGCTACGTGGCATTGGCTTCAGGGGTGTAGAACGTTCCGACCGGCCTGCATCCGCACCCGGGTCTCGCGGTCGTCTCACAACGCATGGCGGGATATTGGTATGACGACATTGCCAATGATCAGGCAATGCCGCTGGCGCACTTCGGTCCCATAGCCGCGCATTGCCAACCTCGCGATGTACACCCGATCACGAACATAGTTTGGCCAGGAGAGCACCCTGGCCAGCCTGCAGGATATGCGCAGCCTTCAACGGTATCCAGAAACACTCGAGGTGGGTGGGTTCCTGGGCACCGTCGTGGTCTTCCTGACTAGCCCACCGCTCGGGCGTTGGCCCTACGAGTTCCAACCAGGGCTGTTGCGTTCTCGCGGCGCGGGGCGCTGAACAGGGATTTCGTGGGGTGAGTGGCCTCTGTGGAGGCGGATGAAGCGGGTGAAGCCCTCAAGGTGATCATGGAGTTCTTGACGCTGCACGAC
>NZ_WBKR01000468.1 GCF_008868155.1 Micromonospora sp. ALFpr18c
CACCGGTCCGGGCAGGGGTCGGATGTCCCGGCGTATTTGAGAAGCGCGGAAGGCTCGCCGGCGGGCCGGCACCGGCTGCAACCAGCCGCGGCTCAGGTTCGTCGGGCCGTTGCATTATCTACGCGGTCCCTTGTGAGCAGATCGGCGGGCCACTTGTCAGATGCGGTGGGACAGGACACCGGGCGCCGGACCACTTGAGATCCACCGATCTCCTTCATGCCTCCATAACTGTCATTATGATGCGCGCACCTTATGCCCGTTTCGTGGCGAGTATTTGTTGAATTAGAGTTACCGATAATCCAATAAATAGCTGATGCTGAAGCCGGTCCTGCGCCGCGCTGCGCTGCGTGTCGCCTCGCAGCTGAACTGGCGAGCGCCGCACAGGATGTGGCGAGTCCCTGGCGAGTTCTCAGTGAAGGTGGCGAGAGGTTGCCTTGACCTCAACCCGTCTTCCCCTCCCTGTCACGCTGATGTGAGACAGCTCGTCTACCAGGGGATACTCTTCCTGGACGGTTCTGAGGAGAGATCATCAGCATGACGTCGAAGTCCTACGAGAGTCTGGATCCGGACGCCCGGCCC
>NZ_WBKR01000469.1 GCF_008868155.1 Micromonospora sp. ALFpr18c
CGATCCGCAGACGCCTGCACGTGTGGGCCGAGGCCGGCCTGGGCGAACAACTACACGAACTGGCACTCGAAGCCTACGACCGCATGATCGGCCTGGAGTTGGCCGACGTCAGTGCCGACGGCGCCATCACCAAGGCGCCGTGCGGCGGGGACCGGGCCGGCCGGTCCCCGGTCGACCGCGGCAAAGGCGGCATGAAACGCTCGACCGGCGTCGACGGCTACGGCATCCCGCTCGGAATCACCGGCGCCCCCGCCAACCGGCACGACTCCCCGCTGCTACGCGACACCTTCGCAGCATGCAGCACCCAACTACGGCACTACTGGCCCGAGCAGGTCACCGCGCACCTGGACCGCGGCTACGACAGCAACCGAACCCGTGACCTGCTCGAAGAGATCGGCTTCGACGCCGAGATCGCCCGCAAAGGCATACCCGCCCCGATCCAAATCGGCAAACGCTGGGTCGTGGAGAGAACCAACTCCTGGATGAACGGCTTCGGCAAGATCCGCCGCTGCACCGACCGCAACGCCCAGATCATCGACTTCTACCTGTACCTGGCCGCAGCGATCGTCACCATCC
>NZ_WBKR01000470.1 GCF_008868155.1 Micromonospora sp. ALFpr18c
GGCGCCAGAGCCCGGTTCGCGACCAGCGCGAACAGCACCCGCTCCACGTCGACCTCCCGCCGCGCCGAGCCGACCAACGGCCGTAGGACGGTGTCGATTCGCAGCCGGCGCCACAGCCCGTCGAGCAGCCACGCCCCGCCCAGCGGCCGGGACTCGGTGAACGACAACCCGGCCGGCGCGGCCGCGGCGAGGGCGTCGGCCGGGGCCAGCAGCCGCGACAACGCGTCCACCAGGCGGCGGATACCGGCCACGTCGAGCTGGTCGGCACGGCCGAACGAGTACAACACCCGGGTCTTGGACGCCTTCGCGGCCGGGTCCCACTCGTTGTGGGCCAACTGCAGGTAGCGGATCGTCTGCCCGTCACGGGTCTTGCGTGTCGACGCCTTCACGTACACGAGGCACGACCGTACACCGACTATGAGACCAGGCATAGATCAGCAGCTCATAGAAGTTATCCACAGGCAGGCGTGTCACTAGGCGTTTTCGCGGCTTCCGCCAGGCCGCAACGCTTTGACCTGCGCCTTCACGCCGCGACGCCGACTATATCGACGCTGAGCTGCGGAACGCAGG
>NZ_WBKR01000471.1 GCF_008868155.1 Micromonospora sp. ALFpr18c
GCCCAGAGCAGGCCGATCTTGAACGAGTTCCAGAACAGCTCGTCGCCGAGCAGCTCGCGGTAGTTGGCCAGGCCGGTGAAGCTGACCTCGACGTTGCGCCCGGCCCGGGCGTCGGTGAAGCCGAGGTAGATGCCCCGCAGCAGCGGAAACACCGACAGCACCAGGATCGGCAGCAGCGACGGCAGGAGCAGCAGGTAGATGGCGGTGCGGTCGGAGCGGAACCGGTGCGGTCGGCGGGCCGGGCCGGGCCGCTCGACGTCCGGTCGTTCGGCCAGGGTGGTCATGCGGTCACCCCTTCGCTGGACGGGTGGGT
>NZ_WBKR01000472.1 GCF_008868155.1 Micromonospora sp. ALFpr18c
GGGCATGGATCAACAAACCCGACAACAGCGACCCCGCACAGACCACCGCCTCGCCTGTGCTTAACCAACCAGCAGCACAAAGCTAAACAAAATCAAGAAAATGTCTCAGTTGACTTGACAGGCTCCGGCGGGTGGAGTTCCTCGGTGGTCGTGCAGCGTCAAGAACTCCATGATCACCTTGAGGGCTTCACCCGCTTCATCCGCCTCCACACAGGCCACTCACCCCACGAAATCCCTGTTCAGCGCCCCGCGCCGCGAGAACGCAACAGCCCTGACCCCCCACCCAGGCACGCCGAGACAAGCTCAACGTTGCCAACCGGGGCGGTCACGCTTTCGAACTTAGAAACGGGGGAAGGCGGGTGTCTGGTTCAACCAGGGCCTGATCAAGTTCCCGTGAGTGCTGCGCCACCTCGGGCCAGTCCTCGGCCCAGGGTCATTGCGTGTTGGTGTAACTGCTGGTCACGGCGTCGATGAGGTCGTGTGATCGGCGGTCGGAGCGGCGGTTGGCGCGGGCGATGTTGGTGTCGCCGTTGATGCGGTGCCAGCCGATCGCG
>NZ_WBKR01000473.1 GCF_008868155.1 Micromonospora sp. ALFpr18c
TGCGGGTGCTGAGACTGCGACGCCACTGAACCCTTCGGCGCACGACCTACAGGCCCGCGACCCAGCCGGCGCTGATATTCCTCATCCAGCCTGTACCAGACATCAACCCCGTTACCCCTCCCCTTCGACGTACTGTTGGGATCGACAACACCAGTGCCCTTCTTTAGGATATCCCGAAAGGTGGTGTAGGCAATTTTTTTATCATCTGCGAATTTTTTGGGGGAGTACCCGGGGGGGAGGTCGAGATACGCCATTACATCACGAACTTTATAATCATCGTTCACCCAACCGGCGATTGCATTTTGACGATCAGTCGAGCAACTGCCGAGAAGTTGGCCTCTCCGCACCTCACCCGAATACCACCTTCGGAATGTAGTTTCATCTAAATCGGGGCGGTTCTTCTCAAGAAAGGTAGCAATGCTTACCGCCCACGGGTTGAGGATGATTTGGTCGGCGAAGAGTTCGAGAAGCTGTTTGTCGCTGAGCATGTGGCTCCTTGGGGTGTGGTGATCTCGCGTCAGTGTCGCGCCAAAGAGTTCAACGGAT
>NZ_WBKR01000474.1 GCF_008868155.1 Micromonospora sp. ALFpr18c
GATGGAGACATCGAATCCTGGAGGAACACCGGCGATGCCTGCACCGAAGAAGTACAACGATGAGTTGCGTGAGCGTGCGACCCGGTTGGCGGTCGAGGCCCGTCGGGATCCGGCGTCGGCGGTCGGTGCGATCCGTCGGATCGCGGGTCAGCTCGGGGTTCATCCGGAGGCGTTGCGGACATGGGTGAAGAAGGCCGAGGTCGACGCCGGTGAGCGTGCGGGCATGACCAGCAGTGACGCACAACGCCTCGCCGCGTTGGAACGGGAGGTCCGTGAGCTGCGGCGGGCGAACCAGATCCTGAAGTCCGCGGCGTCTTTCTTCGCGGCGGAGTTGGACCGTCCGTCGCGATGAGGGTCGCCTTCGTCGACTCCCAGCGGGTCGAACACGGTGTCCAACCGGTCCTGCGGGCGCTCGAAGACACGCCCGCAGCGATCGCACCGTCGACCTACTACGCCGCCACGACCCGCCCCGCCAGCGCACGATCCCGACGCGACGAGGAGCTGACCGCGGTGATCGAGCAGGTCCACGCGGAGAACTACGGCGT
>NZ_WBKR01000475.1 GCF_008868155.1 Micromonospora sp. ALFpr18c
AGCGAGACGCTGGACAGCTGGGGGAACATCATCCGGGCCAGCTCGGTGTCGTCCATGCCGACCAGGGCGACGTCCTGCGGCACCCGACGTTCGGCGGCCAGCAGGGCGTGCAGCGCGCCGACCGCGATGAGGTCGTTGGCGCAGACCAGGGCATCCGGGTCGGCGCGGGCGAGCAGCCGCTCGGTGGCGTCCCGGCCGGCGGCGTACTGGAAGTCGCCGACCTCGATCAGCTCCTCGTCGAGCGGGATGTCGTGCCGCGCCAGGGCGGCCCGGAACCCGGCGTCACGCG
>NZ_WBKR01000476.1 GCF_008868155.1 Micromonospora sp. ALFpr18c
AGGCGGCTGGCGTCTTCGCGGTAGGTGGTGTCGCGGATGTGGTGTAGGACCTCGATGGACCAGTGACCGCGTAGCCAGTCGGCTAGTTCGGCGGGGTCGGCCTGCTCGGCGGTGAGGTTGGTGATCGCGTAGACGGTGATGGTGGACCAGCGGTCGGTGGCCGGGTTGTAGCGGCGGCGCCGGATCCGGAGGGCCTGGCTGGCGTGCGGGAAGTCCAGGGCGAGGGGGCCGAGGCAGGTGACCGTCTGCAAACGGCGGATGTCGTGGCGGCCGTGTCCACGGTCGTGGGTCTGGTCCAGGATCGGGATCTTCGCCCATGGCAGTGCTTTGACCTGCCGATACAAATGTTTCTGGTTGCCTTTGACGACGAAGACGTAACCGGCTTTCTTCTCGACCAGCCAGCGGGCATGCTCGCGCTGGGTATGCAAGGCGTCCGCTGTGATGACCGCCCCGGCCAGGTCGAGGGTGTCCAACATGGGCACGAACCTGGTGATCTCGTTCGTCTTCCCATCGACGTCGCTCCGGGCCAGGACGATCCCGTCA
>NZ_WBKR01000477.1 GCF_008868155.1 Micromonospora sp. ALFpr18c
CTGCTCGAACAGCGCCACCGCGCCCTCGGCGTGGATCCAGGCCCGGGCGGACACGAACTCCACGAGCGGGTCGTGTACCCCCGGGTCGGCGAAGTCGCGGTACCCGAACGCCGCCCGGATCTCCCACGAGTGCTCATACGCCGTCGGTCGTCGCTCGGTGTACCGCTTAATGACCGAGGGGTCCGCGATGTCCAACTGGCTGGCGATGTACTCCACCGCTGACCAGGGCGCATCCAGCGGGTCCTCGGTCAGGAAGTGACCCAGGTAGCGCACGGTCCCGATCTGAAGCCCGAACCCGAGCCGGTTGTGCGCCCCGCGCTTGTTCGCGATCAGGTCCAGCGCGGTGCCGTCGAGCACAAAGAAGCCCTCCAACTCCGAGCGGGTGAGGTCGCCAACGAACCGCTCGTACGCGACGGCCTGATCATCGGATAGGAACTCGACGGGCACAGCCGGACACCGTACGGGCCCTCACCACGCGCTCGCCGCCCCACCCCCAAGATCATCCTTAGCGTTAATTCCTGGACGGATCTTCC
>NZ_WBKR01000478.1 GCF_008868155.1 Micromonospora sp. ALFpr18c
TTGCTCACCAGAAAGGTGCACCCGCTTCTACAAAGGACATGGCGTAGACAACCACATCCTTGCAGGTCGGGTGCACCTTTCCTTGATCACCCTCGATACCCGCTATCTACTCTGAATAGCGGAGGCTGGACTGGGTGACGAATCCTCTGCTGTTGCACCCGTGGGTGCCGAGCCTCAACACCAGCACCTCGTTCAACGGGGTCAGCTGATCCCTCTCCCGCGAACTCTTCTTCTACCTCGCCTTCCCGCTGCTGCTGCCGCTCCTGGACCGGACCCCGGCCAACCGGCTGTGGTGGACGATGGGTTCGTTGGCCGTCCTGATGACCGGGGCAGCCCTGATCGCGCAGTTCCTGGTGAACGACCAGCCCCGGCTGACGATCATCGCCAGCGGGTCACTGTCCTCCGCTATTCAGAGTAGATAGCGGGTATCGAGGGTGATCAAGGAAAGGTGCACCCGACCTGCAAGGATGTGGTTGTCTACGCCATGTCCTTTGTAGAAGCGGGTGCACCTTTCTGGTGAGCAAGT
>NZ_WBKR01000479.1 GCF_008868155.1 Micromonospora sp. ALFpr18c
GCCATGACGAAGCTCCGGGTGGACCAGATCCGTGAGAAGACCTCGTCCTAACGGAGCTTCGTCCCCATTCGACACGCCGACGTGGTGACCACTACCCACCGTAAGATGATCTTGAAACGCCCGTGGGGTGGTACGAGCGGAGTGACGGGAGGCTGTCACGCTCCGTTCCGTGGGAGCCCGGAGGTGAGATCCCTCCGGGCGACCTGACCCTGCTGGAGGGTTTCCCGTCGAAGCCCGGCCGCAAGGTCGTCGGGCGTGAACCAAGACATCTGCGAGCACGTTGAATGATTGAAAGGTTCACCGCCTGTCTGGAGGATGGAGTGCGTCGCAAGGTGCTGAGCTGCTCTCGATCGGGCGGAAGAAATTTCGCGGGGGGCTGTTCGGCTGTTCGGGCTCGTTAGCCTCCGCTATTCAGAGTAGATAGCGGGTATCGAGGGTGATCAAGGAAAGGTGCACCCGACCTGCAAGGATGTGGTTGTCTACGCCATGTCCTTTGTAGAAGCGGGTGCACCTTTCTGGTGAGCAA
>NZ_WBKR01000480.1 GCF_008868155.1 Micromonospora sp. ALFpr18c
CTGACGCGAAGATTCCCTTCGCGTCAGAGGCGGTTGGTTCGCTTCACGACGCGTTCTCCAGGGTGACGCGGTATCCCATGGCTTCGAGTTGATGGATGGCTCGTTTCTTGAATCGGTCGGGGTGCAGGCGGGTGAAGTAGTCACCGCCGGGGTCGTCGTAGAGGGCGCCGGTGGTGCCCATGTGCCAGATCGCGATGAGCATGGAGTGTTGGATGGCTACGTTGGCCTTCTGCGGTCCACGGCGTGAGGCGATGCGCCGGTATCGGGCGCCGAGGTAGGTGCGCGGGTTCTGGGAGCAGGCCATCGCCGCCGCTCCCAGCGCTCCCTGTAGGTAGGGGTTGCCGGGGCGGGTTCGGCTGGATTTCACCTTTCCCGCTGATTCGTTGTTGCCGGGTGTCGTGCCGGCCCACGAGGCCAGGTGCTTCGCGGTCGGGAAGCGGGTCATGTCGGCGCCGGTCTCAGCGATGATCACATCGGCGGTGACGATGCCGACGCCGGGGATGGAGCGGATCAGGTCACGGAAG
>NZ_WBKR01000481.1 GCF_008868155.1 Micromonospora sp. ALFpr18c
GGGCATGGATCAACAAACCCGACAACAGCGACCCCGCACAGACCACCGCCTCGCCTGTGCTTAACCAACCAGCAGCACAAAGCTAAACAAAATCAAGAAAATGTCTCAGTTGACTTGACAGGCTCCGTTCAGCTACGAAGATCGTGTGTATGACTACGGAGGAGACGCTGCTAGCCGAACTTCAGGAACGTTCGTTCGGTGCGGCCGGTGCAGCAACGACATCGTCTTTCCCGGAGGAAAACCGGATGACAGGGGCACAACTGGCCCGGCTACTTCGTCCCGGCGCATACGGCGTGCTGGCCACTACGAGGGTTGATGGGCGTCCGCACGCCGCGCCAAGGGACTGTACAAATAACGGCTGATCGACCGATCAAGGGAGAGACGCCAGATGACGACCGAGACGACCGTGGGACAGCCGGCCGCCGAGCCGGTGGGTGCGGTGACGGATGAGCAGTTGATCGCGATGCTGGCCGATCGGGCTCGTGGGGACGGGCTGCGGTTGACCGGGGAGGGTGGG
>NZ_WBKR01000482.1 GCF_008868155.1 Micromonospora sp. ALFpr18c
CGTTGACGGCGAGGTCATGGTGGGGCGAAGCCGACTCGGCAACCATATCCGCAACCCGAGCAACCTGCCCGGGATCGACAACTGGTCCAAGACCCAGGTCGCTCAGCACCGACAGAGCCGCGACAGCGGCCGACATAGCATCCTCGGAGGCCATCTGAATACGGGCAGTGCCGTGGCTACCGGCAGCTTGCCAAGCCTCGGTCTCGCCACTGGACGCCAAGATGATGGCACTACCTCGACGTCGGGCCTCAGCTACCTGGGCCGCACACCGTCCATCGCTATCGAGGGCGACGACAAGATCAAGGGGGCCAACCCACGCTGGCAGCCGCAGGAAAGGCCACGCGACTAGCGGGACGGGACATATCGGCTCAAGGACAGACCGCACTAAACGAGCCTCGGGGCCGACAACGAGTACCCCCCGGGGCTGTCCCCACTCACCGACCGTTCGACGTACCTCGCCGAGATCCGCAGAGTCACGACGAATGCGCGCTCCCGTGCTAGCCAACTGACGCAG
>NZ_WBKR01000483.1 GCF_008868155.1 Micromonospora sp. ALFpr18c
CGTCGAGGCTGATCGTCCGCTTGCCGGTCTCGATGCGGCTGATGGTAGAGGGACTCAGGTTGGTCCGAGCGGCGAGTTCGTCGAGCGAGAAGCCCAACGTGTTGCGGAGAGCCCGCAGTCGGGTCCGGACCACCCGTTCGATCTCGTTGAGCTCGGACATGACCTTCACCTGACTCTTGCAAATTTCGCAAACAGATTTGCACTCCTTGCGATTCATCGTAGCGTGGTCGTCATGAGCGACCACACCTTCCCCGCCGTCGAACGCCACTGCGACGTCGCCGTTGTCGGCGGATCGGCCGCCGGCCTCGCTGCCGCGCTCCAGCTGGGGCGCCAGCGTCGGTCGGTGATCGTGATCGACGCCGGAGAGCCCCGAAACGCTCCTGCGGAGCACATGCACGGCTACCTCGGTCGCGAGGGACTCCCGCCAGCCGAGCTGGTCACCGTCGGTCGTGAGGAGGTCCGCAGCTACGGCGGCGAGGTCCTGACCGGCCGCGCGCAACGCGTGACCC
>NZ_WBKR01000484.1 GCF_008868155.1 Micromonospora sp. ALFpr18c
AAAGGGCGTCAGCCTAGACACCTGCATGATCGCCAGAAGGCCGCGCTCTTCTACGTACCCACCGGAACCGGCGTGACTATCACATAACCGAATATCCGGTCATAGCTCGATCTTGCGAATGCCCTGGGGGGTTGTGAGCTGCTCGGCGTTGGCTGGGGGCGAGCTGAAGCCCCCGCTGATGGACGTGCAGTAGCTTGACGGCGCGACATCGCGCTCCTTCCAGGAGGGGTGCGGCTCCTCGAGTTGGGAACCTCTCTACAAAACGAAGTTCGTCTCGCCGAGGTTCATCTGAATGATCACTGAAAGGCCGCGCCCGGCCCAGAGGCCCGTCCGTAGTTTCCAGACCGAAAACAACGCCAAGCGCTACTACCGGCCGCCCCGACCTCGGTGGAATCCCATGCGGCCGGCCTGCCTGGCGGTAGCGTGGGCCCGCCGCCGTGCCTCAGCGGGGATCGCCGCAACCGCCTCCAGGGCTGCACGGATGTCTGCATCACCCTGGGCTGCACG
>NZ_WBKR01000485.1 GCF_008868155.1 Micromonospora sp. ALFpr18c
GGCGTACGAACTGCTCACCGGTGTGGTGGGGCCGAGCGTCGGGCTCTACCGCACGTCCCTGCTGGCCCAGGAGCAGTTCGGGATCGGCCGCCACGTGCGGCACCCGCAAGACTTCTCGTTCACGTTCTGCGTGGACGAGGTGGCCTGATCCATTCCGATCACCATCACGACAAGGAGTACGAGCATGACCAAGAAGCTCATCATCGGCCCGGCCGAGTGGTTCATCGCCGACGCTGACGCATCCGGTGTGATCCGGCTGGTCCGGGAGGCGATGACCAACCGCACCACCGTCGAGTTGGGGCTCTACGACGGCGCCGGCCGTGCGGTGACCGTGTTCCTCAACGGCGCGACCGCCGCCAGCGTGGTACTCGCCCTCGACCCGACTCCGCGTCCGCCGAGCGAGATGTCCTGACCGATCGGGAAGGTACGTGGCCCGTACGTACGCGACGGGCCACGTACGCATTTCCCGGTATCTCCGTCGCCACGCCTCGCCCGACCGCGACCC
>NZ_WBKR01000486.1 GCF_008868155.1 Micromonospora sp. ALFpr18c
GAACTCGCGCCGCCTACCCGCGATCACCGTAGCAGCCGCTCATGCCAGCCGTGTCCGCCTGCTCTGTAATGGCTTGAACCGATCAGCAGGAGAGTCTTGACAAGGCATGATCATGCCGTTGACGTTGGCTGAACACGTACGGCCGAGCTGCGCTACTGCTGGTACCGACTCCTTCTCTGCCCGGTGCTCCCGTATCCTTTTACTGCGGCGTCAGTAGCAGTCGCCACGGGCGTTTTAAGATCATCTTACGGTGGGTAGTGGTCACCACGTCGGCGTGTCGAATGGGGACGAAGCTCCGTTAGCCTCGATCCGTCAGAGGGTATTGATCCCTTGGTACGGCTTTCGGCTTGACCGTTTTGTCCCTTATGGTGTGAGGTGTGTGCGTCGTCTGTCACGACGGTGTGCCGGGTCTCCGATTCCCGGGGTGCGGCCCTTTCCGGCTCGCTGGGACGGTTGTTGCTGGTCAGGTGGGTGTGGGTAGGGCGTTCAGGCGTTGCCAGCAGAG
>NZ_WBKR01000487.1 GCF_008868155.1 Micromonospora sp. ALFpr18c
GGCCGCAACGCGGAACGTGGACCTCGTGGGTCGCATGTAACAAACCTCCTGGGCGGGGGAGACGGGTCTGGCCGGGGGTGGCTGACCCGAGGGCAACCCGGCCGATCTGGGGAAACCGGCCGAATGAACTGAAGTATTCACATGCTTAAGATCATTGACAAGACTTGGATTCGCCCGGATTCACCGATCTTCACCGGTCACATCGCCGCAACACCGTTGACACGCCTGCCGACACCAGCCGTCACACCGA
>NZ_WBKR01000488.1 GCF_008868155.1 Micromonospora sp. ALFpr18c
GGGCCCTGGGCGGGACGATCCACATGAGCCACGAGGCGACCAACCTCGACGGTGTGGACACGGTCGTCTACTCCTCGGCCATTCCGCAGGACCACCTGGAGCTGGTCGAGGCCCGGCGGCGCGGTCTGCGGGTGCTGCACCGCTCGGAGGCCCTCGCCGCGGCGATGACCGGCCGCCGGGCCGTGGCGGTCGCCGGCACCCACGGCAAGACCACCACCACCTCGATGGTGACCATGGTGCTCCA
>NZ_WBKR01000489.1 GCF_008868155.1 Micromonospora sp. ALFpr18c
CTATCACTGTCCGGTAGCGGCGCGGTCGGGCGGGTGCCGGCGGTGTCCGCGACCGCAGCCAGCCGGCCAGAACAGCGCTGAGCAGGGCCGCGTCGAGGCGGGTCAACAGCCGCCACATCGTCGTGCCGGCGGGCACGCCCCGGGTGAACCCGAGCCGCCGCTGGTCGGTCTCGTCGAGGTCATACAGCCAGTCGACGATCGCGGCAAACGAGGTGGCACCGGCCAGGACCGCGCAGACCGCGACGGTCAGCAGCGCCACAAGGGGATACCGGGTCCCGTGGGGGTTACGCGGGTCCGGGATCCGGCCCAGGGCTTCGATGAGCCCGGCGTGTTCACTATCAGTGACCGGCGGTGAGAGCGTGTCGGAGCCGGGGGTTGTCACGGTCAGTGCGGAGATCAGAGATGATGTCATCGGCGGGTGGAGTTCCTCGGTGGTCGTGCAGCGTCAAGAACTCCATGATCACCTTGAGGGCTTCACCCGCTTCATCCGCCTCCACA
>NZ_WBKR01000490.1 GCF_008868155.1 Micromonospora sp. ALFpr18c
GCCGAGCTGGAGCCGCACCCGCACCTCCGGCCGGCTGGGCCGCTGCGCGTGCTCGACGGCGTTGTTCATGGCCTCGGACGCGGCGAGCAGCAGGTCCTCCAGCAGGTCCGGACCGACGCCCAGGTCACCCAGTGCCAGCCGTACGTCGCGGCGCAGCGCGGCGGCCGAGGTGGGCGCCGAGGGGTACGTCCAGCCGACGTCCAGTACGTCGCCGTCCGGGCCGACCTTCTCCGTGGATGCGGT
>NZ_WBKR01000491.1 GCF_008868155.1 Micromonospora sp. ALFpr18c
GCTCAGCCCGCACGCCCGGGCCCACCATCGGATAACTCATCCACTCGGTCCTATCTGTGCTAGCCGGACTCCACCGGCCTTAACGGAAATTCGACATATTCCGTTACACAGATCTCCCTACAGGCCCCCTCGGGGCGGCCCGGGACCGGTTCACCGGCGCCCGGCGGGTGGCTGGTGACAGCACTCTGGGTCGGGTCCTTGCCGGCATCGACGCCGACGCCCTGGATGCCGCGGTGTGCCGATGGCTGATCAGCCGCGCGGGTTCTGGCGGTCCGGGCCGGCGGGTGATCGCCGTTGATGGAAAGACGTTGCGGGGCAGCGGTCCCGCGGGCGCTCAGGTTCATCTGCTCGCCGCCGTGGATCACCGTGACGGGATCGTCCTGGCCCAGAGTGACGTCGATGGGAAGACGAACGAGATCACCAGGTTCGTGCCCATGTTGGACACCCTCGACCTGGCCGGGGCGGTCATCACAGCGGACGCCTTGCATACCCAG
>NZ_WBKR01000492.1 GCF_008868155.1 Micromonospora sp. ALFpr18c
GAGCGTACAGTTGCATCGTCGAATTTGGGGGGCATGCGTCGTTTTCCTTTGCTTCTCTCGCCAGGAAAATCCGTTTCCAGGCTAGCAGTCATGCATGTAACGTAATAATCCGCTCAAGGGTTCAGCACAGGGCTATTGCGTAGTCGCTTGAGTGCCGGCTGACCTGCGGTAACTCGCGGTCAACCGGCCGGTGCAGGTAATCGGCTCGGCTGGGCACCGAAGCTGAAGTGGTGCGACCGAAGGCCCATAGCTCCGCAGGCAAATGGGCCGGGACCGCCACGACGAGGGCTGGGCTGGAGCTGACCTGCGCAAACGGACTACGCAATAGCCCTGGGGTTCAGCAGTATGCCCCGGCAGGCCGCCCCCCCAGGGCTGTTGCGTTCTCGCGGCGCGGGGCGCTGAACAGGGATTTCGTGGGGTGAGTGGCCTCTGTGGAGGCGGATGAAGCGGGTGAAGCCCTCAAGGTGATCATGGAGTTCTTGACGCTGCACGAC
>NZ_WBKR01000493.1 GCF_008868155.1 Micromonospora sp. ALFpr18c
CCGGCAACGGATAGATCCGACCCCGCCGGTCCCGCAGGTCCGGCACCTGCGCCAACACCTGCAACAACCCCAGCGCGTCCTGCTCCACCAGTGGCGACACGCCATGCAGACGTGCCGACAACCCGCCAATCAACGATGATGCTTCCACGAGCGCGGTCCTTCACTTGTGATCATCCGGCCTAGACACCTGAATGATCCAGAAGACCGCGCTCTTCCACGTACCGGCCCGAACCGGCGTGACTACCCCAAAAGCAACTAAACGGTCAAAGCTCGATCTTGCGAACGCCCTGCCGTGGGGGCGGAGACATGTCGCAGGGGATGTGTGTCCAACAGATCAACGGATCATGCCCGGGCACAGGTTCATGGGGTGCCCGTAGTCCTGGCGGAAAAATCAACGGATTTGGCTGACCAGGGCGAACGCGCTGCGGGGTGAGGTGCCGGGGACGCTCCTGGTTTACGGGGCTGGCGTCTGGGCTGGAAGCTTGTCCAGG
>NZ_WBKR01000494.1 GCF_008868155.1 Micromonospora sp. ALFpr18c
CAGCGTCCGCCTGCCGTAGTTGTAGACCTGGGCCTCGTAGATCTTGGTCAGCCACTGGTACACGCCCACCACATGCTCGGCGCCGAGCGTGTTGTCGAACGTGTGCTGGTCGGTTTCCTCCACCTCGGTGGTGGTGCGGCGGGTCTCCCGGGTGAGGATGCGCTCGGCGGTCCGCTCCGCGGCGGTCTGCGTCACCTCGCGGGCCATGGTTCTCGCCGAGGACTCGCTCTCCTCCGTGTTCCGTGTCCACGCGGCGTCGGCGCTGGCCTGGAAATCGACGGTCGGCCCGTAGCTGCCGGAGACCGTGAGCGACCCTTTGACGTCGGAGCGCTCCTGCAGCAGGGACTGCGTCTCGCGCTGCAACTCGAAGCGGTCGGTCGTCGTCAGGGAACTGCTCTGCTCGTTCTCCTGCTCCCGCTCCTGGACGAAGATGCTCTCCGTCTCCACCCGGGTGCGCCGGATCCGGTCCCGCGACTCGCT
>NZ_WBKR01000495.1 GCF_008868155.1 Micromonospora sp. ALFpr18c
CAGAATGCGGAAGTCCGTCCTTCATCTTCCCGTTCAGTCGGATGGGCACCCCGACTGGCTCTTTGCCGAACAGTATGTTCGCTCGCTACCAATGGCCTCACTCGTGCTCTAGCAGCTACCGCTTGGAAGTCGCGCGGCTAGCTTGTCACTCGTCTGGCACATCCTCGTTTCGCGCCTTCTCAGCCAACTCGACCAGGGACCCATTACCGGGCCAGTACCAACGACTGGTTCCCTGAACGGCCTTGGGTCGAGTACCGGTGGCCATTTCCAGCATCGCCATGACGAGCCCAGTCGGCGAATACCGTTTTCCGTCAGCTGCCCAGATCAAGGCTGAGGCACGGTTGTTCTGCCATGACGCCTGGCCCCTCTTCGGGTCAGCAGCCAACCAGCTTGCCAAGGCCGCCCTTTCTGGCTTGGTTCGAGGCCGGAACTCCAGGATCGTGCCATCTGGGATGTAGCGACTGTCGACCAG
>NZ_WBKR01000496.1 GCF_008868155.1 Micromonospora sp. ALFpr18c
CGAAAAGGGCACCGGGACGCACGGCAACCGGCACATCGACTACGTCTACTTCTGGAAGCGGCTGCCCGAACACCAGCTGATGTGGATGACCGACTACGACATCGTCGGTGGCACCAGGTCCGACCACAACGGTGTCGTCTCCACCTTCTCCATCCAGAGCTGACGCCTCCGGCCCGCCGGCTACGAGCCTCGGCGCTCGGGACGTCCCCGGTGCGCCGCCCACTCGGGCGCGAGGATCGACATCACCGTGGCGTCAACCCAGTCGCCGCCGTCGCGCAGGACCTGCCGCAGCACACCCTCGGCAACGAAGCCGACCTTCTCGTACACCCGCCGGGCCCGGGGGTTGAAGGCGAACACCTCCAGCGAGATGCGGTGCAGGCCGAGCCTCTCGAAACCGTGGCCGACGATCAGGCGTACCGCCTCGGTGCCCAAGCCGCGGTCGCGGCCGGCGGCGGTGAGCAGGGTGCGG
>NZ_WBKR01000497.1 GCF_008868155.1 Micromonospora sp. ALFpr18c
GGCCGGGCGTCCGGATCCAGACTCTCGTAGGACTTCGACGTCATGCTGATGATCTCTCCTCAGAACCGTCCAGGAAGAGTATCCCCTGGTAGACGAGCTGTCTCACATCAGCGTGACAGGGAGGGGCACGAACGCCTGGCACAACGCCTTCAACCGGCTACAACGCTGCTACGAACGCAAAGAAGACGTGGTCAACGCCTACTTCGACCTCGCCGACGCCATCATCACCATCCGTAGCCTCATCCGTCATGCGTGGATCTTGTACCGGTGGGACACCCGCCCCACCCGCCGACCATGAAACCCACCTATCTGCGCGACCTCTTAATGGCCTTTGGGGTAGTCACGCCGGTTCAGGCCGGTACGTAGAAGAGCGCGGTCTTCTGGTGATCATTCAGGTGTCTAGGCCGGATGATCACAAGTGAAGGACCGCGCTCGTGGAAGCATCATCGTTGATTGGCGGGTTGTC
>NZ_WBKR01000498.1 GCF_008868155.1 Micromonospora sp. ALFpr18c
AGGATGGGCGTACTGGAGAACACCGGCGCGCACCTGACTGTCGAACGGCTCCGCCTGGAGTGGAACCCGACGGCAGGCGTACCGACGCCCGACCGACGCCTGGCCTTCCGCCCGGTCGGCGACACCGACGAGCTGATCGCGTTGATGACCCGCACCCTGGACGGGACCCTGGACGCGCACAGTCGTGGCGACCTGGCGCAGATGTCCCCGCACGAGGCCGCGGTCAAGCACTACGAGCAGGAGTTCGCCACGTACTCCAGCCCTCGGGAGTGGTGGCGCATCGGCACGTTGGGCGAGGACGGCGAGCCCGTCGGGTTCGTCGTCCCGGCCCGCAACGCCTACCACCCGGTGATCGCCTACCTCGGCGTCGTCCCGGAGCACCGGGGTCGGGGGTACGTCGACGGCCTCCTCGCCGAGGGCACCCGGATCCTGGCCGAGGAGGACGTTCCACGCATCCGCGCGG
>NZ_WBKR01000499.1 GCF_008868155.1 Micromonospora sp. ALFpr18c
CGCCTTCGCCGACTCCCGGCTGGCGGTGATGTCGGCCATCGCGTCACGGACGGTCTCTTTCCACGCGTTGGCCAGCACCTCGAACCGTCGGTGTGTGCCCTCGGCTAACCACTGGTCGCGGACCTGCCGGTCCGTCAGCCCTGCCCCGGCCACGGAGCCGTAGCGGCGCCACACCTCACTGCGTACCCGCCCGAGTCGCCGGGCCTGCTCGGCCAGCGCACGATACTTGCCGACGTTGAGTCGCTGCGAGTAAGCGATCCGGGTGGTCTTCACCGGGCACCCCCGGTCAAGTCGTCGGTCTTCATCGGCTTCTCGTATCGGCGCAGGCCATGGAGCCGACCTGAGAAACTGTGCACGATCGACAGCAGGTCGGCGACCATCTCTTCCCGCGGTGACAGCGATTCCTGGTTGGTCACCAACAGCTCACATCCGGCCACCTCAGCCTCGTAGGCGAGATAGTCG
>NZ_WBKR01000500.1 GCF_008868155.1 Micromonospora sp. ALFpr18c
CCCGCGACCGCGGACACGGCCGTAAGGAGACCCGCACGGTCAAGGCTGTCACCCTGCACATCCCGGGCGGGATCGCCTTTCCGCGCGCCCAGCAGGCCGCCCGGATCATCCGGACCCGCACCGTGGACGGCAAGACCAGCAGGGAGACCGCCTACCTGGTCACGTCCCTGACCGCCGCCGACGCTCAACCCGCTGACCTGCAGAGGTGGACGAGGGCAGAGTGGCTGATCGAGAACCAGGTCCATAACGTCAGAGACGTCACGTTCCGTGAAGACCTGCATCAAGCCCGAACCGGCACCGGACCCGCCGTCATGGCCACCCTGCGTAACACCGCGATCGGCTGGCACCGCATCAACGGCGACACCAACATCGCCCGCGCCAACCGCCGCTCCGACCGCCGATCACACGACCTCATCGACGCCGTGACCAGCAGTTACACCAACACGCAATGACCCTG
>NZ_WBKR01000501.1 GCF_008868155.1 Micromonospora sp. ALFpr18c
CCGAAAGGCATCCCGATCACGTCCGACCCGAAGTACTTAGCGATGGTAGCTTCCGAAATCAACGACCGACCCCGTAAGATCCACAATTGGAAGAAGCCCTCCGAGATTTTCGCCGAACTCGTAGAGACAAATGCTTCGACTGTCTGAACCTGCCCCGGGCAACAGATACTGACCTGCGGAAACGGACTGGATGTTGATCCAGGGAAGAAGTGTCCGGCGAGTTCAGGCCCTTTGCCGATCGTGAGGTCTAGCCTCGATCCGTCAGAGGGTATTGATCCCTTGGTACGGCTTTCGGCTTGACCGTTTTGTCCCTTATGGTGTGAGGTGTGTGCGTCGTCTGTCACGACGGTGTGCCGGGTCTCCGATTCCCGGGGTGCGGCCCTTTCCGGCTCGCTGGGACGGTTGTTGCTGGTCAGGTGGGTGTGGGTAGGGCGTTCAGGCGTTGCCAGCAGAG
>NZ_WBKR01000502.1 GCF_008868155.1 Micromonospora sp. ALFpr18c
CCGGCCCACGAGGGTCGCACCGCGGGCGCGGCTCCGGGCGGCTCCGGCGGCGGGGCGGCGGGGCTGCCCGCCGGACGCTCACCGGCCCAGGTCGGCCGCTCGGGGGCCGCCTCGGAATCGGGCCCATCCCGCTCCACGTCGTACGCCCGGGGCGGGTCTGCGCGCACCGGCTCGTACGGGCGGGTGGGCTCGGCGCGTACCGGCTCGTACGGCAGGTTGGGCTCGGCGACCCAGCCCGGCGCGGGCTCGTCCCGGGCCCGGCGGCCGGTCGGCTCGTCATCCTGTCTGGACCAGGGCGGTGCCCAGCCGCCGCCCCAGCTCGGGCGGTTCCAGCTCGGGCCGGACCAGTCCGGCTCGATCGCCGACGACTCCCCGGCCCGGGGAGCGTCCGCGGCGCGGGAGCCCTCGGCGGGACGGGTCGGCTCGGCGGGGGCGTCGGGGGGGCG
>NZ_WBKR01000503.1 GCF_008868155.1 Micromonospora sp. ALFpr18c
CGTCGATGAAACCCCCGCCGATATCTCGCAAGGCACTGGCCGCCCTGGCCACCTCCCTCGTGCTCACCCTCGTCGGCGTGCCGGTGGCCCTCCACCAGGTGGGTGCCGACGGCAGCGAGCAGCGCGCCACCCCCGACGTGCTGGCCGCCGCGGGCGCCGCGCAGTGGAGCCGGGAGCCGTCCGCCGAGGCGCTGCTCAAGGCCGGCAGCAGCGCCGCCAGAGCCGAGCAGTTCTACTTCGTCCTGCCGGACCGCTTCGCCAACGGCGACCAGCGCAACGACACCGGCGGGCTGACCGGTGACCGGCTCCGCACCGGCCTGGACCCGGCGGACAAGGGCTTCTACCACGGCGGTGACCTCAAGGGGGTCATCGACCGGATGGACTACATCCAGGGCCTCGGCACCACCGCCATCTGGCTCGCCCCGATCTTCAAGAACCGACCC
>NZ_WBKR01000504.1 GCF_008868155.1 Micromonospora sp. ALFpr18c
GGAGCGGTTCGGCGACAAGGGCGCGCGCACCAAGAAGATGCTGGTGGAGACCGCCGGTCACACCCGCATGCTGAAGTGGAGCGTGGTCGGCGCCGCCCACTGGTTCGTGATGGTCGGCTTCATCGTGCTGTCGCTGCTGGTGCTGGAGGCCTACTTCGAGGTGGTCTCGACCGGCGGCGGGCTGCCGACCATCGGGCACTGGACGATCTTCGGTCTGGTCACCGAGTGGATCGGCATCCTCGGCCTGGTCGGCATCCTGGTGCTGATGGCCATCCGGCTGCGCAACCGGCCCGGCCGCGCGGAGAACCGTTCCCGGTTCACCGGCTCGACCATGTGGCAGGGCTACTTCGTCGAGTGGGTCGTCCTGCTGGTCCTGATCTTCGGGTTCGTGATCCGGGGCTTCAAGGTCGCCACCGACCACTTCGTGTACCCGGTCTGGGCT
>NZ_WBKR01000505.1 GCF_008868155.1 Micromonospora sp. ALFpr18c
CGCCCTCGCGGTCAACAACCGGCCCCGCAAGAGCCTTGGCTGGAAGACCCCGGCCGAGGTCTTCGCCGAACAGCTAAGCTCGCTGGAACAGCCCGGTGTTGCAACAACCGATTGAACTCGCCCAGTATCGAGCGATCCGCTACAGCCAGCGCCTCGCTGAGGCCGGCGCTGTCGCCTCGGTCGGCTCGAAGGGCGACTCGTACGACAACGCGATGGCCGAGGCGTTCAACTCCCTCTACAAGGCCGAACTCGTCCGCAACAAGGGCCCGTGGCGCGGGCTCGACGACCTGGAGATGGCCACCGTCGAGTACATCGCGGAGCCTGTCAAGTCAACTGAGACATTTTCTTGATTTTGTTTAGCTTTGTGCTGCTGGTTGGTTAAGCACAGGCGAGGCGGTGGTCTGTGCGGGGTCGCTGTTGTCGGGTTTGTTGATCCATGCCC
>NZ_WBKR01000506.1 GCF_008868155.1 Micromonospora sp. ALFpr18c
CCCGCCTCCCACCGGCGGGAACCTGGCGCTGGGCCGGTCGGCGACCGCGACCAGCACCAACCAGAGCTACACGGCGGCCAACGTGGTGGACGGCAACGCGGCCAGCTACTGGGAGAGCGCCAACAATGCCTTCCCCCAGTCGGTCACCATCGACCTGGGCTCGGCCCGCTCGGTCGACCGGGTGGTGCTCAAGCTGCCCAGCGGTTGGGAGCAACGCACCCAGACCCTGTCGGTGCTCGGCTCCACCGACGGATCGTCGTACGCCACCCTGGCATCGTCGGCCGGACGGGTCTTCAACCCCGGCGCGGGCAACACCGTGTCGATCGGCCTGCCCTCCGGTGACCGCCGCTTCATTCGGGTGACCGTCACCGGCAACACCGGCTGGCCGGCCGCGCAACTCTCCGAGGTCGAGGTGTACGGCGGCACGTCCACCACCCCGCC
>NZ_WBKR01000507.1 GCF_008868155.1 Micromonospora sp. ALFpr18c
TGCCACAGGCGGTCGCCCGTCTGCGCGACCCGCAGGTCACCGGCCAGCTCTCCCCTGTGCAACTGGCAAACCAGATCGCCGAGCCGCTGCCGGTGCGCAGCAAGGACGAGTTCGGCCAGGTGACCGAGGCGTTCAACGCCGTCCACCTGGAGGCCGTCCGGACCGCCGCCGAGCAGGCCGCCCTGCGGGCCTCGGTTGCGACCATGTTCGTCAACCTGGCCCGCCGCTCGCAGATCCTGGTCGACCGGCTGATCGGCCACCTCGACCGCCTGGAGCGCGGCGAGGAGGACCCGGACCGGCTGGCCGAGCTGTTCCAGCTCGACCACCTGGCCACCCGGATGCGCCGCAACGACGAGAACCTGCTGGTCCTCGCCGGTGCGGACTCCACCCGTGTACAGCGCGAGCCCGCCGCACTGATCGACGTGCTGCGCGCCGCCCA
>NZ_WBKR01000508.1 GCF_008868155.1 Micromonospora sp. ALFpr18c
CCGCGCACGGCCGGTCGTCGACGACCTCGACGGCGAATGTGACGCCGTGCCGGGTGCCGATGGCGTCGGCGTCGGAGCGGACGCGTGCGGCGAGGGCGGCGTGGTCGACACCGGGCACGGTCCGGCAGTCCACGCCGAGCACGGCGCGGCCGGGGATGACGTTGAGCTGGTCGGCGGAGCCGGCGTCCAGGACCGTGGGGGTCAGGTACGTCGGGCCGAGGTGCACGTGCTCGCCCGGGTCGGCCTGCAGCTCCTTCTGGAACCGGCCCAGCGCGGCGACCAGCTCGGCCACGGCGGGGACGGGGTTGCGGCCGTGCTGCGGCATCGCGCCGTGCGCCATCTTGCCGGTGCAGGTGACCAGCAGGCGGACGGCGCCCTTGGCGACCGCGCAGATCTCCTCCGCCTCGGGCTCGCAGACGATCGCGGCGTCCACCTCGCG
>NZ_WBKR01000509.1 GCF_008868155.1 Micromonospora sp. ALFpr18c
CCGTGCCGGATCCTGCCGAACGGCGCACGGCCGGTGTATGCCGAATTCATCGGCGAGGAGCCGGCGAACGCGCCGTCGACGGAGGACGCGCTCGTCCTCGTCGAACTGGGCAACCCCGACGCGGCACGGCGGCAGGCCCTCGTGCCGATCCAGCTCTCGTACGACGGCAGGGAGCGGTACGCACGGCCGATCATCCTGGGTGACAATGCCAGCCCGTCCGGCGACCGGGTCATGACGTTCGTCTCATACCGAGTCGTGGGCGAGACCGTGCAGGCCACCGTCCGCAAGCTCGACGGTGGTACCGAGACGCGTCGGTGGCGCATGGTCGACTTCGCCGGCAACTGGGAACGGTACTAGCGTTGTTCGACCATCGAGCTGTCCACCCGCAGCGTGCCGAGGATCTCGTCGGTGCGGTCGACGCCGTCGGTCTGCTTGACCT
>NZ_WBKR01000510.1 GCF_008868155.1 Micromonospora sp. ALFpr18c
AGCGACTCGGCGTTGTCGCGATTGGCTTCTACGAAATAGAACACGAACTCGCGGTGCCGCATCTGTGGAAAATAGCGATGATCGAGAAGATGCCGTAGGGCCACGAGGGGTGACCCTTCGGCACCATCGTTATACCGCCCCCTGCCGGCAAAGCCGTCTAGGAAGACCACGCGTCCGTTCCAACTCGACAAGATGGGAAACCAACCGTCCAGGTAGCGGCCCAGCATGTCGTGCTTCGCCTTGGTGTGCGGCGGGCAGTCCCACTTTGAGGTATCAGAGTCGCTGACCATGGCAGTCCTCCCCATCGATGCCCTGGGCGAGATCTTCTCACGCTAAGCGCATCAGTGGTAGCTGTTAGTGATTGCCCGTTTGTGCTAGGGCTTCGCCTGTTCGCGCTTCAGCCGACAGGACTTTCAAGTCCATGGGATGCGGCGC
>NZ_WBKR01000511.1 GCF_008868155.1 Micromonospora sp. ALFpr18c
GGCATCAAGACCAACCTGGGCACGTTCTTCGACAAGGTCGAGGAGACCGACTCGGGCGTCAAGGTGACCCTCGCGGACGGCAAGGAGTTCGAGGCCGAGGTCTGCCTCGTCGCCGTCGGCCGCGGCCCGAACACCGAGGGCCTCGGCTACGAGGAGCAGGGCGTCAAGATGGACCGCGGCTTCGTCCTCACCGACGAGCGTCTGCACACCGGCGTCGGCAGCATCTACGCCGTGGGCGACATCGTTCCCGGTCTGCAGCTGGCGCACCGCGGCTTCCAGCAGGGCATCTTCGTGGCCGAGGAGATCGCCGGCAACAAGCCGATGGTCGTCGAGGACATCAACATCCCGAAGGTCACCTTCACCGAGCCGGAGATCATGTCCGTGGGCTACACCCAGCCCAAGGCGGAGGAGAAGTTCGGCAAGGACAA
>NZ_WBKR01000512.1 GCF_008868155.1 Micromonospora sp. ALFpr18c
ACCGCAGCCGTCCCAGCAACTCACCCGCGGTCCGGGCCGCCCGGGCAGCCTCTATGCTGGCAGCAGCAGCCGCCTTCGATCTTGTTGTCTTCACAAACACATGATCAACGGGCGGCTGCGTCCATGTTGGACGCCGCCCCCACCACATCCCAGCAGGTCAGACTGCTAATGGCGGCTGCCGTACTAGACACCTGAATGATCACCAGAAGACCGCGCTCTTCCACGTACCGGCCCGAACCGGCGTGACTACCCCAAAAGTAACTAAACGGTCAAAGCTCGACCTTGCGAATGCCCTGACCCCGTTCCTCGCGTTCCCGCCCGAGGTCCGCCGGATCATCTACACCACCAACGCCATCGAAAGCTTCAACTACCAGATCCGCAAAGTGATCAAGAATCGTGGGCACTTCCCCACCGACGACGCCG
>NZ_WBKR01000513.1 GCF_008868155.1 Micromonospora sp. ALFpr18c
ACTGGTCGGAGAGGTGCAGGACGCGACACGACGCTTCCGCGCACGCTGATCGTCCACTCGAACGACGAAGGCCGCCGATCCGTCTACGGGTCGGCGGCCTTCGTCGTTCGGTGCTCAGCGCGGGCGGGCGCGCTCGTACTGCGGCGGCCAGGAGACCTCGGCGTCGAGCTCGTGCGCTGCGCGGAGGGCGAAGTGCGGGTCGCGCAGCCACTCTCGTCCGGCGAAGATCGCATCGGCCGCACCATCGGCGAGCACCTGTTCCGCCTGAGCGGCCGCCGTGATGAGGCCCACCGCGGAGACGGGGATCCGACCGCCCTGGCGCACGCCCTCAGCGAGGGGGACCTGGTACCCGGGGAACACGCTGATGCGCTGGTGTGCGACGAGGCCGCCGCTGGACACATCGATCAGATCAGCGCCGTGCT
>NZ_WBKR01000514.1 GCF_008868155.1 Micromonospora sp. ALFpr18c
GTCGGTCACCGGACGGCCCAGCTCGGCCTCCGGCACGATGTCGCGGGCGGCGAGGACGTGCAGCTTGGCGAGGGCCTGCCGGGGGGCCTTGGGCCAGAGTTCGCTCAGCCCGGGCAACGCCCCGGCGACCCGCAGTGCCCCTTGGAGTACGGGGTCGGTGACGGTGCCGGCCCGGACCTCCTCGCGCTCGTGGACGGCCCCTTCGAGGGCGGCGCTGGCCACCGCGGAACGCAGGCTGACCTCGGCCGCGACCTGGCCGCCGTGGCGACGCAGCGCACGGTGCCCGAGCGCCTGGTCGAAACGCTCGCGTGCCTGCTCGACGGCCGTGGCGATGTCGGCGAGCGCGAGCAGCGGGGCGAGCGGATCGGTGGTCACCCCGCCACGCTAGCGACCCGCCCCGGCACGGCCGTCGAGCAGGCA
>NZ_WBKR01000515.1 GCF_008868155.1 Micromonospora sp. ALFpr18c
CGGCTGCGGTCGTGTTTCGCACGGACGCAGACCTGGCAGCACGCGGGCCGGTACGTATCGGCGCTGGTCAGCGATATCCCGAAGCGGAACGGGTGGACGATCGCGCAACAGGCCGGGGACCGCACGCCGGATCGCACCCAGCGGTTGCTCAACCGCGCACGGTGGGACGAGGCTGCCGCGATGAGTCAGGTACGCGGGTTCGTGGTGGCCGGCCTGGACGCCGTAGCCGGGCGCCGAGCGCGGCGGGGGTTGCGGATCGCCGCGCTGGACGAGACCGGCCAGGCCAAACAGGGCACGGCGACGTGTGGAGTGAAACGGCAGTACATGGGCTGTGCGGGTCGGCTCGCGAACGGGATCAACACGGTGCATCTGGCGTATGTGCGTGAACGTGTCGGGCATGCGCTGATCGGGGCCCG
>NZ_WBKR01000516.1 GCF_008868155.1 Micromonospora sp. ALFpr18c
GACGAGGTTCTTATCTGTGGCCGTCACCGACAGCCGGTCATCCCACCCGATAGACTTGCTCACCAGAAAGGTGCACCCGCTTCTACAAAGGACATGGCGTAGACAACCACATCCTTGCAGGTCGGGTACACCTTTCCTTGATCACCCTCGATACCCGCTATCTACTCTGAATAGCGGAGGCTAGTACGGCAGCCGCCATTTGCTAGTACGGCAGCCGCCATTAGCAGTCTGACCTGCTGGGATGTGGTGGGGGCGGCGTCCGACATGGACGCAGCCGCCCGTTGATCATGTGTTTGTGAAGACAACAAGATCGAAGGCGGCTGCTGCTGCCAGCATAGAGGCTGCCCGGGCGGCCCGGACCGCGGGTGAGTTGCTGGGACGGCTGCGGT
>NZ_WBKR01000517.1 GCF_008868155.1 Micromonospora sp. ALFpr18c
CTCTGCTGGCAACGCCTGAACGCCCTACCCACACCCACCTGACCAGCAACAACCGTCCCAGCGAGCCGGAAAGGGCCGCACCCCGGGAATCGGAGACCCGGCACACCGTCGTGACAGACGACGCACACACCTCACACCATAAAGGACAAAACGGTCAAGCCGAAAGCCGTACCAAGGGATCAATACCCTCTGACGGATCGAGGTTGGGCGGTGGGGGCGCCATGGCCGCGAGGTTATGTGAAGTCGGGAGGGCCGGGGCAAGCGGTCGATCTTGAGTCACTTCACTCCTTTATAGTTGGTTGTACATCTCTTACAACGAGGTATCTCGTCCGTAGGTTCACGGTGCTCACGACGAGCCCGGCGACTCGATTTGTTTATGTCGGCAAAG
>NZ_WBKR01000518.1 GCF_008868155.1 Micromonospora sp. ALFpr18c
TGAGGCCCTTGAGGAACGCGGTGGTGGAGTAGGCCGGGTCGGTGATCTGTTCCGGCGTGCCCCAACCGGAGCTCGGGCGCTGCTGGAACAGGCCCAACGAGTCGTGGTCGTTGGCGTCACCCAGGTGGCCGAGGTTCTCCAGCTTCGACTCCTGCAAGCTCGTCGCGATCGAGATCACCGCGGCGCGTTCGGGCAGGCCAGCCTTCTTCGTCGCGGCGATGATCGCCTTGACGTTCGCGGTCTGCTCACCGTTGAGGGTGATGTGCGACTGCTCGCCCTGCGGCTTCGGCGCACCGGTCTGCACCGCCACCGCGACGGGCTTGGCGTCCACGGCCGGGGTGGCGGCGTGGGCGGCGATCGGACCGGCGAACACACCACCGGCGAAC
>NZ_WBKR01000519.1 GCF_008868155.1 Micromonospora sp. ALFpr18c
ACAGTCACGACTAAAGCTCACATCCCACAAATCGACCAGTCGCTATCCATGGCGGACCTACCGAAAGGCCTCCAACCGGACGCAACGCATAGATCAGATCAATTCACTGCGAACCACCCTCTCACAGCCCGGCACGCTGCCATCAGCCACCCTCACCACCAACCCGCCGCGCCGAAACCCGCCCACGATCACCCACGTGCGGAATGCAGGGCTAGCCCGGAACAGGTCTCCGTCCACGTCGACCTGATTCCCTTCACCGGTGCACCACTCGCGCGTATCCGGGTCCTGCCTGACCGGCTGCAAAGTCACGACCAGGGAGTCTGCCGATCCGGTCCAAACCCGGTAGCACTCGCCACCGGGCGCGCGCCACACCGTC
>NZ_WBKR01000520.1 GCF_008868155.1 Micromonospora sp. ALFpr18c
GACCTCGTCGCCGCAGGCGAAGTCGAAGACGACGCCGTCAGCGTATGCGTCGGTGCAGATGTCGATGGCCAGCTGCCCTTTGGTCCGGAATGTCAGCCCGTCCGCGATGCCCATCCCCGCCGCGGTGTCCGGGTCGGTGAGGTGCTCGGGGCCTGTAGGGAGATCTGTGTAACGGAATATGTCGAATTTCCGTTAAGGCCGGTGGAGTCCGGCTAGCACAGATAGGACCGAGTGGATGAGTTACCCGATGGTGGGCCCGGGCGTGCGGGCTGAGCGCGATGATGCTGGTGAGTTCGCGGAGTTGGTCGATCGGATCGCTGCCGACGGGCCGCGGCTGCCGTTGGCCGGGCAGGGCTTGGACGAGGCGGCTG
>NZ_WBKR01000521.1 GCF_008868155.1 Micromonospora sp. ALFpr18c
GACGAGGTTCTTATCTGTGGCCGTCACCGACAGCCGGTCATCCCACCCGATAGACTTGCTCACCAGAAAGGTGCACCCGCTTCTACAAAGGACATGGCGTAGACAACCACATCCTTGCAGGTCGGGTGCACCTTTCCTTGATCACCCTCGATACCCGCTATCTACTCTGAATAGCGGAGGTTGATCCCTTGGTACGGCTTTCGGCTTGACCGTTTTGTCCCTTATGGTGTGAGGTGTGTGCGTCGTCTGTCACGACGGTGTGCCGGGTCTCCGATTCCCGGGGTGCGGCCCTTTCCGGCTCGCTGGGACGGTTGTTGCTGGTCAGGTGGGTGTGGGTAGGGCGTTCAGGCGTTGCCAGCAGAG
>NZ_WBKR01000522.1 GCF_008868155.1 Micromonospora sp. ALFpr18c
GGTGCCCCGGGATCGGGCGGGCACGTTCACTCCGATGCTGCTGCCGAAGAATGCCCGCCGCCTCGGTGGCCTCTCGGATGTGGTCATCAGTTTGTATGCCGGTGGGATGACCGTGCGGGACATCGCGGCCGGGCACGCCCAGCTGACGGCGTGGGCGCAGGAACTCGGCCCGATCGACCAAGCCGGCGTCGAGGGCACCGGCAGCTACGGCGCCGGGTTGACCCGGCATTTGCTTGATCAGGGCATCTCGGTGATGGAGGTCGTCCGTCCGAACCGTCAGACTCGCCGCCGGCGCGGTAAGACCGACGCCATCGACGCCGAGACCGCTGCCCGGTCGGTGCTGGCCGGCACCGCGC
>NZ_WBKR01000523.1 GCF_008868155.1 Micromonospora sp. ALFpr18c
CGGGCGCACCGGGGGTACGTGCTGGAGACCGGCCGGATCGTCAAGGAGGGCACCGGCCAGGAGCTCCTGCACGACCCGGCGGTCAAGGAGGCGTACCTCGGCGTGGCCTGAGTTACCCGTGCGACGGCCGGTCATCCCCCGCGGGGGATGACCGGCCGTCGCCGTTCGGGCCGGGCGTCCGTTTTCGCCTCGGGTCGCCCGGTGCCGCAGGCCGGGGATGTCGGTGCGACGGACTAGAGTCGCTGCCGTGACAGCTACGACGCCGCGCCTGCTTCTCGTCGACGGACATTCCCTGGCATACCGGGCTTTCTTCGCCCTGCCGGTGGAAAACTTCTCCACCACGACGGGTC
>NZ_WBKR01000524.1 GCF_008868155.1 Micromonospora sp. ALFpr18c
CGCCATGACGAAGCTCCGGGTGGACCAGATCCGTGAGAAGACCTCGTCCTAACGGAGCTTCGTCCCCATTCGACACGCCGACGTGGTGACCACTACCCACCGTAAGATGATCTTGAAACGCCCGTGCGCCCACGGGTGGGCGGCCAGATTAGCTAGGCGGACCGCTCCGGTGACTGTCGGAAACCAGATGACCGGCCCTTGCAGAACCAAGCTCGTTGGCGCGGGGAGTGTCAAGTTAACGGCTGATCTTGGTTGTTGAGGTGGTCAGTCGTTGGCCGGGGTGAGCCGGCCCTCGAAGGCGATCTGGAAGGCGTTCAGGGGTGCTTTCCAGCGCATGGTCCAGCGGC
>NZ_WBKR01000525.1 GCF_008868155.1 Micromonospora sp. ALFpr18c
AAACGCTGGGTCGTGGAGAGAACCAACTCCTGGATGAACGGCTTCGGCAAGATCCGCCGCTGCACCGACCGCAACGCCCAGATCATCGACTTCTACCTGTACCTGGCCGCAGCGATCGTCACCATCCATCAACTCATCCAACGAGCCCGCACGCTCTACCGCTGGGACACCCGACCCACCACCCGCCGACTCAAGTAACGCCTATTGCCGGTCGCTCTAAGTGGTCCGCTCCGTAAATCCTTCGGGGGTTATGCGGTCAGGGCCAGTGCGGCAGGCTGGTGATCGCAGCCGGTGGGTTGCTGGGGGTTCTGCTCTTTCTGTTCGTGTCGCTCGATCCGGGCCATCA
>NZ_WBKR01000526.1 GCF_008868155.1 Micromonospora sp. ALFpr18c
CGCCGGCGTCCACGGCTGGAAGCAGGCCCTCAACGCCTTGGACATCTTCTTCCCAGGCCGCATCCCCATCGATGTCCGATAGTTAGACAGGATAGGGCGTTACACAGAAATTCGGACAGGCTCCACGGAAGCCCTGAAAGGGCTCCATCATCACCTCGATCCGCTCGGTGAGCCTGTTGATCGCCGCCGTGTGCCGGTCGATCAGGTCCAGGTGCACACGGGCGAGGAACGCGTGGTGCTCGGTGAACCGGCCGTTCAACGCTTCGGTCAGCTGCGGGATCTTCGACCGGAGCCGACGTTTGGCCAGATCCGCGAGCGCGGCCGGATCCGTGTCGCCAGCGATCA
>NZ_WBKR01000527.1 GCF_008868155.1 Micromonospora sp. ALFpr18c
CGCGATGTCCCGCACGGTCATCCCACCGGCATACAAACTGATGACCACATCCGAGAGGCCACCGAGGCGGCGGGCATTCTTCGGCAGCAGCATCGGAGTGAACGTGCCCGCCCGATCCCGGGGCACCTTCACCTCGACCGGCCCGATCTCGGTCTGCACCGTCTTCGCGGTGCTCCCGTTGCGCGAGTTGCCCGACCCCTTGCCCGCCGGATCGTGCTTGGCATAGCCCAGATGATCCCGCAGCTCGGCCCGCAGCCCCCGCTCCAGGACCGCCTTCACCAACTCCGACAGGAACCCACCCGGCCCGGTCAACCGCAGCCCATCGCCCTTGACCTGCGCCAAGA
>NZ_WBKR01000528.1 GCF_008868155.1 Micromonospora sp. ALFpr18c
CCAACTACCGGCCCACCTCGCCGGCCTCGCCGCCCTGCTGATCCCCGAACGCCGGGAACGCACCTGCCCCCGCGCCGTCAAACGAGCCCGCCACAACAGCTACCGCGTCAAGAATCGCGACGAGCCGACCAGCATCCGCCACCCAGACCCAGCCACCGTTCACATCTACCGTCTTCGACCCCACACAACATGATCAACTTAAGCTACGTGGCATTGGGTCAACAACCGGCCCCGCAAGAGCCTTGGCTGGAAGACCCCGGCCGAGGTCTTCGCCGAACAGCTAAGCTCGCTGGA
Source organism: Micromonospora sp. ALFpr18c (assembly GCF_008868155.1). Lineage (GTDB taxonomy): Bacteria > Actinomycetota > Actinomycetes > Mycobacteriales > Micromonosporaceae > Micromonospora. The sequence goes on from NZ_WBKR01000528.1 coordinate 295, forward strand.
ACAGCCCGGTGTTGCAACAACCGATTGAACTCGCCCAGTACACCTCCAC
>NZ_WBKR01000529.1 GCF_008868155.1 Micromonospora sp. ALFpr18c
CGTGCCGGCCCACGAGGCCAGGTGCTTCGCGGTCGGGAAGCGGGTCATGTCGGCGCCGGTCTCAGCGATGATCACATCGGCGGTGACGATGCCGACGCCGGGGATGGAGCGGATCAGGTCACGGAAGCCCTGAAAGGGCTCCATCATCACCTCGATCCGCTCGGTGAGCCTGTTGATCGCCGCCGTGTGCCGGTCGATCAGGTCCAGGTGCACGCGGGCGAGGAACGCGTGGTGCTCGGTGAACCGGCCGTTCAACGCTTCGGTCAGCTGCGGGATCTTCGACCGGAGCCGACGTTTGGCCAGATCCGCGAGCGCGGCCGGATCCGTGTCGCCAGCGATCA
>NZ_WBKR01000530.1 GCF_008868155.1 Micromonospora sp. ALFpr18c
GGGGTTGTCACGGTCAGTGCGGAGATCAGAGATGATGTCATCGGCGGGTGGAGTTCCTCGGTGGTCGTGCAGCGTCAAGAACTCCATGATCACCTTGAGGGCTTCACCCGCTTCATCCGCCTCCACACAGGCCACTCACCCCACGAAATCCCTGTTCAGCGCCCCGCGCCGCGAGAACGCAACAGCCCTGTCGGGAGGGCCGAGGCAGGCGGTCGATCTTGAGTCACTTCACTCCTTTATAGTTGGTTGTACATCTCTTACAACGAGGTATCTCGTCCGTAGGTTCACGGTGCTCACGACGAGCCCGGCGACTCGATTTGTTTATGTCGGCAAAG
>NZ_WBKR01000531.1 GCF_008868155.1 Micromonospora sp. ALFpr18c
CAACTCGTCCAGGCCCTGTCCATCACCCAGGTCGAACACACCACCGCCTTGCGTGAACTCGGCGAAACAGTCGCCGCGCTGCGACAGGACCACAGCGCCAAGCTCGACCAGATCATCACCATGCTGGACCGCCTGCTCGACACCAACGGGCAGTAGCACGAGCCGCGATCGAAGGCCCGAGCACCTCCCGCGACGCGGGTAAGGGTGGGGAGTGTCAAGTTAACGGCTGATCTTGGTTGTTGAGGTGGTCAGTCGTTGGCCGGGGTGAGCCGGCCCTCGAAGGCGATCTGGAAGGCGTTCAGGGGTGCTTTCCAGCGCATGGTCCAGCGGCGGC
>NZ_WBKR01000532.1 GCF_008868155.1 Micromonospora sp. ALFpr18c
TGGCACCGACCGAAACCCACCGACCACGACACCCACTGGCGCAACTGGCGACGCCGCCACCAAGCCCGAGCACGCTGGTTCCACCAACGCACCCGACTCAACCGAGACTATGCCCTGGCCAACTAGCAAATGGCGGCTGCCGTACTAGTACGGCAGCCGCCATTAGCAGTCTGACCTGCTGGGATGTGGTGGGGGCGGCGTCCGACATGGACGCAGCCGCCCGTTGATCATGTGTTTGTGAAGACAACAAGATCGAAGGCGGCTGCTGCTGCCAGCATAGAGGCTGCCCGGGCGGCCCGGACCGCGGGTGAGTTGCTGGGACGGCTGCGGT
>NZ_WBKR01000533.1 GCF_008868155.1 Micromonospora sp. ALFpr18c
GAGCGTACAGTTGCATCGTCGAATTTGGGGGGCATGCGTCGTTTTCCTTTGCTTCTCTCGCCAGGAAAATCCGTTTCCAGGCTAGCAGTCATGCATGTAACGTAATAATCCGCTCAAGGGTTCAGCAGTATGCCCCGGCAGGCCGCCCCCCAGTAGGCACCCGCCCGCGGCGCAGCCACGCCTTGGTCTGCTCGAACAGCGCCACCGCGCCCTCGGCGTGGATCCAGGCCCGGGCGGACACGAACTCCACGAGCGGGTCGTGTACCCCCGGGTCGGCGAAGTCGCGGTACCCGAACGCCGCCCGGATCTCCCAC
>NZ_WBKR01000534.1 GCF_008868155.1 Micromonospora sp. ALFpr18c
CCGATGGTGGGCCCGGGCGTGCGGGCTGAGCGCGATGATGCTGGTGAGTTCGCGGAGTTGGTCGATCGGATCGCTGCCGACGGGCCGCGGCTGCCGTTGGCCGGGCAGGGCTTGGACGAGGCGGCTGCGGGCGCGGCGGCTCGTCGGGCGGTGGCTGAGCTGGTCGGGGAGCAGGCGTTGGACGCGGTCTTGGCGCAGGTCAAGGGCGATGGGCTGCGGTTGACCGGGCCGGGTGGGTTCCTGTCGGAGTTGGTGAAGGCGGTCCTGGAGCGGGGGCTGCGGGCCGAGCTGCGGGATCATCTGGGCTATGCCAA
>NZ_WBKR01000535.1 GCF_008868155.1 Micromonospora sp. ALFpr18c
CCCGTAGCGCCTCGATGTCGTACACGTCTGTCCCGCCAGCGGCGATCGAACACGCGATGTCAGTCAGGACCCGGCCCCGGTCATGGACCGGATCGAATCCCGGCCTGGCCAGCACGGTGGAGATGCCTGAAGTTCCACCCTGGGACCGGTCACCGGGGTTTCATGCCGCGAGGGCGTGGGCTTGACGTAGCAGGCACGCGTTTCGTGGGGCGTGCGGTGGTTGAGTGTCGAGTGTAGACGTTGATGATTGTAGTAGGTGAGGTAGGCGAAGACATCCCGCCGGGCGTCGGCTCTGGTTGCCCAGACGCGGGTG
>NZ_WBKR01000536.1 GCF_008868155.1 Micromonospora sp. ALFpr18c
GAGGGCAAGACCAAGCGCGAGATCATCCGCTGCCTCAAGCGATACCTGGCCCGCGAGGTCTTTACAGCCCTGCTGAACAGCCCTTCTATCGCAGCCATGACCCCTGCTGGGACTGCTTCCAACCTAGTACGGCAGCCGCCATTTGCTAGTTGGCCAGGGGCATAGGGGAGTGTCAAGTTAACGGCTGATCTTGGTTGTTGAGGTGGTCAGTCGTTGGCCGGGGTGAGCCGGCCCTCGAAGGCGATCTGGAAGGCGTTCAGGGGTGCTTTCCAGCGCATGGTCCAGCGGCGGC
>NZ_WBKR01000537.1 GCF_008868155.1 Micromonospora sp. ALFpr18c
CCGCAACGCCCGATCCGACGCCCACTGTCGCCGCCCGCCAGCCGGCACCTCAGGAATCTGCTTCTTCCCGCGCCCCATCGCAAACCTCCGTGATCAAGGTGTTGCGACGATCAGTTGAATTCGCCCTGGACTCCCCTGTCCGAGTGATGGACCAGTTTGCGCAGGTCAGCAACACGGCGCCGTCTTCGAGGCGCAGCATGGTGCGCGAAGATTCGGTGCTGGTTGGTGGTTGCGGTCCGCCGGTGTTCGGGTGGATCGTGATGGGGTTCGTCGTGGTCGACTCCGAAT
>NZ_WBKR01000538.1 GCF_008868155.1 Micromonospora sp. ALFpr18c
TACGCGACGGCCTGATCATCGGATAGGAACTCGACGGGCACAGCCGGACACCGTACGGGCCCTCACCACGCGCTCGCCGCCCCACCCCCAAGATCATCCTTAGCGTTAATTCCTGGACGGATCTTCCGACGAGGCCGTAACGCGTGTTCCATCGCGGCGGGGACTGTCAACTTAACGGTGTAACTGGATCTTGATGGGTTACTTGCGGCCTGCGGACAGGCGGCCTTCGAAGGTGATCTCGAAGGCGTTCAGGGCGGCTTTCCAGCGGGTGATCCAGCGGCGTTG
>NZ_WBKR01000539.1 GCF_008868155.1 Micromonospora sp. ALFpr18c
GCGGGCGGCACCGCGGGCCACCACGCCGGACGGACCGGCGAACGGGCGTAGGTTCAGCAACTCCCCGTGTACGACGGCGGCGAGCACCAGCGGCGACACCTTCGTGCCACCGGCGACCAGCCCGGCCAGGCCGTCCAACCGGGTGGCCACCACCGGGTCGGTCACCGGACGGCCCAGCTCGGCCTCCGGCACGATGTCGCGGGCGGCGAGGACGTGCAGCTTGGCGAGGGCCTGCCGGGGGGCCTTGGGCCAGAGTTCGCTCAGCCCGGGCAACGCCCCGGCG
>NZ_WBKR01000540.1 GCF_008868155.1 Micromonospora sp. ALFpr18c
TACCCCGGGGCCCTGGGCACTGGGGCGAGGCGCGGTGCGCCGACGCCGATTGAGATCTTTTTACTAGCGGCGGCTCGTGGTGTTCCGATTGTTTGCTTCGGGGCCGGAGCCACCGTGTCTGCTCAGGTTGCGGTCGGGCTCCGGATCAGGGTCATTGCGTGTTGGTGTAACTGCTGGTCACGGCGTCGATGAGGTCGTGTGATCGGCGGTCGGAGCGGCGGTTGGCGCGGGCGATGTTGGTGTCGCCGTTGATGCGGTGCCAGCCGATCGCGG
>NZ_WBKR01000541.1 GCF_008868155.1 Micromonospora sp. ALFpr18c
CCAGCTGCCGCTCGAACGGCTTGGAGGCGAAGCCTTTGTCACTGATCAGCAGGATCCCGTCGTGTTCGGCCACCACGCCCGCCTCGACCTGCAGCATCGCGGCGAGGACCTCACGCTCGCCGATCTTTGTTCCGCCCCGGGTTAGATGGAGACATCGAATCCTGGAGGAACACCGGCGATGCCTGCACCGAAGAAGTACAACGATGAGTTGCGTGAGCGTGCGACCCGGTTGGCGGTCGAGGCCCGGCGGGATCCGGCGTCGGCGGTCGGT
>NZ_WBKR01000542.1 GCF_008868155.1 Micromonospora sp. ALFpr18c
ATCCATGCTCCCACGGAATGACGATCTCGGGCTCGAACCGTTCGCGCGAAGGCCCATCTTGGCGTTGCTTTTGGTCTGGAAGCTACTTCCGCCGCGTATTCGATCTGATGCGAATACAAGACAGTCTTCGTACGGCCTGCGGCCAGGGCTATTGCGTAGTGGGGTTACTCCTGGTCACGGCGTCGATGAGGTCGTGTGGGCGGTGGTTGGCGCGTCGGGTGGCTTCGGCGATGTTGGTTGCACCGTTGGTGCGGTGGTAGCCGATT
>NZ_WBKR01000543.1 GCF_008868155.1 Micromonospora sp. ALFpr18c
CGCCATCAACGCCCTACGCCTGGCCGGCCGACCCGACATCACCGAAGCCACCCGCTGGGCAGCCCGCAACATGACCAGGCCATTCACCATCCTCGGCCTCACATCGTGATCATGAAACGGCCGTGCCGCCCGGTCCCGCGGCCGCACCGGCGGGCAGAAGCCGAAGCTGACTCCGCGTCAGGCGAAGATCGCGCAGGAGATGTACGAGGAGACCGGCCCCGACGGCCGCCGGGTACACACCGTCGCCCAGATCGCCGCCGA
>NZ_WBKR01000544.1 GCF_008868155.1 Micromonospora sp. ALFpr18c
TGGGGCAGCTTCGTCATCGATGCTGTCAGCGCGGTGTTCATCGCGATGGCGCCGTAGCCGCCGAGCGAGGGACCGTTCTTCACGGGTGGTTTCTCGCCCCACCCCTGCAACCGAGGCAGATGCACCAAGGAGCGGGCCTGTAGGGAGATCTGTGTAACGGAATATGTCGAATTTCCGTTAAGGCCGGTGGAGTCCGGCTAGCACAGATAGGACCGAGTGGATGAGTTATCCGATGGTGGGCCCGGGCGTGCGGGCTGA
>NZ_WBKR01000545.1 GCF_008868155.1 Micromonospora sp. ALFpr18c
CGCCGTCAGCGTATGCGTCGGTGCAGATGTCGATGGCCAGCTGCCCTTTGGTCCGGAATGTCAGCCCGTCCGCGATGCCCATCCCCGCCGCGGTGTCCGGGTCGGTGAGGTGCTCGGCCGGGATCCAGGGGGCCTGTAGGGAGATCTGTGTAACGGAATATGTCGAATTTCCGTTAAGGCCGGTGGAGTCCGGCTAGCACAGATAGGACCGAGTGGATGAGTTACCCGATGGTGGGCCCGGGCGTGCGGGCTGAG
>NZ_WBKR01000546.1 GCF_008868155.1 Micromonospora sp. ALFpr18c
GCCGCCGCTGGACCATGCGCTGGAAAGCACCCCTGAACGCCTTCCAGATCGCCTTCGAGGGCCGGCTCACCCCGGCCAACGACTGACCACCTCAACAACCAAGATCAGCCGTTAACTTGACACTCCCGGATACCTCATCCCTCCGGCCTACGCCCCCGACCCGCGAAGATCACCCCGACCCACAGTGGACAAACCTGACCTTTTGCTCCCGGATCTCCGTCACCGTCGCTGTGGTGGCGCAAGATCTGTAGCAG
>NZ_WBKR01000547.1 GCF_008868155.1 Micromonospora sp. ALFpr18c
AACGGTGAGCAGACCGCGAACGTCAAGGCGATCATCGCCGCGACGAAGAAGGCCGGCCTGCCCGAACGCGCCGCGGTGATCTCGATCGCGACGAGTTTGCAGGAGTCGAAGCTGGAGAACCTGGGTCGGGCCTGTAGGGAGATCTGTGTAACGGAATATGTCGAATTTCCGTTAAGGCCGGTGGAGTCCGGCTAGCACAGATAGGACCGAGTGGATGAGTTACCCGATGGTGGGCCCGGGCGTGCGGGCTGAGC
>NZ_WBKR01000548.1 GCF_008868155.1 Micromonospora sp. ALFpr18c
ATCGCGGGCCAACTCGGGGTTCATCCCGAGACGTTGCGCACGTGGGTGAAGAAGGCCGAGACCGGCGCCGGCCGGGCACCACCAGCAGCGACGCCGAACGCCTCCGCGTTATCGGGGGAACCTCAGTCGTGCACCTCACGGTGACCGCCTCGGTCGCGCCGCGGGTCGCCGAGTTCGGGCCGGACCTGGCCGACGCGGTGGCCGCCGCCCGGACGGCCGGTCCGGTCTCCCTCCCGCCCGAACTGACCGCGCTG
>NZ_WBKR01000549.1 GCF_008868155.1 Micromonospora sp. ALFpr18c
CAGATGGCGAGAGGGCTGGAGACGATGAGCCGGGAACAGATGCCGCAGATGAGTGGGGCGTACCGGTGAAGGACGCAGTCGCGGCGGCACGTGCCGGCCGCCGTGTTCGCTCACCCGTGGAAGCGGCTATCCGCTGAGGCCTGTCCGAACGCGACGCTGGAGCAGCAACAGACGGTCCGACGCTCGCACCATCATCCTCCGTCCGGGCTTGCCGCTTGCTGCCGCCGGAGAGGGAATCGGTCCACCCTTTAATA
>NZ_WBKR01000550.1 GCF_008868155.1 Micromonospora sp. ALFpr18c
CATGGGTCTTCGCAAACTCCATGATCACCAACGGGTCGCACCCGTCCTACTTGGACCCTCACCCTCGCTGGATCCCACCCCAAACTCCCAGTTCAGACACCCTTCAACCGACTACGCAATAGCCCTGGGCCTGCGGCCGAGGTTTGCGCTGCTGGCCGCATGAGTAGCGGTTTCGCCGACTGTAGACCTCGTGAATGCTCTCCTTGCCGCGAGGGTTGCAGATGCACTCGTCCTGACCTGCGCGTTTGACAGGC
>NZ_WBKR01000551.1 GCF_008868155.1 Micromonospora sp. ALFpr18c
TGCTCCGCCTGGCCGGCGTCGCATCCATCGCGCCAGCCCTATGAAAGAACAGCCGAAACCCGCGCCGATCCCAACAACTACTAGGAATCACCTAGAACGGGCATATCTCTACCTTGCGAACGCCCTGGCCGTCGACCCGGATGAGGATTTTCCGGCGGTATTTCGCCGGGATCTGCTCGATCGCGTCGGCGAGGACCCGAATGTGATCACTGACCGTGTTGGATCCGGCGTTGCCTTCTCGCAGCAGCATGGCG
>NZ_WBKR01000552.1 GCF_008868155.1 Micromonospora sp. ALFpr18c
GACCTCGTCGCCGCAGGCGAAGTCGAAGACGACGCCGTCAGCGTATGCGTCGGTGCAGATGTCGATGGCCAGCTGCCCTTTGGTCCGGAATGTCAGCCCGTCCGCGATGCCCATCCCCGCCGCGGTGGGGCCTGTAGGGAGATCTGTGTAACGGAATATGTCGAATTTCCGTTAAGGCCGGTGGAGTCCGGCTAGCACAGATAGGACCGAGTGGATGAGTTACCCGATGGTGGGCCCGGGCGTGCGGGCTGAG
>NZ_WBKR01000553.1 GCF_008868155.1 Micromonospora sp. ALFpr18c
ACCGAAACACGTCGAAGGCACCCGCGCGAAGCTGAAACGCATGGTCAACCGCCAGGTCCTCACCGAAGACGAGCCCGGAGTATTCACCCTCGCCCAGAAACGGACCTAACACTCCGAACCACCCTCTGAGACAGCGTGCGCGGTTCGGGTTGCCGTCGGTGGAGAAGGCGTTGGGGTCGTTGCCGTTGGTCGCGGCGTTCGGTTCTCGGCTGCGGATTCGTGACGTTATCGACGGGTTGTGTCCGGTTGATGA
>NZ_WBKR01000554.1 GCF_008868155.1 Micromonospora sp. ALFpr18c
AGGCGCCGGCGTCCACGGCTGGAAGCAGGCCCTCAACGCCTTGGACATCTTCTTCCCAGGCCGCATCCCCATCGATGTCCGATAGTTAGACAGGATAGGGCGTTACACAGAAATTCGGACAGGCTCGGTGCTCGGCCGGGATCCATTGCCGGGCCCCGATCAGCGCATGCCCGACACGTTCACGCACATACGCCAGATGCACCGTGTTGATCCCGTTCGCGAGCCGACCCGCACAGCCCATGTACTGCCGTTT
>NZ_WBKR01000555.1 GCF_008868155.1 Micromonospora sp. ALFpr18c
GTTGCGGGTGTCGCAGACAGCGGTGTACGGCTGGCGGAAGCGGTGGCGTGCCGAAGGTGAGGCCGGGTTGGCGTCGAAAGGGCCGAGTGGTTCCCGCTGCCGCCTGGACGCCGGCCGGCTGCGGCGCAGGGCTATTGCGTAGTCGGTTGAAGGGTGTCTGAACTGGGAGTTTGGGGTGGGATCCAGCGAGGGTGAGGGTCCAAGTAGGACGGGTGCGACCCGTTGGTGATCATGGAGTTTGCGAAGACCCATG
>NZ_WBKR01000556.1 GCF_008868155.1 Micromonospora sp. ALFpr18c
GATAAGCCACTGGTCAGGAGCTCGCCCGAGTATCAGATGCACCGGGACAGGACAGTTGTCCTGGCTCGGTGGATCTGATGCCGGACCGCCGAACCTGATGCGGAGGCCCGTGGAACCCGGGGTTGAGACTGGCAGGGTGAGGTAATCGAACTGTCGTGAGTTCGCAGCTCGGCTGGCATCGAGGTAACTGTGAGTGGTATCCGCTCTCTACTTCACTTGTGGGCTCGGCGGACGGGCAGTGCTCAGGTGCTCG
>NZ_WBKR01000557.1 GCF_008868155.1 Micromonospora sp. ALFpr18c
CGTGCCGGCCCACGAGGCCAGGTGCTTCGCGGTCGGGAAGCGGGTCATGTCGGCGCCGGTCTCAGCGATGATCACATCGGCGGTGACGATGCCGACGCCGGGGATGGAGCGGATCAGGTCACGGAAGGGGCCTGTAGGGAGATCTGTGTAACGGAATATGTCGAATTTCCGTTAAGGCCGGTGGAGTCCGGCTAGCACAGATAGGACCGAGTGGATGAGTTATCCGATGGTGGGCCCGGGCGTGCGGGCTGAG
>NZ_WBKR01000558.1 GCF_008868155.1 Micromonospora sp. ALFpr18c
GCTCCGCCTGGCCGGCATCACCTCCATCGCGCCAGCCCTCCGGAAGAACAGCCGCAACCCACACCGATCCCTACAACTACTCGGAATCACCTAGAACGGGCATATCCCTACCTTGCGAACGCCCTGGGCTGCGGTCTGCTCAAGCCTCGCGGGCGGCGACGCGACCCGCCGAGACCATGAGCGATGATGACACGGCGAGCACGGCACCCATTGCGGATCTTGAAGCCTAGACAACTCCATGATCCACAGGTGC
>NZ_WBKR01000559.1 GCF_008868155.1 Micromonospora sp. ALFpr18c
GTGCGCGTCGAAGTACCGCTCCATCAGCGTACGCGGGTCACCCTTGAAGTCGCCCCACTCGTAGGTGTTCACGAAGCTGGTGGCGGTGATGTCAGCCCGAGTCGACAGCGACCGCAGCTCGGCCCGCAGGGCTGTTGCGTTCTCGCGGCGCGGGGCGCTGAACAGGGATTTCGTGGGGTGAGTGGCCTCTGTGGAGGCGGATGAAGCGGGTGAAGCCCTCAAGGTGATCATGGAGTTCTTGACGCTGCACGAC
>NZ_WBKR01000560.1 GCF_008868155.1 Micromonospora sp. ALFpr18c
GCGGCGATCGCGGTCTCGTCGGCGTCGGTGATGGTCCACCCGACGGTGAACCGGACCGTGCGGAACGCGGTGTTCATCTCGTGCAGGTGTTCGAGGAAGTCGTGGGTGGCGCCGGCGCCGTCGACCCAGGGCATTCGCAAGATCGAGCTATGACCGGATATTCGGTTATGTGATAGTCACGCCGGTTTTGGTGGGTACGTAGAAGAGCGCGGCCTTCTGGCGATCATGCAGATGTCTAGACTGATGCCCTTTT
>NZ_WBKR01000561.1 GCF_008868155.1 Micromonospora sp. ALFpr18c
GGCGCCGGCGTCCACGGCTGGAAGCAGGCCCTCAACGCCTTGGACATCTTCTTCCCAGGCCGCATCCCCATCGATGTCCGATAGTTAGACAGGATAGGGCGTTACACAGAAATTCGGACAGGCTCCCCCGAGGCGGTCCCATACCGCGTCCGGCAGATCCGCGGCCCACTCGGTGATCTCCACGACCCGACTCTGCCCCGAGACCACCGCCGCGACCGCGACCGCGAGCAGACCCGGCAACGGATAGATCCG
>NZ_WBKR01000562.1 GCF_008868155.1 Micromonospora sp. ALFpr18c
TCGCCCTGGCAGCGGCCGACGAACGAGAACACCAACGGGCTGCTGCGTCAGTACTTCCCGAAGGGCACCGACCTGTCGAGGTGGTCCGATGAGGACCTCGAAGCCGTCGCCCTCGCGGTCAACAACCAATGCCACGTAGCTTAAGTTGATCTTGGGTTGACCTGCGGTTCTGTATGGACTCGTGGGATGTGCGGCGTGGCGTGGCGGCCGCTACCGGGCGGGCTGTTTTGATCACGGGTCATGTCGGTGGCT
>NZ_WBKR01000563.1 GCF_008868155.1 Micromonospora sp. ALFpr18c
GGCGCCGGCGTCCACGGCTGGAAGCAGGCCCTCAACGCCTTGGACATCTTCTTCCCAGGCCGCATCCCCATCGATGTCCGATAGTTAGACAGGATAGGGCGTTACACAGAAATTCGGACAGGCTCCATCGGGGACACGAAGCTGGTCTCCTACGACAACCTGACCGCGATGCACGCCGACGAGGTGACGTTCGTGGCCCCGGCGTCGAAGGTCTACGTCAGCGCCGAGACCTTGGCCGGCCTGGATCTGGGC
>NZ_WBKR01000564.1 GCF_008868155.1 Micromonospora sp. ALFpr18c
TCAGCCCGCACGCCCGGGCCCACCATCGGATAACTCATCCACTCGGTCCTATCTGTGCTAGCCGGACTCCACCGGCCTTAACGGAAATTCGACATATTCCGTTACACAGATCTCCCTACAGGCCCCCCCGATGATCAACATCCGGCGAGAGGTGGCGATCTCCTGCAACGCTTTCATCATCGGGATGACCTGGGCGACCTCGCCCGCGCCGCCGTCGTACGCCCGGTGGAAGACCGGTACCGCGCCGTCGGC
>NZ_WBKR01000565.1 GCF_008868155.1 Micromonospora sp. ALFpr18c
GATCGTGGAGCCGGGACTCCTGCTGAGCGGTCCACGGCTCGGCCAGTTCGGCGATCAGCTTGGCCAGTCTGCGTCGTGGGATACCGGTGAAGATACGATGCGACATGGCCGTGCGGCCTGGTCTTGAGAGGGTGGTTCGGAGTGTTAGGTCCGTTTCTGGGCGAGGGTGAATACTCCGGGCTCGTCTTCGGTGAGGACCTGGCGGTTGACCATGCGTTTCAGCTTCGCGCGGGTGCCTTCGACGTGTTTCG
>NZ_WBKR01000566.1 GCF_008868155.1 Micromonospora sp. ALFpr18c
GCAATCGGCTGGCACCACATCCACGGCGAACCCAACATCGCCCGCGCCAACCGACGCGCCGACCGTCGCTCACACGACCTCATAACCGCTGTGACCAGCAGTTACCCCAGAACGCAATAGCCCTGGCCCGGTACTGGATGCGTTTGAGTCGGTTCTTGACGATCGCCTGGAGATGATCGACGCCGCGGGCGGCGAGGTTGCCGATGCTGCGTTTGAGGTGTGACCACACCTGCTCGGTGGGGTTGAGGTCG
>NZ_WBKR01000567.1 GCF_008868155.1 Micromonospora sp. ALFpr18c
GCGCCGGCGTCCACGGCTGGAAGCAGGCCCTCAACGCCTTGGACATCTTCTTCCCAGGCCGCATCCCCATCGATGTCCGATAGTTAGACAGGATAGGGCGTTACACAGAAATTCGGACAGGCTCCCGCGGTGTCCGGGTCGGTGAGGTGCTCGGCCGGGATCCATTGCCGGGCCCCGATCAGCGCATGCCCGACACGTTCACGCACATACGCCAGATGCACCGTGTTGATCCCGTTCGCGAGCCGACCCGC
>NZ_WBKR01000568.1 GCF_008868155.1 Micromonospora sp. ALFpr18c
TTGCTCACCAGAAAGGTGCACCCGCTTCTACAAAGGACATGGCGTAGACAACCACATCCTTGCAGGTCGGGTGCACCTTTCCTTGATCACCCTCGATACCCGCTATCTACTCTGAATAGCGGAGGTTAGGACGAGGTCTTCTCACGGATCTGGTCCACCCGGAGCTTCGTCATGGCGCAGTCTGTCATCCCTGCTGTCGATTCGGTGCCCGCGCCGCGGGATGGTGGCGTGTCGTTCACGCCGTCGTGTCG
>NZ_WBKR01000569.1 GCF_008868155.1 Micromonospora sp. ALFpr18c
AGCCCGCACGCCCGGGCCCACCATCGGATAACTCATCCACTCGGTCCTATCTGTGCTAGCCGGACTCCACCGGCCTTAACGGAAATTCGACATATTCCGTTACACAGATCTCCCTACAGGCCCGCCGTAGCCGCCGAGCGAGGGACCGTTCTTCACGGGTGGTTTCTCGCCCCACCCCTGCAACCGAGGCAGATGCACCAGGAGCGTGCAGCGGCTGGAGCGTTCGACGAGCGTGCCGATCGCGGAACG
>NZ_WBKR01000570.1 GCF_008868155.1 Micromonospora sp. ALFpr18c
TGGCACCGACCGAAACCCACCGACCACGACACCCACTGGCGCAACTGGCGACGCCGCCACCAAGCCCGAGCACGCTGGTTCCACCAACGCACCCGACTCAACCGAGACTATGCCCTGGCCAACTAGCCCTGCATTCCGCACGTGGCTGATTGTCAACACCACTCGAGTGGGTCGATGTCGAGGAGTTCGAGGAGATGGAGTTGTAGGGGTGTGGGTTGAGGGATGGTGTGTGGGTTGCCGCTGGTCGCG
>NZ_WBKR01000571.1 GCF_008868155.1 Micromonospora sp. ALFpr18c
TTCACCGGCCCCGCCGGCACGTTCGCCCAGCGCACCGAGCTGTCCCAGCCCCAAAAGGCCCTGCTCACGAAGCTGCGGATCACCGAACCGCCCCGCATCCTCGACGCGACACCCGCAACCGCCTGACGCGAAGATTCCCTTCGCGTCAGAGGCGGTTGGTTCGCTTCACGACGCGTTCTCCAGGGTGACGCGGTATCCCATGGCTTCGAGTTGATGGATGGCTCGTTTCTTGAATCGGTCGGGGTGCA
>NZ_WBKR01000572.1 GCF_008868155.1 Micromonospora sp. ALFpr18c
GCACCCCGACCGATTCAAGAAACGAGCCATCCATCAACTCGAAGCCATGGGATACCGCGTCACCCTGGAGAACGCGTCGTGAAGCGAACCAACCGCCTCTGACGCGAAGGGAATCTTCGCGTCAGCGCCTTGATGTTCGCGGCGCCAGATCGCCATCTTCAGCGCGTCGAGAGCCAGATCCGTATAGAGACTCGTGGACACCTGCCAGCCGACGATCATGCGGGAGTACACGTCGAGGACGAACGCG
>NZ_WBKR01000573.1 GCF_008868155.1 Micromonospora sp. ALFpr18c
GTCCTCGACCGGCGGGGCGTCCAGCGGGCCCAGTTCGGCGGTCAGCCGGTCCCGCAGGGCGGTCAACCTGCGACGCAGCACCGCCGGACGATGGCAGTCGGCGACCCGGGGTGCCTCGTCGGGGTGGCGAGCAGCGCGTCGGCGTCGACGGTCAGCCGGTCGAGCGCGTCGGGTACCCCGACCGTGGCGAGATGGTCGGCCTCGGCGGCCAGTGCCAGTGGGTCCACCACCACGTGCCGCGACAGG
>NZ_WBKR01000574.1 GCF_008868155.1 Micromonospora sp. ALFpr18c
GCCGACGGCGCGGTACCGGTCTTCCACCGGGCGTACGACGGCGGCGCGGGCGAGGTCGCCCAGGTCATCCCGATGATGAAAGCGTTGCAGGAGATCGCCACCTCTCGCCGGATGTTGATCATCGGGGACACGAAGCTGGTCTCCTACGACAACCTGACCGCGATGCACGCCGACGAGGTGACGTTCGTGGCCCCGGCGTCGAAGGTCTACGTCAGCGCCGAGACCTTGGCCGGCCTGGATCTGGGC
>NZ_WBKR01000575.1 GCF_008868155.1 Micromonospora sp. ALFpr18c
GCATCACCCTGGGCTGCACGCCCTGTGGCGCTCTCGTAGTCAGCCAGCAGCCCGCGTACGAGGTCAGCCAGCAGGGTGATACGCGGGTCCCGGAGCGGCTCGGGCGGCACCTCTCGATAGCTAGCCCTGCATTCCGCACGTGGGTGATCGTGGGCGGGTTTCGGCGCGGCGGGTTGGTGGTGAGGGTGGCTGATGGCAGCGTGCCGGGCTGTGAGACAGCGTGCGCGGTTCGGGTTGCCGTCGGT
>NZ_WBKR01000576.1 GCF_008868155.1 Micromonospora sp. ALFpr18c
GCGACCAGCGGCAACCCACACACCATCCCTCAACCCACACCCCTACAACTCCATCTCCTCGAACTCCTCGACATCGACCCACTCGAGTGGTGTTGACAATCAGCCACGTGCGGAATGCAGGGCTAGTCGCCGGTGCACCTCGGCGAGCGCGCCGGGGGCGTCAAGGTCGACGTCGCCGGGCTGGAAGGTGGTCTCGTGGATGTGCAGCGCTCGCCGGGGTCCGACGTCGGCGTGCATCGCTGCCG
>NZ_WBKR01000577.1 GCF_008868155.1 Micromonospora sp. ALFpr18c
GCGGCGATCGCGGTCTCGTCGGCGTCGGTGATGGTCCACCCGACGGTGAACCGGACCGTGCGGAACGCGGTGTTCATCTCGTGCAGGTGTTCGAGGAAGTCGTGGGTGGCGCCGGCGCCGTCGACCCGGATGAGGATTTTCCGGCGGTATTTCGCCGGGATCTGCTCGATCGCGTCGGCGAGGACCCGAATGTGATCACTGACCGTGTTGGATCCGGCGTTGCCTTCTCGCAGCAGCATGGCG
>NZ_WBKR01000578.1 GCF_008868155.1 Micromonospora sp. ALFpr18c
GATTCAAGAAACGAGCCATCCATCAACTCGAAGCCATGGGATACCGCGTCACCCTGGAGAACGCGTCGTGAAGCGAACCAACCGCCTCTGACGCGAAGGGAATCTTCGCGTCAGCGGGTTGGGCGTCAGCGGCGGGTAGGGATGTGACCAGGTAGGCGGTCTCGCGGCTGGTCTTGCCGCCGGTGGTGCGGGTACGGGTGATCCGGACGGCTTGCTGGGCGTGCGAGAACGCGATC
>NZ_WBKR01000579.1 GCF_008868155.1 Micromonospora sp. ALFpr18c
GATCGCGTTCTCGCACGCCCAGCAAGCCGTCCGGATCACCCGTACCCGCACCACCGGCGGCAAGACCAGCCGCGAGACCGCCTACCTGGTCACATCCCTACCCGCCGCCGACGCCCAACCCGCTGACGCGAAGATTCCCTTCGCGTCAGAGGCGGTTGGTTCGCTTCACGACGCGTTCTCCAGGGTGACGCGGTATCCCATGGCTTCGAGTTGATGGATGGCTCGTTTCTTGAATC
>NZ_WBKR01000580.1 GCF_008868155.1 Micromonospora sp. ALFpr18c
GTGATCGCCGAGTGGACGGCGACCCAGCATGCCCGCAGCTGCGTCGACACGCCGACGCAGCTGCGACTGGACGGCAAGACTGTGCGCGGCGCCGTTGACGACGACGGGGATCAGTTGCACCTGATGTCCGCCCTCGCAGGGCCGCCGCGATCGGGTGCGGCCAGTGTCATCGTCGCCCAGGCGCCCACCGACGGGGCCAAGACCAGCGAGCCAGCCACCGCCCGCGCCCTGCTGG
>NZ_WBKR01000581.1 GCF_008868155.1 Micromonospora sp. ALFpr18c
CCGTCGTCGTCAACGGCGCCGCGCACAGTCTTGCCGTCCAGTCGCAGCTGCGTCGGCGTGTCGACGCAGCTGCGGGCATGCTGGGTCGCCGTCCACTCGGCGATCACAGCGTCCAACACGTCGGCGTCGGTATCAGTGCAGACCCGCCAGATCGTCGAGCGTGACGGCCGTCCGGCCGGGCGCGCTCCGACTCGCTGATACAGGCTGTCCAGGACCTCGGCCGAGACGTCGGCGA